>NZ_JBSPCZ010000003.1:0-388171 GCF_056161485.1 Pseudomonas sp. 5Vm1k
TCGGCATGCTCTTCTGGACTGAGGACAATGTTGAGTGCGTTCACCTGCGCTTCTCCGAACGTTGGATGACACCGGAAGTGTAGCCAATATCGGAGAAATGTTAATTTGAGAACAGCACACTAGGCCACGGTGCCATGACACTGACTCAGCTCTTTATAAACTGGGAAGTGTGGCGTTCCGATACCAGCCCTTTTATTCAGGCATTTGCCTGGGTTCATCCAGCGGCGAGCGTCGTGGTGCAGATCAAAGATACGGTGCGTACCGCAACGTTCAAATCAAAGGATGGGAAAAACCTCGATAGGCTCAATGGTGCAGTCATCAATGAACTGATCGATTTATTGCCGGGTGATAAATATATTGCATATCTGAAAAAAGACTTCGTCGGCGGTAAGCCCGAGGACCGTTCAGCTCGTGCTGCTTTATATGGCAAGCTCAAGCAGAACAGGATGCAGAGGGATGCGCTGGTTCAGAAAGTCAAAGGTAAGCTTGCGCCGGAGCGTTATAACTGGTTAAAAGCAATCCTGGATCGTCTGGATACTGACACCCACTCTTATCCTTCAAACGGTTGGATATATGGCTGCTACTTGAAAGGAAAACGGGTAGATGGCGCCTACTGGTTCACTGGAACAGTCAACGGGCGTTCGGAAAACATACTGTACCTACCAGGCTCGGTAGAAGAAGAAATGTTCCGTACGGCCGAAGATATCAATGCGGATTTGCGTGGCGGCGCTTTAAAAAACACCATTCTGGAGTGTGTTCGGTTGCAAGACCGAGCAACAGTGGAGAATTACTTTCACGAAATTCGACAGCGCAAATCAACGCTCGAGCTTTCCGGGTTAAAAATGGCGATTACCGCTCTTCACTATGAATACGCGCCGATGGTGGATCGCTTTATTGCCGATGTAGATCATCAGACTACGAGTTTTTCCGAAGCGTTCTGGCGCGACACGATGATTGTGGTCGAGTTTGTCGCTGATGTTGCCTCGCTGTTCATTCCTCCGGTGGGATTGGTGGCAAGCCTGCTGAAAGCCACACGTTCCATCGTGCAAGGAATAGGCGCCTACAATAATGGTGATGATAAAGCGGCGAATGCTCACTTCGCCGCGGCCTGGGTAGGGCTTATCACTGCATATCTGGGCAAGGCATCGGGCGTCGGTGGAATCGGCGCCGGCATGGATACCTTCTCGAAGATAAACGATTACGCCAACCTTGTTTCCACCGCGACCGGGGTAACCGTCGGCGCAAATTATCTGACTTATGTGGCCAGCCAAACGATTCCAAGTACGCACGGGATGGCAACCACTCGCATGAGTTAATACCCGCAACGAACACGTAGTTTTACGCAGTTAAAAAGAGGCACTGATCAGTGCCTCTTTTCATTGCTTCGATTTTAGCGCTCAGGTGTTGGGTGATAACCCATCCGCCAACTCACGGCCCGAGTCGCCGCCAGCAAACGCTGCGCCGCCGGGCCGTCTTCATCCGCGTGGAACAGCGAAGTCGGGCCAACGATGGTCAGCACCGCTGCCACGTTGCCCACGGCATTGAACACCGGCGCGGACAACGCATCGACGCCGGGCATCAGCAAGCCGTGAACGTGGTGCAAGCCACGTTCGCGGATCTGTTCACACAAGGTCGCGTAGACCTGCTCGTCAGCCAGTGCATGCGCTGCACTGGCCTGGATTTCCAGCTCGCGCAATTCCACGGTTTCCCGATTGGGCAAAAACGCGCTGAACACCAACCCGGTGGACGAACTGAGTAAGGGCAGCACCGACCCCAATTGAGTCACCACCGTCACCGCTCGCACCGCCGGCTCGATGTGCACCACGGTCGCGCCCTGATTGCCCCACACCGCTAAAAAGCAGGTTTCGTTCAAGTCATCGCGCAGCTCAGCCAGGGGCAGGGCGGCGACTTTCAGCACGTCCATACTGTTGAGTGCAGCCAGGCCCACGCGCAGGGCTTCGCGGCCAAGGCCGTAATGGTTGGTGGCGGTGTTCTGCTCGGCAAAACCGCTGGCAATCAGCGCCTGCAAATAACGGTGAACCTTGCTCGCCGGCATCTGCACGTGTTCGGCCAGGCGCGACAACGAAGTCGACGGCGACAGTTCAGCCAGGGCCTTGAGGATGTCAGTGCCGACCTCGGCCGAGCGGACTTTCTGTTTATCGTTGTTGCGCGGCTTTTCCATGGAGGCGGTGTGATCCCGGGACGAATGGGCGTCTTTATAGCTTGACGGTCAATACCAATCAAATTACGTTAAGCGTAATTGGATTACGATAAAAATAACCCGGGCGTGCCAAGACCTCTGCAACAGAGCGACAGGCTATTGCCTACTCCCTGTTCAGGAGGCTCCATGAACCTCGATTCAACGACGCCAGCGCTGGCTTACCAGTCAGGCTTCGGCAACGAATTCAGCAGCGAAGCGTTGCCTGGCGCATTGCCCGTCGGCCAGAACTCCCCGCAAAAAGTCCCGTACGGTCTCTACACCGAGCTGTTCTCCGGCACTGCGTTCACCATGGCCCGCAGCGAAGCGCGGCGCACCTGGATGTACCGCATTCAGCCGTCGGCCAATCACCCGGCGTTCGTCAAACTGGACCGGCAACTGGCCGGCGGCCCCTTGGGTGAAGTGACCCCCAACCGGCTGCGCTGGAACCCGCTGGACATGCCGAGCGAACCGACCGATTTCATCGACGGGCTGGTGAGCATGGCCGCCAACTCGGGCGCGGAAAAACCGTCCGGGATCAGCATCTATAGCTATCGCGCCAACCGCTCCATGGAGCGCGTGTTCTTCAATGCCGACGGCGAATTGCTGCTGGTGCCGGAGCTGGGGCGTCTGCGCATTGCCACCGAACTCGGCGTGCTGGAGCTGGAACCGCTGGAAATCGCCGTGCTGCCGCGCGGTCTGAAATTTCGCGTCGAATTGCTCGACCCGCAAGCCCGGGGCTACATTGCCGAAAACCATGGCGCGCCATTGCGCCTGCCGGACCTCGGGCCGATCGGTAGCAACGGCCTGGCCAACCCACGGGACTTCCTGACCCCGGTGGCCCATTACGAAGACCTCAAGCAACCGACCTCCCTGGTGCAGAAATTCCTCGGCCAGTTGTGGGGCTGCGAGCTCAATCATTCGCCGCTGAACGTGGTGGCCTGGCACGGCAATAACGTGCCGTACAAATATGACCTGCGCCGTTTCAACACCATCGGCACCGTGAGTTTCGATCATCCGGACCCGTCGATCTTCACCGTCCTGACCTCGCCGACCAGCGTTCACGGCCTGGCCAACCTCGACTTCGTGATTTTCCCGCCACGCTGGATGGTGGCCGAGAAAACCTTCCGGCCGCCGTGGTTCCACCGCAACCTGATGAACGAATTCATGGGCCTGATCAAGGGCGAATACGACGCCAAGGCCGAAGGCTTCGTGCCCGGTGGTGCCTCGCTGCACAGCTGCATGAGCGCCCACGGCCCCGATGGCGAGAGCTGCACCAAAGCGATCAACGCCGAGCTGGCGCCAGCGAAAATCGACAACACCATGGCCTTCATGTTCGAGACCAGTCAGGTGCTGCGCCCGAGCCAGTTCGCCCTCGAATGCTCACAACTGCAATCCAACTACGACGCCTGCTGGGCCACGCTGCCCGTCACTTTCGACCCGACCCGGAGATAACCCATGACTCAGACTTCCATCCCTCGTAGCTGGGTTGCCTCCGCCAACGGCCACACCGATTTCCCGTTGCAGAACCTGCCCTTGGGCGTGTTCAGCGTGAAGGGTTCGGCACCGCGCAGCGGCGTGGCTATCGGCGAGCATATTTTCGATCTGGAAGCGGCGCTGGACGCCGGTCTGTTCGACGGCGCCGCGCGCACGGCGGTCGAAGCGACCCGTGGCGGTCAGCTCAATGCCTTCTTCGAACTGGGCCGTGACGCCCGCGTTGCTTTGCGCGAACGCCTGCTGGAACTGTTCGCCGAAGGCAGCACCCTGCACGGCAAGATCGAAGCCCAAGGCGCCAAACTGCTGCCATTGGCCGCGGATTGCGTGATGCATCTGCCGGCAAAAATCAACGACTACACCGACTTCTACGTCGGCATCGAGCACGCACAAAACGTCGGCAAGCTGTTCCGCCCTGACAACCCTTTGCTGCCGAACTACAAGTACGTGCCGATCGGTTATCACGGCCGCGCCTCGACCATTCGCCCGTCCGGCACCGACGTTCGTCGTCCGAAAGGCCAGACCCTGCCCGCCGGCCAGACCGAACCGACGTTTGGGCCGTGCGCACGCCTGGATTACGAACTGGAACTGGGCATCTGGATCGGCCAGGGCAACGAGATGGGCGACTCGATCGCCATTGGTGACGCGGCGGATCACATCGCCGGTTTCTGCCTGCTCAACGACTGGTCGGCACGGGATATCCAGGCCTGGGAATACCAGCCACTGGGGCCGTTCCTGTCGAAAAGTTTCATCACCAGTATCTCGCCTTGGGTCGTGACGGCCGAAGCGCTGGAACCATTCCGTCGCGCGCAACCGACACGCCCTGAAGGGGACCCGCAACCACTGCCGTACCTGTTCGACAAACGCGATCAGGCCGGTGGTGCTTTCGATATTGAGCTGGAAGTGTTGCTACTCACCGAAACCATGCGCGAGCAGAACCTGCCGGCCCATCGGCTGACCCTGAGCAACACCAAACACATGTACTGGACCGTGGCGCAAATGGTTGCGCACCACAGCGTCAACGGCTGCCAATTGCAGGCCGGTGATCTGTTTGGTTCGGGCACTTTGTCCGGCCCGGAAAACGGTCAGTTCGGTAGCCTGCTGGAAATCACCGACGGTGGTAAAAAGCCGATCGAACTGGCCTCGGGCGAAGTGCGCAAGTTTCTTGAGGATGGCGACGAAATCATCCTGCGCGCCCGTTGCAGCCGCGACGGTTTTGCTTCCATCGGTTTCGGTGAATGCCGCGGCAAAGTCGTGCCGGCGCGCTAAGAGGAGCGGGTCATGGAACTCTATACCTACTACCGTTCGACTTCTTCGTACCGGGTGCGCATTGCGTTGGCATTGAAGGGGCTGGATTACCAGGCTCTGCCGATCAACCTGATCGCGCCGCCCGGTGGCGAACACCGGCAGCCGCTGTATCTGGCCGTCAATCCGCAAGGTCGGGTGCCGGCCTTGCGTACAGACGAAGGTGAATTGCTGATCCAGTCACCTGCGATCATCGAGTACCTGGAGGAACGTTATCCACAGGCGCCGCTGCTGTCCAAAGACCTCGCCGCCCGTGCTCACGAACGTGGTGTAGCGGCGGTGATTGGCTGTGATGTGCACCCGCTGCACAACGTCAGCGTGCTCAACAAACTGCGCCAGTTGGGTCACGATGAGCCGCAAGTGGTGGAGTGGATCGGGCACTGGATCAGCCAGGGGTTGGCGACTGTGGAGCGGTTGATCGGTGATGCCGGTTATTGCTTCGGTGATGAGCCGGGGCTGGCGGATGTTTACCTGATCCCGCAGTTGTATGCGGCAGAACGTTTCAACATTTCACTTGAAGCGTATCCGCGGATTCGCCGGGTGGCGGCGTTGGCAGTCACACATCCAGCGTTCATAAAAGCGCACCCGGCAAACCAGCCAGATACCCCTTAACGCTTCACACCAATCCCATTGTGGGAGCGGGCTTGCTCGCGAAAGCGCCCGTTCAGTCGACATGGATGTTGGCTAACACGACGCCTTCGCGAGCAAGCCCGCTCCCACAAGGGATTCGGGACGGCATCAACACCATAAAAACAAAACAGGTACCTTGCGATGCACAACCAGATTGCCAGCTTCCGGGCGGCACTCGACGCCCGTCCTGTGTCCCGTTATCAGTGGTTGCTCCTGTTGCTTCTAGCATTGCTGTTGGTGACCGACGGCTACGACGCGCAAGTCCTAGGCTACGTGGTGCCTGCCCTGGCTCAGGATTGGGGTCTGGAAAAAGCCGCGTTCGGCCCGGTGTTCAGCGCCAACCTGTTGGGCCTGACCCTGGGTTCGCTGGCCGTCACGCCGCTGGCGGATCGCTTCGGCGTGCGGCGCATTCTGCTGTGCTGCGTGCTGATCTACGCCACCCTCACGGTGTTGATGGTGTTCGCGGACTCACTGAATACCCTGATGGCTGCGCGGTTCATTTGCGGGATCGGCATGGGCGGGGCGATGCCCAGCGCCATGGCGTTGATGTCGGAATATTCGCCGCCACGTCTGCGCACCTTGATGGTGACCTTGGCGGCTTGCGGGTTTTCTTTCGGCGGGGCAGCGGGCGGGTTTGTCGCAGCGGGGTTTATCGACAGCTTCGGCTGGCAAGCAGTGTTCCTTGCCGGTGGTGTCACGCCGTTGCTGCTGTTCCCTTTTCTGGCCTGGTTTCTGCCTGAGTCCTTGCCGCGTTTGCTGCGTGATGCACCACCTTACGCACGCTTACGCACGCTTGCGCAAAGTCACCGCGCGGATGCTGCCGGACTGGCAACCACCCGCCGCATCAATCACGCAAAACGAGCAAGAGCAGGGCAGCAAACTGACGGTGCTGGAGTTGTTCCGTAACGGTTATGCACGCCCGACCTTACTGATCTGGGCGACCTTTTTCGTCAGCCTGATCCTGTTGTATTTCATGATTAGTTGGCTGCCGACGCTGTTGCTGGAAAGTGGCTTGAAACTCAATGAAGCCAACCTGGTGACCTCGATGTTCCTGTTCGCCGGCACTGTCGGCGCGATCTGCATGGCCTGGTTCGCTGACCGCCTCAAAAGCAAAGTACGCCTGTTGTCATGCGTGCTGGCTGCGGCAGCACTGTGCACGATTCTGCTGGGCCTCAATCATGACAACCCGCGTTATCTGGTGGCCAGTGTGTTTGCCGCCGGGTTCTGCATCATCGGCGGGCAACTGACCCTCAATGCCTTCGCCAGTAATTTCTACCCGGCGCAGGTCCGCGCTACTGGCACCGGTTGGGCGCTGGGCGTGGGACGATTCGGTTCGATCCTCGGGCCGCTGTTTGGCAGCATGCTGCTGGCGATGCACATTCCGGTGCAGCAGATTTTCTTCTTCTGCGCGATACCGGCGGTGATTGCGGCGTTGTTTATCATCCAGGTGCGTTCGCCATCAGAAACAACCCCGAACAAAGGTGGGAGCGGGCTTGCTCGCGAAGGCGTCGTGTCAGCTAATATCGATGTCGACTGAACGGGCGCTTTCGCGAGCAAGCCCGCTCCCACAGGGTTCTGCGATCAGTGAACGACGGAGTTGGGCGGCAGGTGCCCCAGGCGTTCCGTCAGGCGAATCCGCTGGATCGGGTCGTCGCTGAGCAGCAGTGCATGTTCCAGATCGAAGCGCTCGGCGTTCGGGCAGTCGAGCCGCTGATAGAGACTGGCCCGCGCCAGGTAGTCGGAGGCGCTGCCGTTGCCCAGCTCCAGCACACGCTCGGCGTCCACCAGGGCGCCGATGTAGTCATCGTTGGTGAGGTGCAACTGGCGCAGGTTGCGTGACAGGCGCTGGAGCATGTGCACCGGGTCAGCCGTGAGCAAATGCTCGGCGCTGAGTTTGATGTTCGGACCGTACTGGCGTTGCAGCAAGTCGCGACAGTCGTTGGGGTACAACCGGCGCCCGCCGCATGGGTCCAGCAGATGATCGGCGCCCTGCACGCGCAGCAGGAAATGCCCGGGGAAGTTGACCCCGACCATGGGGATCTCCAGTCTTCTGGCCAGCTCCAGCGCAATCAGGCCCAAGGCCAGTGGCTGGCCGCGACGGCGTTCCAGCACTTTGTGAATCAATGCCACTTGCGGGCGTAGCGGGGTGAAATCGTCCTGAGCGAACCCCAGGTCATTCATCCGTCGCAACAACGGCTGGGCCAGCTCGCTGACCGGCAGCATCGGCAGGCCTGCACTGACCCGCTGTTGCAGCTCCTTGAAGTCTGCCAGTAAGAGCTCGGGATTCATTTCTGCATCGTGTTCGGCCGCAATCCACAGCGCCGCCTCGAACAGAGCGGGCGGTGAACGTTGCAGGCAGGCGAAAAAGCGTTGGCGCGGGGTCATCAAAATCTCCGGGGCATGCCTCGTTTTAGCCCCGTCACCGGTTTTCGTCCAGTGCTGCACACAGGCGTTTACAGGTTATGTCCGAAAGCCCTCAAAGGCGCGCGGCTTATTCCGGTGCGCTTCAGCAATTTTCGGGCGCAAGCCTATACTGGCGACTACCAGAAGTGATTCGGGAGCCCGACGATGTTCGCTCTCATGCAAAGCACTCGCCTTGAATCGCTACACCTTAGCGTAGACCCGGTCACCGGGTTGAAGGCAGTGATTGCCATTCATAACAGCCGTTTGGGGCCTGCCCTGGGCGGTTGTCGTTACCTTGCCTACCCCAGCGACGAATCCGCCGTCGAGGACGCTATGCGCCTCGCCCAGGGCATGAGCTACAAGGCCGCCCTGGCCGGCCTGGCCCAAGGTGGCGGCGTTGCTGTGATCGTGCGCCCGGCCCATGTCGAAAACCGTGGCGCGCTGTTCGAAGCGTTTGGACGTTGCATCAACCAACTCGACGGCCGCTACATCACCGCTATCGACAGCGGCACCTCGGTGGCGGACATGGATTGCATCGCCCAACAAACCCAATACGTCACCAGCACCACCTCGGCGGGGGACCCCGCGCCTCACGCGGCAATGGGCGTGTTCACCGGTATTCGTGCCACCGCCATGGCCCGGCTCGGCAGCGATAACCTCGAAGGTTTGCGCGTGGCCATTCAAGGCTTGGGTAACGTCGGTTATGCCCTGGCCGAACAACTGCACGCTGCCGGTGCCGAACTGCTGGTCAGCGACATCGATCACGGCAAGGTGCAACTGGCCATGGAACAACTCGGCGCCCATCCGATCGCCAACGATGCGCTGCTCAGCACCCCGTGCGACATCCTTGCGCCGTGCGGCTTGGGCGGTGTGCTCAACAGCCACAGCGTGACGCAACTGCGCTGCTCGGCGGTGGCTGGCTCGGCCAACAACCAACTGACGCACCTGGACGTTGCCGACCAATTGGAACGGCGCGGCATTCTGTATGCGCCGGATTACGTGATCAATTCTGGCGGGCTGATCTACGTTTCGCTCAAACACCGTGGCGAAGAGCTGGCGACCATCACCGCGCACTTGTCGAAAATCGCCTCGCGGCTGACCGAAGTCTTTGCGCATGCCCAGGCGGAAAAACGCTCGCCGGCACGGGTGGCGGATGAGTTGGCGGAGAAGGTTTTGTATCGGTGATTTGAAGAGCATGGTCAAAAGATCGCAGCCTTCGGCAGCTCCTACGCGCCTGTGGGCGTCGCCGAAGGCTGCGATCTTTTGATCTTGATTTTGATCTTTGATTTTCGGGCATTAAAAAGGCCCTGAGCCATTCGACTCAGGGCCTATTCAATTCGGGCATTGCTTACTTGACGGCTTTGACTGCTTTCGCAGGCTTGACCGGCTCGGCGGCTTCAACCACCTCTACAGGTTCAGCCACTTCAGCAGGCGCACTCAGCAGTTCGGACAGTGCGTCCGGCTGACTCTTGAACGCCTTGGCGAACACATCACGGTTCTTCGCCATGTAGATCCCAGCTTCTTCCACTTGCTGCTCGCTCAGGGATGGCACGGCTTTTTGCAACACTTCAGCCAGCAATTCGGCCAGTTCGAGCATTTTGTCATGACGGTCAGCTTCGGCTTTATCCATGAACAAGCGCTCCAGATCTCGGCTGCTGCGGTATACCACTTCGACGGCCATTCACCACCTCACATGCCTTCACATTAAGTTGTCTTCGCGACTACTGTATCTATATACAGCGAAAAGGATAAGCGAATCCCTGCGCTTTGGGTAGTGGCATTTCAATGTAGACCGAATTTGGCATTTGTTCAGGTGCATCGTGTCGCCCCATTCGCGGGCAAGCCTTGCTCCTACAGATCACATCGAACCTGTAGGAGCGAGGCTTGCCCGCGAAGGCGTCGGTCCAATCACCGCCGAAGTGTCTCATGTCACGCGGCCATCATCTCAATTTCCAGCCGCTGGCCTTTTTTCTGCATGCAGAACAACCGTCACGTCCAACCCGCATCATCCGCTCGAACCGAGCTAAGGAAGAATCATCGTGAAAATCAACTGGGCCGAGAACCTGCGGCAGAATGTGCATCAACTGGCCGAGTCCCTGGGCAACCTGTTCGTCGAGACCTTCCACTACCTGGCGCTGTTTGCCATCGGTGCGGTGACCGCGTGGGCGGCGGTGATGGAGTTTTTGCAGATGATCGAGGCGGGGCACATCAAGATCGATGACATCTTGCTGCTGTTCATCTACCTGGAATTGGGGGCGATGGTCGGGATTTACTTCAAGACCAACCACATGCCCGTGCGCTTCCTGATCTACGTGGCGATCACTGCGCTGACGCGTCTGCTGATCTCCAACGTCTCGCACCACAACCCGCCGGACATCGGCATCATCTACCTCTGCGGCGGGATTCTGCTGTTGGCGTTTTCGATTCTGGTGGTGCGTTACGCCTCGTCGCAATTCCCCTCGGTGAAGATCGAGAACCCGCAGCGCAAGATCGGCGCGGGCTCCGGTGAACATCCCGAGGTGGAGAAGGGCGAGCTTTGACAAATTCATGCCTTGCCTAAGGATAGGGTTAGCGCTAGATTCGATTGAGGCGATATTTGCTGCGCAGTAAATATGCATTTTATGCTGAATATTCTGATAAATAGCGATGTTTGCTGTGCAGTGAATTAGGGGGGGGTATGAACATAGATAACGACAAACTCGTCAGCGAGCTATTAGAAACTTTGGCGAATCTTCCAAATGTGCGATTTGCGAATGACCCAGTCCATCGTGATTCCGACGCTGTACCCTCCATCGATCTGACTATCGGGTCTGACCAAGTGCAGCTCTTGATCGAATGCAAGAGAACAATCTTTCCCCGGGATGTGCAACAGTTTCTGTGGGTCCAGCATGCGGCCGCCGCAAAGGGTGCCAGGGACGACCAGAGCCTTATTCTATTGGCCGCTGACTCGATTTCCCCGGGCGCCAGGAAGTTGTTGGAAGAAGCCCAAGTCGGTTACTTCGTGGGCGGGGGGAGTATTTGCCTTTCAACGCCAAACGCTTTTTTTTATGTCGACAGACCCGGCTCCAAGTCGGAAAAAAAGGCGGCCAAGAGTTTCTATTCAGGGCGACGAGCTCAAGTCATCCACCATTTGCTGAATCATCCTTTTCAGTGGTTCGGGGTGAATCAACTGGCCACTCTGGCAAAGGTTTCGGCAGCAACCGTATCAGGCGTGTTGACCACTCTGGAACGTTACGAATGGCTTGAAACGAGAGGCCAAGGACCCAGTAAAGAGCGAAGACTTTCTGCTCCCGCAGAACTACTGAATGCGTGGAGCAAACAGTTGACCGAGCTTCCTTCGCCACCCGTTAGTCGCTATTACGTTCCGGGTTACAAGGGCGACAAGCTGATTGAACGGATAGCCGAAGCTTTCGTGAACAATGGCGCAGAGTATGCGGTTACTCACGAGGCTGCGGCCCAGCGTTATTCCCCTTTCCTTACCAATATTTCCCAGGTGCGGTGCCTGTTACAACCAGGTTGGACGGCCGATTTGTCGCTGCGTGATCTGGGGGCGAGAGCCGTTACAGAGGGGGCAAACCTGATTATCATCGAGTCGAAGAACGACAACGACTTTCTGGAAACTCAAGATATCGAATCAATAACTTTGGCGAGCCCTGTGCGGGTCTATCTTGACCTTTTGAAGGGTGAAGGACGCGCCCGTGAACTCGCCGAACACTTACGAAAAGAAAGGATTGGTTTCTGATGATGAAGCCTCAGACCTCGGGTGGATACAGCGCTAACTACACACTCGATTGCGAGCGAGTCCTGGTCACGCTCATGCGGGGGCTGGGACCGTGGAAGGAGTCCGTTTTTTTAATAGGCGGGTTAGTGCCGCGCTATCTCGTGAGGGCCCGACCCCCGGCTGTACCTGCTCATGCGGGAACCAGTGATGTCGATGTAGTGATCGATCTTGCGATCCTCACCGATACTCAGGCGTACCACACGCTTGAGGAAAATTTCAAAAAAAATGGCTTCGAGCGCTCAGTCAATGAGCAAGGGCGCAAGTTGTCGTGGCGTTGGCAGACCAGGACTGAGCATGGTGTGCTCATGGTTCTTGAACTACTTGCCGATGCGCCTGAGATATCTGGTGGAAAGGTTCAGGCCCTGCCAACGGAAGGTACGATTTCCGCGCTTAATATTCCCCACTCATCCATGGTTTTTGATCACCATCAACGGGTCGAGATATGCGCAGAGTTGCTCGGTGGAAACGGCGTGGCTACGGAGTGGATCAAGTACGCTGACGTGGTGAGTTTCACTTGTTTAAAGTCACTGGCGTTCGATCAGCGAAACGAGCGTAAGGATGCCCATGATCTTGTGTACTGCATCGAGCATTCAGATCTTGGCCTCGATGCAGTGGTGGTCGCGATGGTCAAGGCGCAACAAGGTCGGCATCCAGACGTGCTGAGTAAAACACTCGATATTCTGCGCAGGCGCTTTGTTGGCAACGGTGATATCGAAGGTTACAGGTTGGATGGGCCCGTCTCCGTTGCGAAGTTTGAATTGGGCGAGGACGAGGAGTTCAGAGAGGCTCGCGCACTCCGCCAACGTGAAGTCAGTGATTTAATTGAACAGCTATTAATACGAATTACCGAGCAAAACGCGTAGGCGACTCTTTCGTCGATACGTGATAGTCACCGCATCCCTTCCGACCGATCAGTGCCCGGAAGGGTAGAAGGGCGAGCTTTAAAGACGCATGGCTGGCCGTGCGTGACCTTTGACTTGAGGCGGCGGCAGGTTGCGATTGTCGCCGTCGGTCATGGCTTCAAGGATAGCCACGGCGCTGTGGCCCTGTTCGATGGCGATACCGAACTGAATGCTTTGCACCAGGCGCTTGAGGCGCTTGGGGTCATTGCGTTGTTCGGCACTGATCATGCGTTTGGCCACCACGCGGCCACCGTTGGACAGGGTCAGCATGATGCTGCCGTCCAGACCCTGAATGCTCAGGTTGATCTGATAATCCGGTGCAAAGGCATCGGTAATGAGCTGAAAAGGGTTGTCCATGATGCGTCACCGCCTGATTGAACGTGCAGTTGTTGACCGGCCATGATCGGGTTGGTTCGCAAGACCAGACCATCGGCATTCCATGTTCATGCGCTTTCATCCGTGTCGCGTAGGCGCTGCCGAAGGCTGTGATCTTTTGATCTTCGGCATCCTTGATAGCGCTAAAGAGCAAAAGATCGCAGCCTGCGGCAGCTCCTACATAGGGCATAGCAAGGGCCATGCCGGGAAAAGTGTCGAACAACGTACACGGCAAAAAAGAGGCGGGCGCCACGGCCCGCCTTCTTTTTGCCTGCCCGATTCAGGGCAGGAATGAATAGATGATCGCAGACAGTGCAATCAATCCAATCAACACCACGAACACGTTCGATGCTTGCCCGGAGTACTGGCGCAAGGCCGGCACGCGGCGAATGGCGTACATCGGCATCAGGAACAACAGGCACGCGATGATCGGCCCGCCAAGGGTTTCGATCATGCCGAGGATGCTCGGGTTGAACGTGGCGACGGCCCAGCAGCTGAGAATCATGAACAGTGCGGTCACGCGGTTCAGCCAGCTCGATGACATCACCCGGCCACGGCCGCGCAGGCTTTTCACGATCAGGCCCTGAAAGCCTTCGCTGGCACCGATGTAGTGGCCGAGGAAGGATTTGGTGATCGCCACCAGCGCAATCAACGGCGCGGCGTAAGCGATGACAGGAGTCTGGAAGTGGTTGGCCAGGTACGAAAGGATCGAGATGTTCTGCGCCTTGGCGGCCGCCAGATCAGCCGGCGACAGTGCCAGCACGCAACTGAAGCAGAAGAACATCACCGTCACCACCATCATCGCGTGGGCGATGGCGAGGATGCCGCTGCTTTTACGTTCGGCCTGGGCGCCGTAGCGCTGTTTCTGCTCGACCGCGAACGCCGAGATGATCGGCGAATGGTTGAACGAGAACACCATCACCGGAATCGCCAGCCACAGTGTCTTGAAGAACAGCGGCAACGGCATGCCTTCGCTGGCGGTGGCGAAGAACGCGCCGTTCCAGTTCGGGATCAGGCTCAGGCCGAGCAGCAGCAACGCCGCGACGAACGGGTAAACCAGCACGCTCATGCATTTGACGATCACGCCCTGACCGCAACGCACGATGGCCATCAAACCGAGGATCAGTACCAGCGAGAGAATCGCCCGGGGCGGCGGGGCGATGTGCAACTGGTGCTCCATGAAACTGCTCAGGGTGTTGGTCAGCGCCACGCTGTACACCAGCAGAATCGGGAAGATCGCAAAGAAATACAGCAGCGTGATCAGCTTGCCGGCGCCGATGCCGAAGTGTTCTTCCACCACTTCGGTGATGTCGCCCGAACGCCCGGACAGCACGAAGCGGGTCAGGCCACGGTGGGCGAAGAAGGTCATCGGGAACGCCAGCAGCGCCAGGATCAACAGCGGCCAGAAACCGCCGACGCCGGCGTTGATCGGCAGGAACAACGTGCCCGCGCCAATCGCCGTGCCGTAGAGGCCAAGCATCCAGGTGGTGTCGAATTTACTCCAGCCTTTGTGGGCAATTTCGGTATTGCGTGTCAGGTCTACAGCGGGATTATCGGCAGCAGGTGTACGTACATCGGTCATCGTTTGGGGCCTCGTTATTATTCTTGCTCGGGCTCACGTGTTACGGACGGTCAGGGAATGCCGGTCAGCACTCCACCCAGCTCACTGCCAGGCCGCCTCGTGAAGTCTCTTTGTATTTGTCCTGCATATCGGCGCCGGTATCGCGCATGGTGCGGATCACCCGGTCCAGGGAAATGAAGTGCTTGCCGTCGCCGCGCAGGGCCATTTGCGTGGCGTTGATCGCCTTCACGGCGGCGATGGCATTGCGCTCGATGCACGGCACTTGCACCAGGCCGCCGACCGGGTCGCAGGTCAGGCCAAGGTTGTGTTCCAGGCCGATTTCAGCGGCGTTTTCCAGTTGCTCCGGTGTGGCGCCGAGCACGTCCGCCAGACCGGCGGCGGCCATGGCGCAGGCCGAGCCGACTTCACCCTGGCAGCCAACTTCGGCGCCGGAGATCGAGGCGTTTTTCTTGCACAGAATGCCCACGGCCGCCGCGCCCAGAAAGAACGCGACCACGTCATCGTCCGACGCGTCCGGGTTGAATTTCATGTAGTAGTGCAGCACTGCCGGAATGATCCCCGCCGCGCCGTTGGTAGGTGCGGTGACCATTCGTCCGCCCGCCGCGTTTTCTTCGTTTACGGCGAGGGCGAACAGGTTGACCCATTCCATCGCCGACAGGGTGGACGTGATGACATTCGGTTTGCCGATTTCCAACAGGCTGCGGTGCAATTTCGCCGCGCGCCGCGGAACATTCAGACCGCCGGGTAGGATGCCTTCGTGGCGCAAACCTTGCTCGACGCACTCGCGCATCACTGACCAGATATGCAGCAATCCCTGACGGATTTCAGCTTCGCTGCGCCAGGCCAGTTCGTTGGCCATCATCAGCTCGGAAACCCGCAGGCCGTGCTGGTTGCAAAGCCTGAGCAACTCGGCGGCGCTGGAAAAATCGTACGGCAGCACCACGTCGCTGGTCGGTGCGATGCCGGACTCGGCTTCGGCCGCTTCAATGATGAAACCGCCGCCAACCGAGTAGTACGTTTGCTCCCACAACTCACCGGTTTCGGCAAAGGCTGTCAGAGACATCGCGTTGGGGTGGTAGGGCAGGCTCTCGTCGAGCAGCAGGAGATCGCGTTGCCAGTTGAAGGCGATGGTCGTTTTACCGGCCAGGGACAGTTCGTTGGTTTCGCGCAGTGTCTGGATTCGGCTGTCGATGGAGGTCGGATCGATGCTGTCCGGCCATTCGCCCATCAAGCCCATGACGCAGGCGCGGTCGGTTGCGTGACCGACGCCGGTGGCCGACAGGGAGCCGTAGAGACGGATTTCCACCCGCCGCACGTCGGCCAGCAAATGCTGGTCAATCAGGGCCTGGGCGAAGGTCGCGGCGGCGCGCATCGGGCCGACGGTGTGGGAACTGGACGGACCGATGCCGACTTTGAAGAGATCGAAAACACTGATAGCCATGCTAAAGCCTATACAAGCAATGGAAGAGAAATCGCTGCCATTTTTGTAGGACAAGCGCAATGTCGGCGATACTGCCCACCTCGGTCCTACGTGACCAACGAAACTTCCTAAGACAGCCTTTAGCAGGACTAAACGATGAGTCGTCAATTGCATGCCCAGACCTATGTCTGGCTGCACGTGTTTTCCTGTGCCGCGCGGCACTTGTCGTTCACCCGTTGCGCCGAAGAACTGCACATCACACCGGGTGCGGTCAGCCAGCAAATCCGACAACTGGAAGAACGCCTGGGCTTTCGCCTGTTTCATCGGCGCGCGCGCGGCGTGGAATTAAGCGCTGAGGGCCAGCGACTGGCCATTACGGTCAACGAGGCTTACGGCAGCATCGATGCAGAATTGCGACGACTGGACGCCGGGATGATCAGCGGGATTTTGCGTTTGCGCTCAATTCCATCCTTCCTGAGCAAGTGGCTGACCCCACGCCTGCCGCGTTTGCAGCAGCGTTTTCCGGACATTCAACTGCGCCTGGTGGCCGAGGACAGCAGCGTGCCGTTGCACGAGGGCGACTTCGATCTGGCCATCGACCTGAACGACGGCAGTTACCCCGGATTGTTATCCACAGCCTTGCTCGACGAGCAGATCTTCCCGGTGTGCGCCCCGAGCCTGTTGCGCGGCCGCCCGCCGCTGCACGGCCCGGCGGACCTGGTGCACTTTCCGTTGCTGCACGACATCACCGCCTGGCGCGGCAGCTATGAGTACGCGGAATGGGAGTTCTACCTCAACGCCATCGGCTTCGAGGGCGCCGACGTACGGCGCGGGCACACGTTCAATCGCAATCACCTGACCATCGAAGCGGCGATTGCCGGCATGGGCGTGGCGATTGCGCGGCGAACGTTGCTGAACGATGAGCTGGAACGGGGGACGTTGATTGTGCCGTTTGGCTTGGCGGTGCCGAACCACAAACGCTACGTGCTGCTGTATGCGCCGGGGGCGCTGAGCCATCCGGGCGTGCGTGCGGTGCATGACTGGCTGGTGGAAGAGGCGGGGATTTTCCGGAGTCTGCATCCACTGGCGGAACAGCAGATGTGAGCAATTGTGACAAAGAAGCGATGCGACCCAACTCCCGACCTTAACAGCGCTTTTGCTCCTTGTCCGGCTTTTTTTGCGTATGAAAATTTATCTTTTTTTAGGGGTTGAAATGTTCAGCGCACAGACCGATTGTGTAAGTAAGAGGTCACGGTGATGACGCCCAAGGGCCAGCCGACCGACCTCTCGCGAGCTAGCTGAAATAAGGGATGAACTATGCAAATCCAAGTCAACAGCGATAACCATATTCAAAGCAGCATCCGACTGGAGGAGTGGGTACGTACTACCATTGAGAGCACGCTCGAACGTTATGAAGAGGACCTGACCCGCGTCGAGGTTCACCTGCGGGACGAGAACGGCGACAAGCCTGGACCGCATGACATGCGCTGCCAGCTGGAAGCGCGGCCTAAAGGCCATCAACCAATTTCTGTGACCCATAAAGCCGATACCCTTGAACAAGCGATCGACGGGGCGGCCACCAAACTTGAACATGCACTGGACCATCTGTTCGGCAAACTGCGGGGCAAACCACGTGCCGCTGTCGTCCCATTTGAACGGGGCGCACATGCTGACGTGCTGCTGGAAGAAGAGTTTCTCGAAAACGAACAGGCTGCGCAAAACGGCTGAGGCCTGAGTCACCTTTCACCTTTCCACTGACAAACGGGTCTGCTTATGCAGGCCCGTTTTTGTTTTGGCTCCCCTTAATCTCAACCACGACAAGTCCCCCTGTAGGAGCTGTCGAGTGAAATGAGGCTGCGATCTTTTGATCTTGTTTTAAAAAATCAAAGTCAAAAGATCGCAGCCCCGTTTCACTCGACAGTACCTACACGGATGCAGGCTTCGCCAGTTGCTACAGGGTGTGCGTTATGGCTGAAGCTACTGGTCGATCAGAACGCAACCGACGTCTGCACATATACCGTCCTTGGTTCCCCCACATACTTGCCCTTGTTGTTGTCATCAAACGAACGGGTGAAGTACTGGTGGTTGAAGATGTTCTTCACCCCCACCGCCACGTTCAAATCCGACAACTTCGGCCCGAAGTCATACGCTGCACGGCTGCTGAACAGCATGTAGCCCGGAATCCGCCCGGTGCTGCCGTCGGCGCTTTCCTTCGAAGTGTTGGCGTTGTCGGCGAACTGGTCGCTCTGGTAGCTGCTGTCCAAGTTGAGCTTCCACGCGCCTTCGGTGTAACCGACGCCAAGCGTGCCTTTGTGCTTTGAGGAGAACGGCACACGATTGCCCTTGTTCGACCCGTCTTCGCGGATGGTCGCGTCCACATAGGCATAAGTGGCGTAGACATCAAAACCGGCCAGCGCCGGACTCAAGTCTTCAAGGGCATAGTTGATGCTCGACTCGATACCCTGATGCCGCGTCTCGCCCCTGGCGATTACCGAGTCGTTGGTCTGGTTGCTTTCGTACTGGTTGTCGAAGTTGATCAGGAACGCGCCGATTTCCGCCCTGAGTGCACCGTTGTCGTAACGGGTGCCCAACTCCCAGGTCCGCGCCTTCTCCGGTTTGACTTCGCCGCTGGTCACCCGGTTAGGCATTTGGCTGTATTGCACGCTGCCGAACGAGCCTTCGGTGTTGGCGTACAGGTTCCAGCTGTCGGTCAGATGATAGAGCACGTTCAACGCCGGCAGCGCGGTGTTGTAATCGCCCTTGTACTTCACTTTGGTCAGGTTGTTGGTCTGCTGCGATTCGATCATCTCGTAGCGGATGCCCGGCGTAAGGGTCCACTTGCCGATGTCGATCCGGTCATCGACGAAGAACGCATTGGCTTCGGTGCCGCCACGGGTGTCGCGGTCGTTGCGGCTGTTGGTGGTCGGCAATTCATTGCTGGCAATCGGCGTGCGATAGCGCAGTTCGTGGCCGGCCTCGTTGATGTAGCGATAGCCGACGCCGACTTCATGGCTGGTCGGGCCGACATCGAAGCCTTGGGCAAAGCGGGTTTCCAGGCCACGCACCCAGTACTCGCGAGGCGACAGCGACAGGAACGTGCCCTGATCCAGATAACCGCTGCGCAGG
This sequence comes from Pseudomonas sp. 5Vm1k, assembly GCF_056161485.1. Lineage (NCBI taxonomy): Bacteria > Pseudomonadati > Pseudomonadota > Gammaproteobacteria > Pseudomonadales > Pseudomonadaceae > Pseudomonas > Pseudomonas sp. 5Vm1k. Next base: position 19,216 of record NZ_JBSPCZ010000003.1, read on the forward strand.
GTTTTGGTGAAGAAGGTGTTGGCGGTGAACTCGCGGCGATCTTCCTGATAGCGATAGCCGAAATTGAACATCGTGCGACGGCCCCAGAACTGGTCTTTCGGACGCGTGGATTGATACGGATCAGCATCGTAATCGGCGACGTTCAAACCGCCGGGCATGTCGGCTTTGCCTTCGTAATACTGGGCCATCGCGTTGAAGCTGTTGGCCTCGTCGAGTTGATACTTGCCCTTGAGGATCAGGTCGTCGATTTCGGTATCGCTGTGCTCGCGCCAGTCGCCACCGCGGGTGCCGGAATACAGCAGCGCGCCGCCCAGGCCATTATCCGCGGTGCCGCCGGCCAGCAGATTGCCGGTGGTTTTGAAGCCGTCGTGACTGGAGGACGGACTGGTTTCAGTCTGGAAACCGCCCTTGACCGTTGGTGCATCGGGAATGGCGCGGGTCACGAAGTTGACCACGCCACCGACGTTCTGCGGTCCGTAACGCACCGCACCACCGCCGCGCACCACGTCCACCGCGTCCATGTTGCCCATACTGATCGGCGCGAACGATAACTGCGGTTGACCGTATGGCGCGAACGGCACCGGAATGCCGTCCATCAACACCGTGGAGCGCGAGGCCAGACGCGGGTTGAGGCCGCGAATGCCGAAGTTCAGCGCCATGTCATGACTGCCGGTGCCGTTGTTGTCCGGGGCGTTGACGCCGGGGATGCGGTTGAGCACGTCCTTGGCCTGGGTCGCGCCCTGGCGTTCGAACTCTTCGCGGCGGATCACGTCCCGCGCACCGGGGTGTTCGAATACGTTGATCTGCGCCGCATCACCCAACCAGTCGCCGACCACCGTCGAGGTGCCCAGCTCCAGCGCTGCATCGCCCGCCGGTTGCAGGCTGAACGCATTGTTACCCTCGGCCCGGGCTTGCAGACCGGTGCCTTCGAGCAGCGTGTTCAAACCCTGTTCTGTCGTGTAGTTACCTTCCAGGCCACGGCTTTTCACGCCGCTGGTGACTTGCGAACCAAACGAAATCAGCACCCCGGCTTCACGGCCGAACTGGTTGAGCGCGTTTTCAAGGGAGGTGGGGGCGATGTGGTACGGCTTGGCGTCAGCGGCCTGAGTCATTGAGACGGCAGCGAAGCTCAGGCTGGCGCCCAGCAAGAGTTGGCGCACAGTGCGGGCCAGCGGGGTTAGGCGAGTGGGTTGCATGGACGACGATCCTGAGAAGGTGGAATCAAGGGGGGCTTTCCTTCTCTGTCACGCCAGATCTGAAAAACGGCTCACGTAGTATGAAATTTTTTGGTTGACCGATTCCTGTGGCGACGGAGCAAGCTCCCTCGCCACAGGTTTTATGGTGTGGCCTGGATTCAGGCACGGGCTTCCACGGTCACCCAATACCGCGTAAACCGCCGCACCTTCACCGGCAAACTGATTTCCAGCATCTGCAAAATCCGCTCGCTGTCATCCAGCGGATACGTCCCGGAGATCAACAAATCCGCCACCTTCGCATCGCAATTAAGCTGCCCGTGACGATAGCGACCCAGCTCATCGAGAAAATCCCCAAGACGCATATGCGCCGCCACCAACATGCCGTCAGCCCAGGCGCCGCTGTTGGCGTCCAGGGGCAGGGGAGTGCTGACGCCGCGAAGCCCGAAACTCAATTGCCGGGCACTTTGCAGCAACAAAGGAGCACCGCCATCGGGCGTCAATTCGACCCGCCCTTCAAACACCGCAACCTGAGTTCGATCCGCAAATTGCCGCACGTTCATCCGCGCGCCCTGGGTTTTCAACAAACCCTGAGCCGTGCGCACTTCAAAACTCCGAGCGGCAGTCAGCAGCACCTCGCCTTCGAGCAAACGAATCAGCCCGTCGGGACGCACATCCACCGACGTCGCGGTATTGAGCTGCAACTGGCTGCCATTACCCAGCGCCACTTTGCGTCGCTGACCCACCGGGCTGCGATAGTCCGCCAGCAACGGCGTCAGCAGATTGTGTTCGCGCATGCCCCAGGTCACCGCAGAACCGGCGCCCAGAATCAGCAACAGCTTCAACGCCTGGCGACGGCTGCCGGACTTCGGCACATTCAATGCCGCGTGGGCCAGGGACGAGGACAACCCGCGCAAGCGCTGATTGACCCGCTGAATATGCTCCCACGCCCGCTGATGTTCGCTGTGCGCGTCGTGCCATTGCTGCCAGGCATGTTGCTGGCGCGGGTTCAACGGTCCTTGCTGCATTTCCAGCAGCCAGTGCACCGCCTGCTCGGCGACCCGGTTGGAAAAATCTGGCGGGGCGTTCATAGAGCGAAGTAGCAGCGCATCGCCGCTTTGTTCAGGTGCCGTTTGACTGTGGCGATGGAGATCCCCAGTTCAGCGGCGATCTGTGGATACGTCAGGCCATCGACCTGCGCCAGCAAAAAGGCGCGCTTGACCAGGCGCGGCAGGCCGTCGAGCAACTGGTCCAGCTCCATCAGGGTTTGCAGGATGATCGCCCGCTCTTCCTCCGACGGCGCGACGCATTCCGGCATCTGCGCGAGAGCGTCGAGGTAAGCGCGTTCCAGATCCTGACGACGGTAATGGTTGAACAGCACGCGCTTGGCGATGGTGGTGAGGAACGCCCGTGGCTCAATGATTTGCGGGGCTTCCCGCGCCGTCAGCACCCGCATGAACGTGTCCTGGGCCAGGTCGGCGGCGCTGTCCGGGCAGCCGAGCTTGCGCCGCAACCATCCGGTGAGCCAGTTGTGATGGTCGTGATAAAGGACTTCGACGGGATTGGCGGGCTGCAACGGAACCACTCCGACACATACGGATACGTTAGAGAACAAGAATTGTTCGCATTGTAAGGGCGTCATCGCGCATCCGGCAATCGGATCTCTTTTGCGTATGAGAATATTTATCATTAATATTGCGCGCTTGTTGGTCCTGCAACGTTCACGGGGCCTCACCCGGTTTCAAGGTCGAAACATGAAAGGCAAGATCAGCACGCTCCCCGTTTCCTACAGACTGGCGGTTACCTCGCGGGTGTTGGCTGCCGTGCTGGGCGGTTATGTCGTTGCCGCGCTGGCCAGCGTCAGCCTGAGTCTGTTGCTGCCCATGGCCCGCGCTGAAGCCGTGGTCACCGGGATGATGACCTCGTTTCTGGCCTATCTGGTGGCGGTGCTCTGGTGCTTTGCTTGTCGCAGCGCCTGGCAGGCGTGGCTCGGCATGATCGTGCCGAGCCTGGTGCTGGGCGCGGTTTCGGGGCTGGCCTACTGGGCGGGCCAGCCATGAAAGAGGGCTTTCGCCAGGCGATGGCCTGGCTGCATACCTGGGTTGGTTTGATCTTCGGTTGGTTGCTGTTCGCGATTTTCCTGACCGGCACCCTCGCGTATTTCAAGGCTGAAACCAGCCACTGGATGCAACCGGAGATCCCCGCGCGATCGGTGCCCTCCGAAGCCAGCCTGACGCTGGCGCAAAACTATCTCCAGCAGCACGCAGCCAACGCGTCGCGCTGGCTCATCGACCTGCCGACGGCCCGCGAGCCCCGCCTGACGGTGCGCTGGCAGCAGGCCCCGGCTGAACCGGGCAAGCGCGGTCAATTCAGTAAAAAGAACCTCGATCCGCAAACCGGTGCCGAAGTGCAGGGCCGGGCCACGATGGGCGGCGAGTTTTTCTACCGTTTCCATTTCCAGCTACAAATGCCTTACCCGTGGGGCCGTTGGCTGTCGACCATCGCCGCGATGGTGATGTTTATCGCACTGATCACCGGGATCATCACCCACAAGAAAATCTTCAAGGACTTTTTCACCTTCCGTCCGCGCAAGGGCCAGCGTTCCTGGCTCGACGGGCATAACGCGGTGGGCGTGCTGGTGTTGCCGTTTCACTTGATGATCACTTACAGCAGCCTGGTGATTTTCATGTCGATGGTCATGCCGGCGAGCATTCTTGCTTCGTATAAAGGTCAGACCGGGGCGTTCTTCGAGGAGGTGTTTCCGGCGTCCAGCACGCCGCCAGCCGCAGGTCAGCCAGGCCAGTTGGCGCCGTTGGCATCGCTGTTGGAACATGCCCGCGAGCAATGGTCGGGCGGCGGAGTCGGTAGCCTGGCGGTGAATAATCCCGGCGACGCGAATGCCTCGGTGGTGTTGGAGCGCGATGGTGGCGACGGTGTGGTCTACGATTTTGGCCGCGCGCTGACGTTCCATGGCGTGACCGGCCAGCTACTGAGCAAGACGCCGGACCAACCGATCCCGATGGCGATTGCCGGCGGTTTCTATGGCTTGCACATGGGCCATTTCGCCGGTCCGGTGTTGCGTTGGCTGTACTTCATCTGCGGGCTGGCCGGCACGGCAATGATTGGCACCGGGTTGGTGATCTGGCTCGGCAAGCGTCAGCTCAAACATGCCAAGAGCGGCGTGATGCCGTTCGAATTGCGTCTGGTGGAAGTGCTGAACATCGCCAGCATGTCGGGGTTGGTGATCGCCGTGGCGGCGTTCTTCTGGGCCAATCGGTTGTTGCCGGTGGGTCTGGCAGAACGGGCGGATTGGGAGGTGAATAGCTTCTTCATTCTCTGGGGCCTGAGCGTGCTGCACGCGATGGTCCGCCGTGGCCGCGCGGCGTGGGTCGAGCAATTGGCGCTGGCGGCTCTGTTGTTCTGCGCGGTGCCGTTGCTCAACGCGCTGACCTCGCAGCATCACTTGGGCGTGTCGCTGCGCCAAGGCGACTGGGCCATGGCCGGCTTCGATCTGACGTGCCTGGGCAGCGGCCTGTTCCTGGCGTGGGGCGCGTGGAAAATGCAGCGTTCGGGACGCACTGAGCCCGTCACCCGAGCGCGTGCCCGACCTGTCACCCTTGAGCACGAGGCGACCTGAATGCTGCTGGCCCTGTTGCTGTGCTACGGCGGTTTCACCGCGCTCTGTCTGTCGATGGATCGGCATCACGCCGACCTGCTCGGGCGTAAACCCTCGGCCCGACGCCGATCCAACATGCGACTCGGCGGCTGGTTGTTGCTGGCCCTGTCATTGTGGGCAGCGGTGTCCGCGACCGGCTGGGGCCTCGGCTTGGTGGAGTGGTTTGCAGTCCTGATGCTCAGCGCATTGCTGCTGGTCTTGCTGCTGCCCTATCGCCCGCGTCTGGCCTTGTCGCTGGCGGCGTTGGGGCTCCTCACCAGTCCCGTTTGTGCAGTGTTGAGTTGATGATCGCCAGCCCCCCGGAATCCCACGATGACGAACATCGTGGCGCCCGCGCGCATTTTCTTCAGGTGTTCCTGTCCCAGCGTTCGCAGATGGAAGCACTGGTGAATCGTCGCGTCGGTTGTCGGGCGACGGCGGCGGACCTGGTGCAGGATTTGTTCCTGCGCTTCTGGCGCCGGCCGCTGGTTCAGGTCGAAGAACTCAGCACCTACCTGCTGCGCTGCGCCGGCAACATCGCCATCGACCATTTGCGCAGCGAAGGCACGCGGGTGCGGGTCAACGAAGGCTGGATGCCCGACGCGCCAGACAGCCAGGGCAGTGAGCCGCAAGCCGCGCTGGAGGCGGGCAACGATTTGCGTCACGTCGAAGCCGCGTTGCGTGCCTTGCCCGAACGTACGCGACAGATTTTCCTGCTCAACCGCATTCACGGCCGCAAGTACGCCGAGATCGCCAAGGCCATGGGTTTGTCCCAAAGTGCCGTGGAAAAACATATGATGCGCGCCCTCGACGCCTGCAAGGCCAGCCTGCGGGAACCCGAACCGTGCACGCCAAGGAAAGCACCGTGAACCACGCCGAACGCGTCACCCCGACGCCCGCCCAGGAACAGGCCGCTTTCGCCTGGCTGAGCTTGTTGCACGATCAGCCCAGCAGTGGCGATCAGCTCACTTTCAGTCACTGGCTGCAGGCGGACCCGGCGCATGCCGAGGCGTATGCCCAGGCGCAAGTGGTGTGGGAATTGAGCGAAGTGCCGGCGCAAAAACTGGCCGACGAAGAGGCGTTTGCCCTGCAGGGTTATCTCAATGCGATGAACCGCTCCCGGCGCCCCAGCGTGCGGCGCTGGTCCGGCGCGTTGGCGATGGCCGCGTGCCTGTTGCTGATGGTCGGCCTTGGCGCAGGGTGGCAGCCGCTGCGTTGGGCGGATGATCTGGGCGCGGATTATGTTTCGGCGCCGGGGGAAGTTCGCACGGTGACTTTGGCGGATAAAACCCAAGTCACCCTCGATGCCGACAGCGCAATCGCCGTGGATTTCAGCCGCGGCGAGCGCCATGTGCAATTGCGTCGCGGTGCCGGATTTTTCAGCGTGACCCATACCGGCGAACCGTTTGTGGTGGATGCCGAAAAGGGTCAGGCGCGGGTGCTGGGCACGCAATTCGAAGTGCGCCTGCAACCCCATGGCGCGCAGGTGACGGTGTTGTCCGGGCGGGTTGGCGTGACGGCGGATCGCAATGCCGAACAGCAAATCCTCACCGCTGGTCAGCAAGTGGCGTATGGCGAAGGCTCGGCGGAAAAACTGCATGCCGTGGACAGTGAAGCGCAACTGGCCTGGCGCCAAGGTTGGCTGAATTACTACAAGGCGAGCCTGGCGGAAGTGGTGGAGGATTTGCGCCGTTATTACCCGGGGCGGATTGTGCTGCTTAACGATGAACTGGCGGCGCGGCGGGTCAGCGGGAGTTTTCCGAGCAAGGACCCGCAAGCGGTGTTGAGTTCGTTGCAGGGGGTGTTGGGGTTTGAGCAGCATCAACTGTTGGGCCAAATCATTATTTTGCGGTGAGGCGACCGGCCCCTTCGCGAGCAAGCCCGCTCCCACAGGGGATTGCATTCCAATTGTGGGAGCGGGCTTGCTCGCGAAGGCGTCAGATCAAACACCACATCACTTCAATAAAAATAATTTCAAAATATTGATGAGATAAACCCAACCCCCATCCGTGTAGTGACTGAAACTGCGAGTCATTCGCATCCGTTGCGGTTCTACACAGGTCATGAGCAATGAAGTCCAGGGCAAAATCGGGTTCGGTCAAACAATGGTTCGGTGCCTCGGCGCTGAGTTTTTCGGCATTGGCATTGCTGCCGCTGAGCGTGGCAATCGCCGCTGAAACTGCCAGCACGCAACAACGCACGCAATTTAACTTTGCCCTGGCCGCCAAACCGCTGCCCCAGGCCCTGAGCGACTTCAGCCGTGTCACCGGCATCAGCGTGGTCTACACCGACGAAGCGCCCTACGGCATCAACGCCCCGGCCGTCAGCGGGCAGATGAGTGCCGAACAGGCGATCCAGCGTTTGCTCAGCGGTTCGGGCTTCACCTTCCGCCGCACCGACGCCCACACCCTGGCGCTGGAACCTGTGCCCACCGAAGGCACCCTGAACCTGGGCGCGACCACCATCACCTCGGTGATGGATCAAACCATGAGCTATCAGCCGCCGCCCACCAGTTCGGTGATGCGCAGCTCGGCGTTGCTTCAGGAAACCCCGCAGACCATCAACGTAATTCCGGCCCAGGTCATTCGCGACCAGGCGCCGCGCAATCTCGATGATGCCCTGGCCAACGTCAGCGGCATCACCCAGGGCAATACCCTGGCGAGCACTCAGGACTCGGTGATGACCCGTGGCTTCGGCGACAACCGCAACGGCTCGATCATGCGCGACGGCATGCCGATCGTGCAGGGCCGTGGCATGAACGCCACCGTCGATCGCGTTGAAGTGCTCAAGGGCCCGGCTTCCTTGCTCTACGGCATCCAGGACCCGGGCGGCGTGGTCAACATGGTCAGCAAGAAACCGGAACTGACGCAGTACAACGCTTTGACGCTGCGCGGTTCGACCTACGGTGACGGCAAGAACGGCAGCGGCGGCGGCCTCGACAGCACCGGCGCGTTGGGCGATTCCGGGTTGGCCTATCGCATGGTCCTGGACCACGAAGACGAAGACTACTGGCGCAACTTCGGCACTCACCGCGAAACGTTGGTGGCGCCGTCCCTGGCCTGGTTCGGCGAAAGCACCAAGCTGTTGTTCTCCTACGAGCACCGGGAATTCCTCACCCCGTTCGACCGGGGCACGATCATCGACCCGCGCACCAACCATCCGCTGGACATCTCGCGTAACGAACGCCTCGACGAGCCGTTCAACAACATGGAAGGGCGCTCGGACCTGTATCACTTCGAGGCCGACCACGACCTCAACGACAACTGGAAAGCCCACTTCGGCTACAGCTGGAACCGCGAAACCTACGACGCCAGCCAAGTGCGTGTCACCGCCATCGACACCAAGAAAGGCACCCTGACCCGCAGCATGGACGGCACGCAGAATGCGATCAGTACCGACCGTTTCACCACCGCCAGCCTCGAAGGCAAGGTGAACGTGCTGGGCATGCAACACGACCTGGTGTTCGGCGTCGATGACGAGTACCGCAAGATCTACCGTGAAGACCTGATCCGCCAGAAAAGCCGGACCACCTTCAGCTACGTCAACCCGGTGTATGGCCGCGAAGTCGCCGGCACCACCGTCAGCGCACCCGACAGCGCCCAGACCGATCAGCTGCGCAGCGATTCGATCTTCGCCCAGGACTCGATTCACCTCACCGACCAGTGGATTCTGGTGGCGGGCGGGCGCTTCCAGGAGTACGACCAGTACGCCGGCAAAGGCGTGCCGTTCAAGGCCAACACCGACAACAACGGCCAGAAATTCGTGCCGCGCGCCGGCCTGGTGTATCGCTACACCGATGAACTGTCGTTTTACGGCAGCTACACCGAATCGTTCAAACCCAACTCGACCATCGCACCGTTGAGCGGCAGCACCGTGGTGCTCGACGGAAGCATCGCGCCGGAAGAAGCCAAGTCCTGGGAAATCGGCGCCCGGCTCGACATGCCGGGGCGCATCACCGGTGACATCGCGTTGTTCGACATCAAGAAACGCAACGTGCTGATCGCCAATTCCGAAGGCCCGACCACGATCTACAGCGCCGCCGGCGAAGTGCGCTCCCGTGGTCTGGAAATTGACCTGACCGGCCAGCTCAGCGACCGCTGGAGCATGATCGGCAGCTATGCCTACACCGATGCCGAAGTCACCGAAGACCCGGACTACAAAGGCAAGAAACTGCAAAACGTCGCCAAGAACACGGGCTCGCTGTCGGCGGTCTACGACTTCGGCACGATTGTCGGCGGTGATCAACTTCGGGTCGGCGCGGGTGCGCGTTATGTCGGCGAGCGGGCGGGGGATGCGCCGAATGATTTCGACTTGCCGGGCTACACCGTGGCCGATGCGTTCGCCACTTATGACACCAAAGTTGAAGGGCAGAAGGTCAAGTTTCAGCTCAATGTGAAGAACCTGTTTGATCGCACCTACTACACCTCGGCGGCGAGCCGGTTCTTTGTGTCGATGGGGGATTCGCGGCAGGTTTCGCTCTCCAGCACATTGGAGTTCTGATCGGGCACTGCGTCATCGTTCTTCGCGAGCAAGCCCGCTCCCACAGGTGACCGCGTTTTTTCATGGGAATGCGATCAAATGTGGGAGCGGGCTTGCTCGTGAAGAGGCCCTCAAAGGCACCGATAATCTCCTGCCCTAACGCAAAAACGCCAACCGATACTCCCCAGGCGTCCCGCCCAACACCTGCCGAAACCGATTGGTGAAATGACTCGCACTGGCAAACCCGCACGCCAGCGCAATCTCCCCCAACGGCTGCGACGTCGAGCGCAATAACTCCCGCGCCCGACTCATGCGTCGCGCCAGCACATACTGATGCGGCGGCAAGCCGAAGCTCTCGCGAAACATCCGCGCAAAGTGATATTCCGACAGCGCACACAACCCGGCCAATTGCCCCAGGCTGATGGGTTCGGCCAGCTGATTGTCGATGAACTCCACCAACTGCCGTCGCTGATGCGCGGCCAATCCGCCCTTGAGCCGTAAGCCCTGGCGCATGCCAACCTGATTGAGCAGCGCATGGCTGAGCATTTCGTGAGCCAGGCTGCTGGTCAGCACGCGCTCACCGGGTTCATCCCAATTGAGCGTAAGCATCTGCCGAAAGCGCAGGGCCTGTTGTGGGTCGTCGAGAAAAGTTGCTTCGCGCAATTGCAGTTCGCGCGGTTCGCGGTCCAGCAACGTGACGCAACCGAGGGCAAATTGTTCAGGGCTGAAATACAGATGAGCCAGGCGAATATCGCCATTGATCACCCAGCCCGATTGATGCTCGGCGGGCAGGATGCACAGTTTGTCCGGGCCGCCCTTGTTGCCGGGCTGGTCGCGGCGAAAAGTCCCGGTGCCGCCGGCGATGTAGCAGGACAAGGTGTGGTGAGTCGGCGCTTCGTAGTCCTGGGCGTCGTGATGGTTGCTCCACAAGGCTGCAGCCATGCCGTCACCGAGCTCGGCGCTGTGCTCGAGACGAGCATTGGGCGAGCGGTTGAGGGCTTGAAAGACTTGCAACGTTTCCAGTGCGGGCATGATCGTTTTCTCTCCAACGCTTCGCATCCTACTCCGTAGACGTTGACCTGCCAGCCCGTCGGCCGACAAAAGCGCAAGTTTATGCAAGTGAACCCGGCACCGGCGCGGGACACTGGATTCCTAATTAGCAATGCCCTGTGGCGAGGGAGCTTTTGTGGCGAGGGGGCTTGCCCCCGCTTGAGTGCGAAGCGCTCACAAGATTCGCATCGGATATCGAGATTTTGGGGCCGCTTCGCAACCCAACGGGGGCAAGCCCCCTCGCCACAAAAGCTCGCTCACCACAGAAGCCCTTTTTGCCACAAAAGCGCGCCGCATTGCCCCATCCAGGAGTTGTTGCCATGAACCTGTCGTTGTATTTGTTGACCGTGCTGATCTGGGGCACCACCTGGATTGCCTTGAAATGGCAACTCGGTGTGGTGGCCATTCCGGTGTCGATCGTTTATCGCTTTGGCCTCGCCGCGCTGGTGTTATTCGTGATGCTGCTGCTCAGCCGACGCCTGCAAGTGATGAACCGTCGCGGGCACCTGATCTGCCTGGCCCAGGGGTTGTGCCTGTTCTGCGTCAACTTCATGTGTTTCCTGACCGCCAGCCAATGGATCCCCAGCGGACTTGTTGCGGTGGTGTTTTCCACCGCGACGCTGTGGAACGCCCTGAATGCGCGAGTGTTCTTCGGCCAGAAAATCGCCCGTAACGTGTTGATGGGTGGCGCGTTGGGGTTGCTGGGGCTTGGCTTGTTGTTCTGGCCGGAACTGGCCGGCCATACAGCCAGTCCGGAAACCCTTCTCGGCCTGGGCCTGGCGCTGTGCGGCACCTTGTGTTTCTCGGCTGGCAACATGCTGTCGAGCCTGCAACAGAAGGCCGGGCTCAAACCGCTGACCACCAATGCATGGGGCATGGCCTACGGTGCGGCGATGCTGTCGGTGTGGTGCCTGGTCAAAGGTATTCCGTTCGACATCGAATGGAATGCCCGCTACATCGGCTCGCTGCTGTACCTGGTCATCCCCGGCTCGGTGATCGGTTTCACGGCTTACCTGACACTGGTCGGACGCATGGGCCCGGAGCGTGCGGCGTACTGCACGGTGTTGTTCCCGGTGGTGGCGCTGAATGTCTCGGCGTTTGCCGAGGGCTACCAATGGACCGCGCCGGCACTGGCAGGGCTGGTACTGGTGATGCTGGGTAACGTACTGGTGTTTCGCAAACCCAAGGCACCGCTGGTACAGGGCAACGGCAAACTGGCTTGAAGTAACAGGAAGGTCGAGCGCACTTAGCGCTCGATCTTCAGTGTCAGGTAAATCAATAACGGCACAATGAAATCGACAATATGCCGCGCCCAATCCTTGGCATTCCAGACTTGTGACTCGTCCATGTCGAACCATTCGACACCGATTACTTGCATGCACACGTAATAAACAAAAATAGCAATTAACAAGCCGACGATGGATAGCTTTTTAGATTCGTGAAAAGTTTCGAAAGATGCATGTCGGTGTTTGAATAACTGATAGGTGCCCAACAGGCAACACGCTGTGTAGATGACTTCCAGCGTAATGATGATCCAGTAGATGCGGTGATGCAGCATCGGCGAGGTAATCGCGCGGTAGCTGATGTTGAGGTTCTCTCGGGTGGTGTCCATGCTCAGGATATGGCTGACGTACTCATAGTTGGAGCTGTAGTCGATGATGTTGCTGTACATCACCAACAGTCCAAAAAAACTCAAGAATGCCATGAGTGTAATTTTGCTGTACCTGATGAGTTGGTCAGTGCTCAGGTTATTCAATGGATAGGCTCTCCGTAGCCAAAACTCGAGATAGTCGAGTGAATGACGCGGAGTCTATAGTGTGGATAAGTTCTTTGGTGGGGCACTGAATTTCAAGGTGTGTAGCGAACTTGAATATTCATTGCACGTATTGAAAATTGATAAAAAACGGGCAAGTGGATAAAGCACTTGCCCGTTTTTTTTAGCCTTTCCAGACCTGTGGGTTAACCAGATCCTGTGGGCGCTCTCCCAGCAGTGCGCTGCGCAAGTTAGCCAGGGCGCGGTTGGCCATGGCTTCGCGGGTTTCACCGGTGGCGGAGCCGATATGCGGCAAGGTCACGGCATTTTTCAACTGGAACAATGGCGACTCGGCCAGCGGTTCTTTCTCGTAGACATCCAGGCCGGCGCCGCGAATCCGGTTGTTTTGCAGCGCCTCGATCAGCGCGGGTTCGTCCACCACCGGACCACGCGCGATGTTCACCAGGATGGCACTCGGCTTCATCAGCGCCAGTTCGCGATGGCTGATCAGGTGTTTGGTTTTCTCGCTGAGCGGCACCACCAGACAAACGAAATCGGCTTCGGCCAGCAACTGATCGAGGCTGCGCAACTGCGCGCCGAGTTCTTGTTCCAGTTCTGTCTTGCGGCTGTTACCGCTGTAGATAACCGGCATGTTGAAACCCAGCCGACCGCGACGGGCGATGGCCGCGCCGATGTTGCCCATGCCGACGATGCCCAACGTTTTACCGTGCACATCACAGCCGAACAGCGGCGCGCCGACGGTCGCTTGCCACTGGCCAGCCTTGGTCCAGGCATCCAGCTCGGCGACGCGACGGGCGCTGCTCATCAGCAGGGCGAAGGCCAGGTCGGCGGTGCTTTCGGTGAGCACGTCCGGGGTGTTGGTGAGCATGATCCCGCGTTCGTTGAAGTAGGCGACGTCATAGTTGTCGTAGCCCACCGAGACGCTGGAAACCACTTCCAGTTTGGCGGCGTTCTCCAGTTGTGCACGGCCGAGTTTGCGACCGACGCCGATCAAGCCATGGGCGTGGGGCAGGGCTTCGTTGAACTGGGCGTTGATGTCGCCGTTTTTCGGGTTCGGCACGATCACGTCGAAATCTTGTTTCAGGCGCTCGACCATTTCGGGGGTGACACGGCTGAAGGCGAGGACGGTTTTTTTCATGGGAAGCGGCTCGGCGGGCGGTGATGAATGCCAAGCACGCTAACATTCTTCTCAGGTGTTGTGCGAGGTCCCGGATGGACACGACTCCCCTGTGGGAGCGGGCTTGCTCGCGAATACGGTCTGATATTCAACATTGATGTACCTGACACACCGCTTTCGCGAGCAAGCCCGCTCCCACAAGGGTTCTTTAGCGAACACAACACTGTGAATACAGTTATCCCCTGTGGAAGGTTCGGTGGTGTTGGTCAGTCTTGCGGGTCGAGGTTGTCCAGCGCTCGGTTCACCGCTAGTTCGCCCAGCATGATGACTTGCTGGATACCGAGCAGGGTGTTGCGGTGGGTGCCTTCGACAAATCCGGCGAAGTCACTGGCCATGACGCTGGCCGAGGCGAGGGTTTCGCTGGCGTAGACCATCAGGGCTTCGGTGGTGGCTTCGGGGACGACCTGGAACAGGTGGCTGGGCGTGTGAGGGGGATTCGGTGTTGGCTTGAACATAAGGGCGTTACTCCATGCAGATGCTTAATGGAGCTGCCACTTACGTTTTCCAGACGAAGGGTGGCAGCCGTGCGCGGACTGGAAAAACCGGTAACGCCCAACAAAACCCGGCAGACCCGAAGGTCTCCCGCGCACAGCTGCCATAACATTGCGCGCAGAAAAACGCGCCGCAGTATGCCATGTGCAGATGTCAAACGTTGATTAGGGTTTTCCAGACCCGGTCACTGATGCGTCAGTGACCCCCAAAGCCTATCCACTTCCCTTCCCACACAACAACCGTCAAAACACGTCGGAAACGTCCTCGAAAATCTGCAGTTTGTAGGACCGTCCGTAGCTCAATTCGCCAGCCGCGCCCCGGCCAGGCTACCGCTCAATTCATACGCTGCCAATTCCGCCTGATGCGCCGCCAATATCTCCGGCAACGACCCGCGCAGGTACTCGACCCACGTCTTGATCTTCGCATCCAGGTACTGCCGCGACGGGTAGATCGCGTACAGGTTCAACTCCTGCGAGCGGTAGTTCGGCATCATCCGCACCAGCGTACCGTTGCGCAGCCCTTCAATGGCCGCGTACACCGGCAGCACGCCTACGCCCATGCCGCTGGTGATCGCGGTTTTCATGGCGTCGGCGGAGTTCACCAAAAACGGTGAGCTGTTAATGGTGACCATTTCCTGGCCTTCCGGGCCGTCGAACGTCCATTTTTCCAACGGGATCACCGGGCTCACCAGGCGCAGGCAGGCGTGGTTGAGCAGGTCGCTGGGTTTTTGTGCACAGCCGTTGGCTTTCACATAAGCCGGCGAGGCGCAAACGATGCTGTAGGTGATACCCAGGCGCTGGGAGACGAAGCCCGAGTCCGCCAGTTCGCTGGCGAGCACGATGGACACGTCGTAGCCCTCATCCAGCAAGTCCGGTACGCGGTTGGCCATGGTCAGGTCGAAGGTCACGTCCGGGTGGGTCTTGCGATAGCGGGCGATCGCATCGATCACGAAGTGCTGGCCGATGCCGGTCATGGTGTGCACTTTCAGTTGCCCGGCGGGGCGGGCGTGGGCGTCGCTGGCCTCGGCTTCGGCTTCTTCGACGTAGGCCAGGATCTGCTCGCAGCGCAATAGATAGCGTTTGCCGGCTTCGGTCAGGGCTATGCGGCGTGTCGTTCGGTTGAGCAGACGGGTTTGCAGGTGGGCTTCCAGGGTGGAGACCGCGCGCGAGACGTTGGCCGTGGTGGTGTCCAGTTGCACGGCGGCGGCGGTAAAGCTGCCGGCCTGGGCCACGTAACTGAAGGCGCGCATGTTTTGCAAGGTGTCCATGGGGTGCTCTCGGGTTCGATGGCAAATTGTGACACAAGGTTTCAGGGTCGGAGACCCCGACCAAGGGATTATCGCGCTAACGGTAACAAAGATTCACAGGAATCCCAGCTTATCGCCAACCAGGCCCACCCCTAGAATTGCGCCACCGCAGACTGTGCCAACCCAATAACCCTGTGGGAGCGGGCTTGCTCGCGAAAGCGGTGTAACCGTCACCGATGATGTCACCTGACACACCGCTTTCGCGAGCAAGCCCGCTCCCACAGGGATTGCGGCGCCCACAACATCTCGTGCCTCTCTCCACTTTTCAGGAATTTGCAGCAGTGCCGCGTCGCATCAACAGAGCGCTCAAGACGCTCAGTGTTTTGGCTTTAACCCTGGCAATCAGCGGCTGCATCGGTACCGGAGGTATTGCCCCGCAGGGCAAGGCGCTGGAGGCTGATTCACTGGCCACCGACGAAGCCATCCAGAACGCTGCACAGGACGCTCACTGGCCCACCGCGCAATGGTGGCAGGCCTATGGCGACCCGCAACTGAACCGCTGGATCGACCTCGCCGTGCAAGGCAGCCCGACCATGGCCATGGCCACCGCCCGGGTGCGTCAGGCCAAGTCCATGGCCGGCATCGCCGAGGCCGCCGAGTCGTTGCAGGTCAACGGTGAATCAACGCTCAAGCGCCACAACTGGCCCACCGATCAGTTCTACGGCCCTGGCGAGTTGGCCAATACCACCACGTGGGACAACAACGCTTCGCTGGGCTTCAGCTATGCCCTCGACCTGTGGGGCCGCGAAAGCAACGCTACCGAGCGCGCCGTGGACATGGCGCACATGACCGCTGCCGAAGCGCGGCTGGCCCAGCTCGAATTGCAAAACAACATCGTGCGCGCCTACATCGAACTCTCGTTGCATTACGCGCAACGGGACATCGTGCAGGCGACGCTGAAGCAGCAACAGCAAATCCTCGACCTCGCGCAAAAACGCCTGAACGGCGGGATCGGCACGCATTTCGAAGTCAGCCAGGCCGAAACCCCGTTGCCGGAAACCCATCGGCAGATCGACGCCCTGGACGAAGAAATCGCCCTGAGCCGCAATCAACTCGCGGCGCTGGCCGGCAAAGGTCCGGGGGAGGGCGCGCAGTTGCAGCGGCCAACGTTGTCGTTGGGCGCCGCTCTAAAACTGCCGTCCTCGTTGCCTGCGCAATTGCTCGGCCAACGCCCGGACGTGGTCGCCAGCCGCTGGCAAGTCGCGGCCCAGGCCCGAGGCATCGATGTGGCCCACGCCGGTTTCTACCCCAACGTCGATCTGGTCGGCAGCCTCGGCTACATGGCGACGGGCGGCGGCGCGCTGGAGTTTTTGACCGGCAAGAAACTCAACTACAGCGTTGGCCCGGCGATCTCGTTGCCGATTTTTGACGGGGGGCGTTTGCGCTCAGAACTGGGTGAAGCGTCCGCCGGGTATGACATCGCGGTGGCCAAGTACAACCAGACCCTGGTCAATGCGCTGAAGAACATCTCTGATCAATTGATCCGCCGCGAGTCGATGGACAAGCAGCAGGCCTTCGCCGCCGAGTCCGTGGCCACGGCGCAGAAAACCTATGACATCGCGATGATCGCTTATCAGCGTGGGCTCACGGACTACCTCAACGTGCTCAATGCCCAGACGTTGCTGTTCAAACAGCAACAGGTTCAGCAGCAGGTGCAGGCGGCGCGCTTGAGTGCGCATGCAGAGTTGGTGACGGCGCTGGGCGGTGGTCTCGGTGCTGGCAGCGATGTGCCGAAAGACAGCCAGACCGCCGTCCCGAAAACCCCGGCGACTATCTCTAGTGCAGTTCAGAGCATCTTGAATTGAACACAAAACCTGTGGGAGCGGGCTTGCTCGCGAAAGCGGTGTGTCAGGTGACATCGGCATTGACTGACACACCGCATTCGCGAGCAAGCCCGCTCCCACAGGGTCTCGGCCCGACTGAATACTCATTGAGCAGGATTGAATGACTCCTTTGCCCGCACCTCTGCGCTGGCTGTATTCCCTCGAATGGCGCCGGGGCTTTTACGACTGGGCACGCAGCGATGGCGTGACCTGGGTCTACATTTTCAAAGTGCTGCTCGCCGCGTTCCTGACCCTGTGGCTGGCCATGCGCCTGGAGCTGCCGCAACCGCGCACGGCGATGATCACCGTGTTCATCGTGATGCAGCCGCAAAGCGGTCATGTGCTGGCCAAGAGTTTTTATCGCTTCCTCGGCACCCTCGCCGGGTCGGCGGTGATGGTGTTGCTGATCGCGTTGTTTGCGCAGAACACCGAACTGTTCCTCGGCTCATTGGCGATTTGGGTTGGCTTGTGCACGGCCGGCGCAGCGCGTTATCGCAACTTCCGCGCCTACGGTTTTGTGCTCGCCGGTTACACCGCGGCGATGGTCGGTTTGCCGGCCCTGGCCCACCCGGACGGCGCATTTATGGCGGCGGTCTGGCGGGTGCTGGAAATCTCCTTGGGGATCATCTGCTCGACCCTGATCAGCGCCGCGATCCTGCCGCAAACCGCCAGCGCCGCGATGCGCAACGCCTTGTATCAGCGCTTCGGTGTGTTCGCGTTATTCGTGACCGACGGCTTGCGCGGTCGCAGCAAACGCGAGGCTTTTGAAGCGAGCAACGTGCGTTTCATCGCCGAAGCGGTGGGCCTGGAAGGCTTGCGCAGCGTGACGGTGTTCGAAGACCCGCACATGCGCCGGCGCAACGGTCGCCTCAGTCGCTTGAACAGCGAGTTCATGAGCATCACCACCCGTTTCAACGCCTTGCATCAATTGCTTGAACGCTTGCGCAGCAGCGAGGCAGACCATGTTGTCGCGGCGATCAAACCCGGTTTGCAAGACCTGGCGGAGTTGCTCGACGGCTTCAGCGGTCGGGCACTGACCAATGCCGATGCTGCACGCCTGGTCACGGCGTTGACCGCGTACAAGGAAGGCTTGCCGGCGCGGGTGCGCAGCCTGCGGGCGACCTTCCAGGAGAGTAACCCGAGCGACGCCGAGCAACTGGATTTCCACACCGCGTACGAATTGCTCTACCGCTTCGTCGACGACCTGCACAGTTATGCACAGACTCACGCGTCCCTGGCCGATCACAGTCATGCGCGGGAGCAATGGGACGAGCCATTCACCCCACAAACCAACTGGCTGGCGTCGGCGGCGTCGGGGATTCGCGCGGCATTTATTCTGGTGGTGCTCGGCAGTTATTGGGTCGCCACCGCGTGGCCGAGCGGGGCGACGATGACGTTGATTGCCGCTGCCACCGTGGGCCTTTCCGCAGCGACGCCGAACCCGAAACGCATGGCGTTCCAGATGGCCTGCGGCACGTTGCTTGGTGCGCTGATCGGCTTCGTCGAGATGTTTTTCATCTTCCCGTGGATCGATGGGTTTCCGTTGCTGTGCGTGATGCTCGCACCGGTGATCGTATTCGGTTCGTTCCTCACCTCACGCCCGCAATACGCCGGGGTCGGCCTCGGGTTGCTGATCTTCTTCAGCACCGGTTCGGTGCCGGACAACCTCACGGTCTACAACCCTTACACCTTTATCAACGACTACATCGCCATGGTCATTGGCATGCTGGTGTGCGCCGCCGCCGGGGCGATCATCCTGCCGCCCAATAGCCGTTGGTTGTGGCGTCGGCTGGAGCAGGATCTGCGCGAGCAAGTGGTGTATGCGATCAGCGGCAAGCTCAAAGGCTTGGGGTCGAGTTTTGAAAGTCGCACGCGGGATCTGCTGCACCAGGCGTATGGCCTGGCGGTAGGTTCGCCACAAGTGCAGCGGGACTTGCTGCGCTGGATGTTCGTGGTGTTGGAAGTCGGCCACGCGATCATCGAGTTGCGCAAGGAACAGGCGATTTTGCCGGTGCACCCGGCGTATGCCGAATCCCAACCGTGGCGTCAGGCAATTCGCGTAATGGGACGCTCGCTGGTGCGGCTGTTTTTGCAACCGAGCCAGAGCAATCTGGAGCGTGGATTGATCGCCGTGGACCATGCGATCAGTCGTGTGCAAGCCACCGACGAACCGTTCGCTCCGCACTTCGATACTTCGGCATTGCGTCGGGTGAAGAGCTATCTGCACTTCATTCGCACCTCGTTGCTCGACCCGCAATCACCGCTTGCCGCATACGCAATCACTCAGCCCCAAGGAGTTGAACATGCCGCGTGAAATCGCCTTCCACGGCGTGTACATGCCGACCATGACGCTGATGTTTTTCATCGCTGCGGCACTGGCTTGGGCGCTCGACCGGTTTTTGTCCGGGTTCGATCTGTACCGCTTCTTCTGGCACCCGGCGCTGCTGCGCCTGAGTCTGTTTACCTGTCTGTTCGGCGCCCTGGCGCTGACGGTCTACCGTTGAGAACGTACTGATGAAAAAGCTTTTCAGCCTGCTCGCGACCCTGCTGGTGCTGGCCCTCGCGATATGGATCGGCCGGACCCTGTGGGTGCATTACATGGACACCCCGTGGACCCGCGACGGCCGCGTGCGCGCCGACATCATCAACGTCGCCGCCGACGTCACCGGTGAAGTGGTGGACGTGCCGGTGCGTGACAACCAGTTGGTGAAGAAGGGCGACTTGCTGATGCAGATCGACCCCGAGCACTACCGCATCGCCGTGAAACAGGCGCAGTCGCTGGTGGCCTCGCGCAAGGCCACCTGGGAGATGCGCAAGGTCAACGCCCATCGCCGCGCCGACATGGATGCACTGGTCATCTCCAAGGAAAACCGCGACGACGCCAGCAACATCGCCGACTCGGCCCTGGCCGATTACCAGCACGCCCAGGCACAACTGGAAGCCGCCGAGCTCAATCTAAAACGCACTGAAGTCCGCGCCGCCGTGGACGGTTACGTGACCAACCTCAACGTCCATCGCGGCGACTACGCACGCATCGGCGAAGCGAAAATGGCCGTGGTCGATATGAACTCGTTCTGGGTCTATGGCTTCTTCGAAGAAACCAAATTGCCTCACGTTCGTGTGGGCGATAAGGCGGACATGCAATTGATGAGCGGCGAGGTTTTGAAGGGGCATGTAGAGAGTATTTCCCGCGGCATCTACGACCGGGATAACCCGGAAAGTCGCGAGCTGATTGCCGATGTGAACCCGACGTTCAACTGGGTGCGCCTGGCCCAGCGGGTTCCGGTAAGGATTCACATTGATGAAGTGCCGGAGGGCGTGCTGTTGGCGGCGGGGATTACCTGCACGGTGGTGGTGAAGCAGGCAATTGCCGAGTAAGCAGAAGATCAAAAGATCGCAGCCTTCGGCAGCTCCTACTGGTATGTACAAAACCCTGTAGGAGCTGCCGAAGGCTGCGATCTTTTGGGGCCATTCAACTGCAAAACGTCTCCTGCAAATGCCGCCAAACCACCCGCCCGGATTCGAGTTTTTCAAACACCACCGTCGACCCAGGTTCCGGTGTTATTTACTGTTCTTGGCCAGGATAGCCAAGGCCTTGGCCACAACTTCATCGATGTTCATTTTTTTATCGTTCAGCACCGCACGCACTGCCGGGTTCTGCCATAGATCCACAGATGGGCCAGTGGATTGCGTGCGTCTGGCGATCAGCACGTAAGCGTAAAGTTGCTGGCGTTTGGTGAAGTCCGGGTAGAGGCTCAATGTATCCACAACACTGGCCATGAGGGCACGACGCTCCACGGGGGACATGCCCTCGAACGCCTCTGGATGATTGATGTAAACGTCCGCCGAATGCAGCGCGATTTGTTCTTTGCGATGCGCCTGTTTCAAGACTTCCTGGCTGGTGATTTGGCTGAGCAGTTGGTTGTAGTGCTGATCGCCTTCTGCGATTTGTCCGGGATTCATATTTATTTTTAGTGCGGCGATCTTTTCTGCGTCATCCTGAATTCTCGCCCAAGCATAGGCGACGGGCATATTGCCCTGCTCGCTGCTCATACTGATCAAATCTTGTCGTGAATCGAAGTCGCCATGCCGTGCGGCGCGTTCCAGCCAGCGCATGCCCAAAGTCTTGTCCTGTTCCTGGTCCAACTTGCCGACGATGTAGACGTCGGACAGACCCGATTCTGCGCAGGACTCATTTTTTGATGCCGCGTAAGCCAGGTAATTGAAAGCTTCGCGATTGTTTTCCGGACTTGGCCTACTGCCAACCATACCTGCCAGAAAGCAAAGACTTCGGGTGTACTGCGGGGCGGCCATGATCATACAGTTCTTGGCCATTTGCAGTTCCTTGCTTTCGATCAGCACACGTCCTATGCCATAAAGACGTTCGTCTTCATCGTATTGCATGCTGCCTAAGCCATACAGAAGTTCGCTGTCCATGCCTGGCTTGCAGTATTGGTTGGCAACGGGCTTGGGCAATAGCTCCTGGATACTTAAGTTGGGCAGCTCTTTGTTCAGCTTCTCGTCCGGTGACAAAGCATCACAGCCAACAAGCAAGGCGACTATTGCCAATGGCAGCACATTATTGAATTTCAATGACAGTTCCCTGAGGTGCAATTGCGCAAAGGAGGGAGCCTGGATTTTCAGGAGAAGGGCGGAGGGTGAATTTCAGCCGTTCCTTGCTCCAATGTGCCAGCGCTTCCATGCGATTGAGTGCGCACATTCTACGGGTATCGCCTCAGACAACAACCGGGCAATGAGCCATGGATGCACGGGCGCTGGCGGTTGCGTCAGCCTTGGTAAAACGTCTCCTGCAAATGCCGCCAAACCAGCCGCCCGGATTCGAGTTTTTCAAACACCACCGTCGACCGCCGATCCGAGTGCAACCCTGTCGCATCGGTCTGTTGCTCGCGATAACTCACCGTCGCGCCGCGTTCGTGCAGGGCAATTCCGCACAGCTCGCTGAGTTCGATTTTGAACCCGGTCTTCTTCCCGCCCGCCATCCGGAACAACGCACGCAGTGCCTCCAGATCGAGCACTCGGCCCAACGGTGAGAACATGGAAAACTGCGTTGAAAAACGTTTCAGTAATCGTTCCAGCGCGGCTTCGTCTTCTTCCACGGCAAACCATTGTTCGATCGCAACGTGGGCCTGGATCACTTCGTCAAAGTAGTCGGTGTAGTCAGTCATACGGATTTTTCCTGAATGAGAGGTGAGGTTAGCAGGGCGAGCACTTTCGTCGAGTCGTGGCGCAGGACAGCGGCTATCGGCACTAAAGTGATCAGCGCGGCGGCGAGAAAGCAGTAGTTGAAACCATCGGTGCCCAACGCGCCGAGCAACGAGCTCAACAGCGCGGCGCCGAGGCAGAAACCGAGCTGGCGATTGATATTCCACAGCGCGCTGGAGTGACCCATTTTTTCAGGCGCTATGCCGACAAACGCCAAGGTCTGCGCGGTGATGCTACACAAGCTGCCGCCCAGGCCCATCACGGCGTAGGCAATGATCAGTAGCGAGCCGGCAGGCTGTTCGATCCGCATCAGCAACACAATACCAAGGCATTGCAAGACCATGCCTGCGATCAGCAAGGGCTTGGGGCCTATGCGGTTGAAAGTGCGTTTGCCCAGCATGATCGCCACCCCCGAGCCCGCCGCCCACGGCAACATCAACGCACCGGTTTGCGCCGCGCCGAAACCGAGGCCGTGCAGGTACAACACGGCAATCAGGTTGGTGCCGGTAAAAATGCCGGGTACACACAGGTAGATCAGCATCGCCAGGCGCAGTGACGGATTTTTGATCAGTTGCAGGTCGAGGATCGCAGCGGGTTTTCGCCAGCCGTCGCGCACGTACAACGCCGTGACCGCGGCGCTGAGGACCAGGCCAAGCAGACCGAAAGCGCGAGTGTCGGGCTCGCTTAACAGGCTCAAGGCAATCAACATCAGACTCAGGCCCGAAACTGCGAGGAGTAAGCCGCGAGCATCGAGGGTCGGGCGTTCGCTCGAGGCTTGATCAGGTTTCAGCCAAAGCATGCCGAGGCTCACTGCGAGTAACGCCACGGGCACATTCAGGTAGAAAATCCAGCGCCAGGACAACGCCTGAACAATCAACCCGCCCGCCGCAGGCGACAGCGCAGGCACCATCAGCGCCACCAGCAACACCACACCGGTGAAGTGCGCACGCTGGGCCGGAGGAAATTGTCGATAGGCCAAGGCCTGGCCGACCGGAAGCAACAGTCCGCCACCGAGCCCTTGCAGCAACCGCCAGCCGATCAGGCTTTCAATCGAGCCAGCCTGGGCCACCAGTCCCGAGGCGATCCCGAACAACAGCAGCGAAGCGAGGATCAGCCGCCGCTCACCGAGCCGCGCCGCCAGCCACACGCTCATCGGAATGATCAGCGTCAGCCCGAGCATGTAGGCGTTGCCGATCCACGCCAGTTCGGTCACCGAGGCGTGTAATTCCCGGGCAATGTCGGGGTAGGCGATGGTGGCGACAAACATGTTCAGCAGGTCGAGGGCGAACCCCAACAAATACACCAGCGCGACTTTCGAGCGATAGGCCATGGCAGCTTCCCTGTAATGAGAGGTGCAGGGTAGGGCGCTTGCGGCGTTAGGAAAACGCTGGTTTGGCTGCTAGTTTGTCAAAATTATTTTGACAAGGAGCGCCGCGAACATGGTCAGCCTGGACCGTTTTGACACCTTTAAAGCCGTGGTCGAGGCCGGGTCGTTGACCGCAGCGGCCGAGACGTTGGGGCAGACCCGGGCGGTGGTGAGTTTCAACCTCAAGCGCCTGGAGGAAGAACTGGGCGTGACCTTGCTGACCCGCAGCACCCGACAATTGGCGTTGACCGATGCCGGCGAGCGTTTTTATCGGCGCTGCTTGCGCACCCTGGACGAGGCCCAACTGGCCATCGAGGAGGCCCGTTCCGAGCATTCGCAGCTCAAGGGCACGCTGCGGATCACCACGACGGTGGAGTTCGCCTTGGCTCAGGTAGTCCCTGCTCTGGGGGTGTTTCGAGAGCAACACCCGCAACTGAACATTCACCTGTCCACCTCTTCGACCCATGCCGATCTGATTTCCGAGCGTTTCGACGTGGCGATTCGGCTGGGGCGGATGCACGACTCCAATCTGCGGGCGGTACAGCTGTCGACGTTCGAGATTTTTGCGGTGGCGGCGCCGGGGTTGGTCGAGCGTTTCGAGGCCGTCGACACGCTGGCGGCGTTGGAGTCGTTGCCGACGTTGGGGCATGGACGGGTGCCCGAATTGACGGTGACCGACCCGGCCGGGACGGAGTATCTCTATCAGCCGAAGCCAGGGAAAACCACGATTGTCGCGGACAACTCGGCGACGCTGCGGGCCTTTGCGTTGACCGGGCAGGGCGTGGCGATCCTGCCGCAGTGGCTGATTCAGGAAGATCTGGAGGCGGGGCGGTTACGGCGTTTGTTGGCGGATCATCGATTCGCGCAACAAGGGGTGTATGCGCTGTACCCGGACACCCGGCATCTGCCGCTGAAGGTGCGGGCGTTTATTGATTTTATGAAGGGGTGGGGTTGAGGGCTTTCCAGGGAACCACCCACGGTTTCGGTATGAAAGCCGTGGGAGGTGAGCAGACGGTTACTGGTAGGTTTTGTCGACTACCACCAACGCCTGTTGAATCGTTTCGTCGACCGACAGCTCAGTGTTTTTGATCAAGTCGGTGATGGCCGGGTTCTGCGAGATATCGGCAGCAGGATTTTTCATCTGCGCATGCCGGGCGATCACGATATAGCTGCGCACGTCACCCCGGTTTTTGGTGAAGGGCTGTGCAATCGCCGTGAGCATACTTTGCTTCACAAAGGCGTGGCGCTCAGTGGCCGGCACGCCTTTGAACGTGTCCGGGTACTCCTGATAGATTTCGGCAGAGTACCGGGCAACGTCTTCTTCCCGGGCTTCGTCGAACATGGCTTTTTTGCTGGTCACCTGAGTGCTGAGTTCGGTGTAGCGCTTTTCACCGTCGGCGAGTTGCTCGGCGGTCATTTTTGCCTTCAGGGCATCGGCTGCGCTGGTGTCATCGGCAGTTGCCATGATCCGGGTCCAGGCATAAGCGGCGGCCAGATTGCCCTGCTCTTCGTATTGCGTCACCAATGTACTCTGGGCGTCAGGGTAACCATGCAGGGCCGATCGCTCCAGCCAGCGAAGGCCTAACGCCTTATCCTGCTTGGCGGCCAAAGTGCCGTAGAAGTATTCCCGATACAGGCCATATTCCGCACACCAGTCATTCTGGGTGGCGGAGTAAGCCATGTAGTTGAAGGACTCGGTGCTTTGTTGTTCAGAGGTTTTGCTCTCATCCTGGCCGGCAATCACCGACAAATAGCAAAAGGCTCGGGTGTGTTTCGGCGCAGCCATCACCAGGCAGTTTTTGGCGGCGTCGAACTCTTGATCGTTGAACAACTGGAAGCCGATACCGTAGGTGATATCACTGTCCATCTGCGCGTTGCAGTGTTCGGTATCAGCCACTGCCGGCAATACGCTTTGCAAGGTCTGCTTGGGCAACGTGTCATTGAGCGCGGGCGCTTTGTCTGATGTGCCTGCGCTGCAACCTGCCAGCAACGTGATGACGGCCAGCGGCAGCAATTTGAAAAAATTCAATGGATTTTCCTGATCTGCAATTGAATGGAAGTGCGTTAAGCAGGGAGATCACGTCAGGCAAGCCATCAAAGCAAAAGCGCCAATTTCCACTTGAGACGACGGTTCGGTTGTCGATAGCCGTTTCGTCAATCAAGGCATTGGAAATGGAAGAGGGGGGAGGTACAGGTGTTCAGCAATTCCCTTGCTTTAGTGTTTGCGCGAGCGACTCCATGCTCATTGGCTTCGGCGATGTACAGCACTTGAAGCAACGGACGCTTCAAGTGCGGGCATTCTACTTAAATCGAATGGTTTGGCAATTTCACCGAGTCGGGTGTTAGAGCTTTGCGCGCAATCCAAACCGCTTCATCAATCCTGACTCCAGTAACCCTTTAGGCAACAACCCAGCCAGCAACGGCAACGCGCGGCTGCCATTGCCCAGACGCAGCAGGCGCGGCGGTTTGCTTTGTTGCACAGCCTTGAGCAAACCGGCGGCAAATTCGCTGGCCGGGGTCGGGTTGTCCTGGGATGCCTTGGCCCGAGCACGAATCCCTTCACGCAGCGGCCACCACGGCGATTGTTCGGTGATCAATTGCTCAGCTTCATGGCCGGCATTCTTGGCGAAGCTCGACGCGATGGCGCCGGGCTGAACTTCCATCACCCGAACGCCAAACGGCGCCAGTTCCATGCGCAACGCATCGCTCAAGGCATGCACGGCGGCTTTCGAAGCGCAGTAGGCGCCAGCGAACGGCGTGACCAGCACCCCCGAAACACTGCCGATGTTCACTACCAGCCCCTTGGCCCGGCGCAACACCGGGAACAACGCACGGGTGACGCCGACAATCGAGAACACATTGGTTTCGAACTGGCGCTGCATGGCCGGCACCCCACCATCGAGCAGTGGCCCCATGGCGCCGTAACCGGCGTTGTTGATCAGCACATCGAGGCCGCCATGTTGCTGGTTGATCCGCTCGCCCAACTGTTCGAGTGCCGCGCCATCGTTGACGTCCAGTTGCACGGCGGTGAAACCGGCCGCCGCTAACACGGCCACGTCTTCAGCTTTGCGGGCACTGGCCCAGACTTCGTAGCCGGCGTTTTTGAACACCTCGGCCAGGGCGCGGCCGATGCCGCTGGAACAACCGGTAATCAACGCAACGGGCATGGCGCGGTCCTTGTGCAATAAGAAGTGGGGGATCAGTCGGAGAAACTACCCTGCAAATGCTCGGCGCGAAACTCCAGGGTTTGCGGGCGGTAGCCGGGGCGCAGCGGTGGCAGCGGCAAGCAGTCTTCCCAATCGGCGCCGGCCTGCAGTTCGCCGGGGCCACGATAACGCGGGGCGGCGTATTGATTGTCGGCCAGGTTGACCGTGTCGCCGGGTGCGTAAGCGGCGATGCGCCAGCGCAATTCGGTGAGCGGCACGTCGTTGCCGTTGTTCATTTTCAACTGCAACGGGCGGTCTGCCGGACACTGTTCCGGCGCGTAGCTGATGCGCAATTCAAGGCGCGCCAGTTGCTTGACCTCGCGGTTGTCCAGCCAGATTACCCAAGTGGCGACCAGACCCAAACCCACGGCGGCGGCCACTGAGACGGGCAAGGCTTTGGCCGGGTAGCGCAACAACAGGATCAGCCAGGTGATGACCAGCAGGACGCCGATGAACATGTCGCACAACCTCGGGAGGGGAGACGGTCATCCTACCTAAGCGTAGGTGCGGTTGGCGATGGGGATTAAATCTTCAGCGTCTGGTCGGGCCTCTTCGCGAGCAAGCCCGCTCCCACATTGGAGCGCGGTCACCTGTGGGAGCGGGCTTGCTCGCGAAGGGGCCCTCAAAGGCTGCGAAAGATCCGAACAAAAAAAGCCCCCGACCAACCCACTGCGGATAGGGAAAACGCAGTGGGCTCGACGAGGGCTTTTTATTGGGTTGAACGCTTACTGCGCGATGGTTTTCACCGACACGCCGCGTTCGATCGGGGTGGAGCGACCGTAGATATCTTCGAACCGTTCGATATCGTCTTCACCCAGGTAACTACCCGATTGCACTTCGATGATCTCGAGTGGAATCTTGCCCGGGTTGCGCAGACGGTGGACCGACGCGATCGGGATGTAGGTCGACTGGTTTTCGCAGAGCAGGAACACGTTCTCGTCGCAGGTCACTTCAGCCGTGCCGCTGACCACGATCCAGTGTTCTGCACGGTGGTGGTGCATTTGCAGCGACAGGCACGCGCCCGGCTTGACCGAGATGTGCTTGACCTGGAAGCGGCCGCCCATGTCCACCGAGTCGTAGGAACCCCACGGACGATAGACTTCGCAGTGGTTCTGGGTTTCGCTGCGGCCCTGCTCGTTGAGGGTGTTGACCATCTGTTTCACGCCTTGGACCGAGTCCTTGTGGGCGATCATCATGGCGTCCTTGGTTTCGACAACCACGATGTTTTCCAGGCCGATCACCGACACCAGTTTGCCGTTGCCGTGGATCATGCAGTTTCTGCTGTCCTGGATGACCACGTCGCCTTTGGAGACGTTGCCATTGGCGTCTTTTTCATTCACTTCCCACAACGATGCCCAGCAACCGACATCGCTCCAGCCGGCGGTCAATGGCACGACGCAGGCGCGCTGGGTTTTTTCCATCACGGCGTAGTCGATGGAATTGTCCGGGCAGCAGGCGAAAGTGGCTTCGTCGAAGGTGATGGTGTCGGCATCTTGCTCGCTGCGCTCAAGGGTCAGCAGGCAAGTGTCGTAGATGTCCGGGTCGTGCTTTTTCAGCTCTTCGAGGAAGCGGCTGGCGCGGAACAGGAACATGCCGCTGTTCCAGAAATAACCGCCGGATTCGACGTATTCGGTGGCGCGCTTGACGTCTGGTTTTTCGACGAAGTGCGAGACACGGCTGACGCCTTCGGGCAGCAGCGAGTCATTGGTCGACTTGATGTAGCCGTAACCGGTTTCCGGTTTGGTGGCCGGAACGCCGAACAGCACCATTTCGCCGTTTTCCGCAGCGACGGTGGCCAGGGCCAGCGCACGTTGCAGGGCTTTCTGGTCTTCCAGGACGTGGTCGGCTGGCAGTACCAGCATCAACTCGTCGCGACCTTCATTGACCAGCATCATCGCGGTCAGGGCCACGGCCGGCGCAGTGTTGCGGCCGAAGGGTTCCATCAGGATGCGCTGTACTTCGAGCTTACGATTGCTCAATTGCTCGTTGACGATGAAGCGGTGGTCCTTGTTGCAGACCACGATTGGGGTGTCCATGCCTTCGAACACCAGGCGTTCCAGGGTTTGCTGGAACAGGGTGTGTTCGCCGGTCAAGGCCAGGAACTGTTTTGGAAACTGTTTGCGCGAAAGCGGCCAAAGACGTGAGCCGCTACCACCTGACAAGATTACCGGAATCATGTTGTTACTCCTTAAAATCGATTGGTTAGAGCTACTGCGTTCTGTCGTTTCACTCTTGTTCTTATTCCGTATCCGGATGACACCTCGGTCCACGGTGGGAGCGGGCTTGCTCGCGAAGGCGGTGTATCAGTCGACATCATGGGTGGATGTCTGACCGCTTTCGCGAGCAAGCCCGCTCCCACATGGAAACGGGTCAATCCAGAAAAATGATTAGCGCGTCGAAACCGGACGTTTCACCCACACTGGCGACAGGCTGCTGCCTTTGCCGGTGACGTACAGCACGGCAGCTTCACCGCGTTCCAGGGCAACCGGTTTCACGTCGCCGACTTTGGTGGCGCCGTCGTACAGGGCCAGGCTGACTTTCACCGGGTTGATTTCACGCTCGCCACGGCCCTTGGCCGCGACCGACGGAACCACTTCAGTCTTGCCGTCAGCGGTTTTCAGGGTCAGGGCCTTGTCGCTCAGGTTCTGCACGCGAACCAGGGACTTCTGCTTGTTCTTGAACGGCGGCTCTTCGATCAGTTGTGGCGCGCCGCTGGCGTTGTTGACCAGGGTGTAATAGTGGTCACCGGCAAGTTTGACCGGCAGGGTCTGGCTGCCGACCTTGGCGCTGTAGTCGCCGCCCGGCATGAAGCTGAAGTCGCTGCTGGCCAGTGGCGCAACATCGCTCAGGTTGGTGGTGCCAACGGTGGCGCTGACTTCAGCGTTACCGGCGTTGTAGATCCGTACGAAGGACGAGCCTTTCGGTGCGGTCGGGCCATAGAGTGCGGCGTCGCCAGCGAAGGCGGACATCGACAACACGCTCATGCCTGCAACGAGTGCGACTGCTTTTAAGGAGCGAGCGGCGAGACGGCGAGGAGTAGTAGTGAAAGTCATGGTAGTACCTCTCTCTTTCAGTTTTGCGCCCGGTCGGGCGTCTCGGATTTAGTGTTTGCGGCTACGTTTTGTTGGCGCACGCCAGCTTCTTTGAGCTCTGCGACCCACTGCGGGTCGGCGTCACCGATTTCGTTGTTCACAGGCAGATAACGTTCAGGAAACTCCCAGATCAGCACTTGTGGCGGGCTGTTCTTGAAAGCATCGCTTTTCAGGTAGCTGAGCATCGGCAGAATCGGGCCGTGGCCGTCTTCGGCGTAATTGACCACGTCGCTGTGCAGCGCTTGTTTCAGTGCACCGACGAAGTTCCAGTTAGGGTTGGCGCTGTAGCTGGTGCCGATCAGGGCCACCGGCACTTCGTTGTTGGCGAACAGCGCGTCATCAGCGGCAGGCTGGTCATCAGCCGCCACGGTGTTGCGCTTCTGCAGCGGCTCGGTGGCCGGCATCAGGTTTTCGAACAGCGGGTCCAGCGGCAGGAACAGTCGCAGGTCGCCTTTGTGGGTGACTTTTTCCGCCGGTGTGGTGACGAACTTTTGCGGTTCGCCGCTGAGCGGGGTTTTCTCGGTAATAGTCTTGGCCAGGGTTTCGGCGGCGATTTGCGCGCCTTCCGGGGTCCAGTGAGTGTCGGTGCGCAGGAACACTTGCTCACCGTTCAGCTTGGCCTGATTGAACGGGCCGAGCAGGTCGGGGGCGAGGATCTTGTCGGCCGCCACACGAGCGTGGAAATCTTCATACAGATTGGCGTGGATACTTGCCGGTTTCACTTCACCCAAGTGTTCCGGGTACAGGCGAACCTTGGCCGGCACGATCGCCATTACCAGTTTGATGCCTTTGGCTTCCAGGGTTTGGCGCACGCCTTCGACCAGCGCGTAGTTGCCTTGCAGGTTCAGCTCTTCGTTGACGATCGGGTTGAATTCTTCATCGCTGTACAACCATTGGTCGCGACCGAGCACCACGCCCGGACGACCTTCGTTGAACAGTTTGAAATCCAGCGCGGCCCAGAGGTTGGTGCCCAGGCGTTTGATCGGGAACTCGGCGTCGTAGTGCGTCTCCACGGCTTTGGTCCAGCGACCATTGAGCACCGTGGTTTCGGCACTGGTGCTGAAACCGAAGAAACTGCGCGTGGACCACAGACCCAGGACCAACAGGGTCACCAGGAACAGGGCGATGTAGAGGATGCGTAATGAGCGGGTCATGGTCAGATCCCTCAGAACTGGAAGTAAAGGAACGGCGAGAAGCTTTGCGCCGAGAGTTTGAAAATCGAGGCGATGAACAACACCAGCACCAGCGTGCGCATCAGGTAGCGCGGCCAGTCAGCGGACCAGTAGGCCGGTTGCACGGTGGCTTCAACGCCCACGGTGTAGCCCGGCTGGTGGATGCTGCCCGGGTTGTCGCCCGGTACGGCTTTGATCATTCCAGGCGTTGCGGTCGCCGGGCCATCGGCCTCGACGTTGACCACAGGCTTGGTTTTTTCCGGCGGACGATTGGTGTAGAAATCGCGGATGCCGAAGAACGCCAGGGTCATGTAAGCCACCACCAGGGTCGCGACTTGCAGGCCGGTGAGGCTGGCCTGGTTGAGTTCCGACAGCGACCATTCGCCGAAGCTGAACATCGCGCCGTACATGCGACCGGCAACGTGCAGGTTTTCCGAGCGGAAGATCACCCAGCCCATGACCACGAGCAGGAAGGTCAGCGCCCAGCGGATCGGGTTGATGCTGCGTGGCGAGGTGTTCAGGCCCAGGGCCTTCTCGATCGCCAGCCACATACCGTGCCACGCACCCCAAACGATGTAGGTGATGTTCGCGCCGTGCCACAGACCACCAAGCAGCATGGTCAGGAACAGGTTGCGATAGGTCATCAGCGTGCCTTTACGGTTACCGCCCAGCGTGATGTACAGGTAGTCACGCAACCAGGTGGACAGGCTGATGTGCCAGCGACGCCAGAACTCGGTGATCGACTGGCTGATGTACGGCTGCTTGAAGTTTTCCATGAAGCGGAAACCCATCATCAAGCCCAGGCCGATGGCCATGTCGCTGTAGCCGGAGAAGTCGAAATACAGTTGCGCGGTGTAAGCCAGGGCGCCTAGCCAGGCGTCACCGGTGGTTGGTGCTTGCAGGGCGAAGCAATGGTCGGCCACCACCGCGAGGGTGTCGGCGATGAACACTTTCTTGATGAAACCCTGCATGAACCGCGTGGCACCTTCGGAGAACTTGTCGAGGGTGTGGGTGCGGTTGTTGAACTGGTCGGCGAGGTCGCGGAAACGCAAGACCGGGCCGGCAATCAGGTGCGGGAAGATCGCCACAAATGCGGCAAAGTCGATCAGGTTACGAGTCGCCGGGGTGTCACCACGGTAGACGTCGATGATGTAGCTGATGGACTCGAAGATGTAGAACGAGATCCCGATCGGCAACAGCACGTGGGTCAGGATGAACGGCGACAGACCGACCGAGGTCATCATCGCGTTGATGCTGTCGACGCCGAAGTTGGCGTACTTGAAGTAGCCGAGAATGCACAAGTCGACGGCCACGCCCAGGAGCAACCAGCGCTGGGCCGGTTTGGTCCGAACGCCTGCGGCACCGACTTTGAGGCCGATCCAGTAGTTCCACAGCGTCACGGCGGCGAACAGCGCAAGGAAGTCCACACGCCACCAGGCATAGAACACATAGCTGGCGATCAGCAGCAGCAGGTTGCGATAGCGTATTCCGCTCAAGTAGTACATGCCGAGAAAGATCGGCAGGAACAAAAACAGGAACACGTTGGATGAAAATACCATCCCGGTCTCTCCATGTTTAACCAACAGTCAAGGGCCAACGGCCCCCCCAAACCCCCCACGAAAAAACGGGGGCATACAACTCAACTCACGTCTTGCACTAAACCTGTGGGAGCGGGCTTGCTCGCGAAAGCGGTGTGTCAGTCGACATCATTGGTGAATGTCAGACCGCATTCGCGAGCAAGCCCGCTCCCACAAGGGGGAGAGTGCTAGCTCCCCTTGTTGCCTTTTTCATTGGCCGGGTCGTAGACCTTGGTCAAATCCCCACCGAGGCGGAAGGTCTTGAACGGCTGCATCTTGTGTTTCTGCGCCAGCACATCCGGCGGGCAGGTGTAGAGCGAGCAGAACGGTTCGAGCCAGGCGAATTTCGAATCGACCTTGAGGTCGGTCATGTCCTGTTCCTTGCCGTTCTTCTTCTCGAATTCATCCGGATCTTTCACACCCGCGAGCACTCGATCACCCAGGCGTTTCAGCGCGCCGTTGTTTTCCTGACGCAAATCCACACCGTTGACCAGCGCGAAACTGGCGATCATCGACAGTGGCGGCAGGGCATAGTTGTGATAGGCGAGTGCGCGTTGTTGGCGCTTGAGTTCGTTCGGCAGGAAGCCATCGGCGTCAATCTGGTTGGCGCCGACTTTGTATTCCTTCACCGACCAGTCGAACAGGTCGCGGCGGTTGGTGGCGATGGACGTTGCCATCACCGACCAGGCGGACCAGTACGAGTGGTTGTTGGTTTTATCGAGCGGCAGGTTGTCCCAATCGCTGACCACCTGGTCCGCCATTTTGCTGAACCAGGCTTCGATCAACTGCGACTCTTGCTGGTGATTAGCCAACGGATGCGAGTCGGAGAACTTCAGGCGAATGTACGACGACGCCATGCTGCCCAATGCCCATTTGCGCATCGATTTGCCGGTGTGGTTGAAGTCCTTGGACATCAAGGCATCGGCCTTGGCCCAGGCCGTCAGCCAGTTGAGCGTGCATTCGAGTTGTTCCGGGCGACCGTCACGCATGAACTGCATGACGCGCTTGCTGGTGCCGCGTTCCAGTTTGGTGATGTCGGCGGTGGTGTCGCGGAAGGCTTTTTCCGACTGCACGTTCAGGGTCGAACGGGCCTTGTCGGAACCTTCGTATTTGCTGCGAAATTGCAGGGCGCCGGTGTAAGGCGTCGGCATCGCGTCGCAACCTTCGCTGCTGTCGCCGGTTTTGACTTTTTCAATCGGCGCGAAATAGCCCTGAGGCGGACGCAATGGCGCGGCGGCCTGGGTGGCGCCAGCGAACATTGCCAGCGTCAGCAGGGAAGGAGCGAGTAACTTTTTCAAAGTTCGGGTTTGCATATGAACCTCATTGCCCGGCCTGAGCGGTACGTTGCTCAGCGCCTGGGAATACGTTGCGTTTGCAGATTTTCGCTTCGACTTTTTGTGGCGCGGCACCCGCTTCAGGGCCCTCGACTTCGACGGCCAGCAGATTCTGCGAGGCCCAGTCTTCATCCGTGCGCAACTCAAAGGCGAAACGCCCGTCGGTGTCGGAGGTTTCCGGTTTTTCGATCTTGATGTCCTCGTGGCGACCGTTCATGTACCAGAGGGTGGCGTGCAGGACTTTCACCGACGCATCGGCGAACTGGATGTCGACCTGGTGACTGCTGTTTTGCAGGTTCAGGTTCTTGCTGTTGACCATTAATTCGTTTTTGCCCGGTTTCAATGTGGTGCTACCGGTCATCTGTGTTTCCTTGCCTTCGCAACCGTTGTCCAGCAGCGCCATCATCTGGCGGTAGATGGTTTCCTGGTCGAGGCGATAGAGCGGCGAGAATTCCCAGATAAGGATCTTCGGCGGTTTCTTCTGGAACTCGTCGCTGCCCAGATACTGCAGCATCGAACCTTCCAGGCCACCGCCAGGGAATGCCACATTGAGAATGTCGGCACCGATAGCCTCTTCGAGGAAACCGGCGAAGTTGTAGTTCTTGCCACTGTGGCTGGTGCCGACCAGGGTGATCTCCGGATTGCCGGAATCACTGAACAGATCGCCATCGTTCGCTTCGCCTTTTGGCTCAGTGGTGAACTGATCCATGTACTGGATCGCGTAGCTAGTGCCACAGAGTTGACCGGCCATGTTGTGTAACGTTCCGGTCTTACCCATACGACCCGACTTATGGCTCTCGAATTCGCGCTTCGGCACGTCGGCAAAGGCCGGCATTTTCTTGATTTGCTCACCGACGATTTTCGCTGTGCGCTGGGCGCCGTAAGGCGTCCAGTGTTGGTCGCCGCGGAAGTAGAAGTCGTGGGCCGGCAGAGTGTCGGGCAGCGTCTCGTTGGTCAGCGGCGACAGGTCCGGCACGGTGTAGCCCATGGCAGCGAAGCGGCCGAGCATGGTCTTGTAATTCTTCAGGGCCTTGTCGAAATCGTACTTGGCCTTGTCTTCCGGGTTGAGCTTGTTGCGGTTTACCAGGCCACGGGTCGGCTGGTAAACGACGACCAGTTCCACACCTTTGCTCTTGAACGCATCGTGCAGTTCTTTCATGCGTTTGTAGCCGGCAGGGGAGGTGTCGAACTCGGTACGCAAGTCTTCTTGCGTACGGAACAGCCAGTCACCCTGGGCCTGGACCAGCGTTGTGAAATTCTGCTGATACCGGGTGGTGTAGTTCTTCGCGTCGTGGGCTTCCGGGCACAGGTTGCAGCACGGGTCGGCGGTGAACTTCGGCGCCGCTGCGCTGGCGGCGGCATCGTCGGCACGGGCGCCAGCGCTGGCCGCGAGCATCCCGGCGGTCAGGGCCGACAGGCTGAGTAATTTGATCAAGTGTGGGTGCATAAAATTATCCTCAGTCCCGCATTTCGGTCTGGCGTTCGACAGGGTCGATCAGCACGGCTTTCTGCTGGCGCACCAGCAGGTCGAGAATTTCATCCTGGCGCTCGCCAAGAATCCCGTTGAAGCTGATGCCACTGGATTTGGTCGGCGCGAGCATGGACACGCGGTACAACTCGACGCTCAGCGGCGAGTCGATGGCCAGCGGTCCGCTGCCATTGCCGGCCAGTTCGCCACCGACCACGATCAGCGACACCTGGGCGTCGAACGGGTCGAGCTTGATGTCCCGGTCGGTGTCGCTCAGGTCCTTGATGTGCCCGTAGACACCGGTCAGACCGTTGGCCATGGCGAGGTTTTCGTAGAGGCGAATGTTCACGCTGTTACGAATCCGGATGCCGTGACGCTTGTTGCCGATCACCTTGTTGCCCCACAGCAGATTGTCAGCACTCTCGTAGAGGGTGATGCCGTCGGTGTGGTTCTTGTAGATCTCGTTGTCGGCGATCAGGTTGTTCACGCTGTTACGGTCGATCACCAGCCCCGAGAGGTGGTTGTCGTAGCTGCGGTTGTTGAAGATGAAGCTGTCGTTGACCTCACGGGAAATGATGATCCCGTGCTTCTTCTTGGTCCCGTGTACGGTGTTGTCGGCGATGATCAGACCGTGCGAGCGGTCATGCGGGTCAATGCCGTAGACGATGTTGTCTTTGTAGGTGTTGCCCTTGACCACGAAGTCGCGGGTTTCGTAGCAGTAGAAGCCGTACCACATGTCCGAGAACTCGGAGCCGACGATCCAGCCGGTTGGTTCAGCGCGCTTGAGCACCTTGGCCATGTTCGGCGTGTATTGGGAAATACTCACGCCGTAGGACTTACTGTTGGCATAGCCGAAACTGGCGATCTTGCTGTTCGCGATATAGGTCTCGGTGCCGCCCCAGGACAACAGGAACGGACGGAATTCCTTCGGCGTCTTGAACAGCGCCGGCCCATTGTTCTTTTCGCTCCACCCGGTAATTTTGGTGTCACGCACAAACAACTGACCGTCGTTGACCAGGAACGACCCGGCCTCTTGGGACAGGCGCAATTCCTGGGTCTGCTTGTCGATTTCGAGGATGCCCTTGCGGCCAACCACGATCGGCAGCTTCGCCAGAAATACACCCGGCGAAGTTTCGCTGATGTACTTTGGTTCTTTCTTCGCCAGGTCTTTCAGGTTCATGTAGCCGTCGTCGACGAAGATCGCCTGCGGGATGCCGTGCTGACGCACCACCCACTCAGCCATCTTGTTGTCGCCGCCGATGAAGTCCTTCAAGGCGTCTTCCTGCATCATCCGGCGCACGCTGATCTTGCCCGGTTTGGTCCGCACCACTTTCGCGGCGATGGCTTCGGCGGTATAGCCAGAGGTGTCCGGCAGCTTCGGCTTGGCCAGGTTCAGCGGCGCGGTCGGTGCACTGCTGACGGTGTAGGTCTTGGCTTGCTGCAGTCCTTTGGCCAGGGTGCTCGGCTGGCCTTTTTGTGCAGGCGCAACCGGCTCCGCATTGGCGAAGGCGACCGAGCTGGCCAGCAGCATCGCGCCGGCCAGCAACGTGATCGAGCCGATCTTCGGATGGGTCATGTCGGGCACTCCTTTCGCGGCTCGCATCAGAAGCGCCAGATCACGTCGATGAACGCGCGGTGCATGTACGAATCGACTTCTTTGCCGTAGGCATCGCCGGGCTTGAACACACCGCCACGGAAACGCACCAGGGCCGAAGGCTCATCGATCGACTGGCTCAGAGCGGCAGGCAGCAGCCCTTGCTTGAAGTACTTGGTGACCACCAGGTCCATTTCCTGACCCAGGTCCTTGTTGCCATCTTGCAGCGGCAGCGAGGTGCTGGAGAGGATCGCGCCGGTGGCGTCGTCGGTGTTGTTCTCGACGGCGTTGATGCCGTTGCTGCCCACCGGTTTGCTGCCGTCCACGCGCCAGAACTTGTGGTACACGAGGCTGGCGTCGTATTCGTCGTTGAGCATCCACGAACCGAACAGGGTCGCAGTTTGCATGTTGTTCATTTCGCCACGGAAGGCTTCGCCGAAACGGTGAACCCGCGAGCGAGTACCGGTGTAGTTCGAGCGGTTGCTTTCCAGGCCGTTCTGTTCGTAATCGGCGCTGGCGCGGGCATAGGCTGCACCGACTTGCCATTGCGGATCGAGGCGCAGACGCACGCCGACATCGGTGGCCCAGCCGTTGAGGTCTTCACCGGTCTTGGCTTCGGTCGGGCGGGTGCCGTCGGCATTCAGCGCGTTGACCGTGTCGGTGTCGCCGCTCATACCGGTGATGCTGCCCCAGTAGTTGACGGTGTTGGTGTTGCGCCAGTTGTAGGCGTCGCTGTCAGCGGTAAGGCCGAGCCAGCTGATGTCGCCATTCTGTTTTTTGTCCAGCGAGTCGCCGGCCACACCCGGTTCCGGGTAATCGAGCTTGCCGTCATCGTGGGTGTGATGACCGCGAATGCCGACCCAGTTGCCCGGCGTCCACTGATACGCCGCATCGGCGTAGGCGTGCAGGCGATCCTTGTCTTTTGGCGCCAGTTCTTTCAAGTCGGTGCGGTATTCGCTGAAGCGTTCGGCAACACCGGCGTTGGCACGCAGCAGGGTGGTGTCGAAGGTCCAGTTCAGCGCTTCGATGTTGGTATCGCGCCATTGGCCGTCGTCATTGCGCAGGCGTTGACGACCGAGCTTGAGCATCTCGCCCGGGTAAGGCGTGAGGCCGCTGTAGCCGACCCAGAACTCGCGCATGGCCAAGTAATTTTTCTTGGACTTGCGGTCACCGCTGTCGGTGGTCTGGTTGGTGTCGTCGGCCTGTTGCAGGGTGTCGGTTTCGATGATGTCGGTGGACGTCACCGCCTGACCCATCGCATAGGCGCTCCACGCGCCGCGTTCGCCGTAGACCCATGGACGCAGGTCGAGGCCCAGGCCATTGACGTCGCCGCCCTTGGCGGTACCGAGGTCGGCGTCGTCTTCGGACTGGCCGGTGACTTTCACTTCAAGACCGTAGTTCTTGGCTTCGGTCATCGCGGCCAGGGTCGGACACGACCACAGCAGGGCGAATGTCAGGCCGATACCGGCCTTAACGAATGGATTGAGCTTCATAGTGTTTCCTCGCCGTCTTCTTCTTGCAGGGCATGCAAATCCAGCTTGTTCTGGCTCGAGGAACCACGAACGGCCTGTTCTTGTTTCAACAGGCGTTGGGCCTCGGCGAGCTGGGCAGGCGGCAGTTGGGCTTCGAGTGTTGTCGCGAGCTCATTGGCTTGCGGGGTGTCCTGAGCCTTGGCCAACTGGCTGAAGACGTACGCGTTTACCGGGTTGGGTTTGGTGCCCTTGCCTTGGGAAAACAGTTGGGCAATGGCGAAGTCGGCGCTGTTCTGGCCGTTGCGCGCAGCGGTCAGCAGGTGATCCAGGGCTTTTTGCGAATAGACTTTGCCCAGGTAACCACGGCGATAAATCTGGCCGAGGTAGTAATCGGCGGCCACTTCACGGCCAACGGCTTTCTGGAAGTGTTCTTCGGCGACCTTGGCGTCGGCCGGCACCCATTTGCCTTCGTAGTAGAGCTTGCCCAGCAACAGTTCGGCACGGGGTTGATCCGCGGCGCGACCGTTATCCAGGTACTTCATCATGGTGTCGACGTCACCGAGTTCCGGGAAGTCGTAGAGCAATTGCGCCAGGCTGACCCAGGAAGCGGGGTAGCCAGGGGCGATACCTTCGAGCAGCGACTGGGCGGTTTTCTCGTCAGTCTTGCCCAGGGTTGCATCACCCAATACGCGAGCGACGCTGTCCACGCGCTGAGCGGAAACGGTGCCACGCGCATGAGCGGCTTGCATCTGTTTGATCAGCTCGGCGGTTTGCTCTGGCTTGGCTTGTTTCTGGTAAACCGTGGCCAGTTCGACGTAGCAGATGTCGGTGGTGTTCAACGCGGCTTTGCAGATGGATTCGACTTCGTCCAGGTGCTGGTCGTAAGTGCCTTGGGTGCGATACAGCAACACTTGGGCCAGGCCCGCTTCCGGTTTGCCTTCGGCGCGCCATTGGCTGATCTGCTGCTGGGCGTTGATGTTCGGGAAACTGTGTGGATATTGCAGGTACAGCATGGCCAGCGGGATCAGGGTGTTGCCTTCGCCATTGGCCGAGGCTTTTTTCAACAGGCCTTCGGCTTCGTGCTGTTCGGCTTCGGTGGAACCGGGCTTGGCCACCAGCAGGCGACCGAGGCGAGCCTGGGCCCGCGGCGAGACGTCGGCCGCGGCGCGGTAAGTCGCCTCGGCCAGTTTCATCTGCGCCGGGTCACGGCTGTCGACCTGGATATCGGCCAGGCCCACTTGGGCTTCGCTGTAGCCCAGGTTGGCCAGTTGCTGGTAGTTCTG
This sequence comes from Pseudomonas sp. 5Vm1k, assembly GCF_056161485.1. Taxonomy (NCBI): domain Bacteria; kingdom Pseudomonadati; phylum Pseudomonadota; class Gammaproteobacteria; order Pseudomonadales; family Pseudomonadaceae; genus Pseudomonas; species Pseudomonas sp. 5Vm1k. Next base: position 58,952 of record NZ_JBSPCZ010000003.1, read on the forward strand.
CTGCGCCAGCGCGGTGTCGCCGCGCTTGAGGGCTTCGTTCGCCAGGCGTTGGTCGGGCAGGCCGGCGCAACCGCTGAGGCTGACTGCAAGGGCCAGCGAGCAGAATGCAAAACCCATGTGGGAGCGGGCTTGCTCGCGAAGCAGGCGCTGCGGTGCATCAGGCAGACCGCGCTGATCCCTTCGCGAGCAAGCCCGCTCCCACAAGGTTTGCGGTGTTTTCAGGAGACTGATAATCGTCACAGGCATGTCCTCGACTTAAATACCGGCGGCCATGGCTTTGTCGATCAGCCAGTTCAAACTCGGGCCACGATCGCTGTTCACTTCCACCGGGCGACCGGCGAAGGTGGTGTCCAGCGGCTCGTCAGGCTTGATCTGGACGCGGATGTCGGAGGACAGGTCGGCACTTTTCAGGCTGGTGCTGCTGACGATCTTGCCGGTGCGGGTCTTGTCTTCGCCGGCGATTTCGAAGGTCACTGGAGCGCCCGGACGCACATCGGCGAACTGGCGATAAGTGAAGCGCGCATCGATGTTGGCTTCGCTGTTACGCGGCACCAGGGTGAAGATCACGTCGCCCTTGCTGGCGTACTGACCGTTGGCAACCAGTTGCTGCGCCACGGTGCAATCGCACGGCGAGGTCAGGGTGCCGGTCATTTGTTTGCCGAACAGTTCTTCAACCTTGGCCGGTTGCAGTTGGTCTTCGTCCAGATGGCCCTTGAGGACATCGAGCATGCTGGTGCTGAAGGTCGCCAGTGGTGCTCCTTTGGCGGCAATGCCGTCGCTTTTGATCAGGCTCTGCACGGTGCCGTCACGGGGCATGGTGATGTTCATGCCCGGTACGCTGACGATGCCGGCCTGGGCGTGACTGACGAAGTACATGCCGTACACCGACTTGAAGATGAAACCGAAGGCCGCGAGGCCGACGAGGAAAATCGCGAAGCTGAACGTCACCGCTCGCAAGCGACCGAACGGGGTCATGCCGTGGCCGCCGTCCTTGACCTTGCGCGCCTTGGTGAAGTTGTCGCGCTGCAGGGTCGCCAGCACTTCACCCATGCTGACGATGTCGCCGGCCAGGTGAGAGGTGATCAGGTGGCGCAGGGTCGAGATGTCCTGGGTTTCCAGATTCTGGAATTGGCAACCGGTACGGCCGGTCTGGCGATCGTAGGAGCGGATCTGCAACTCCACGTCCATCGCCAGGCCCAGGTTATCGATGACGAACTGCAGGCGAGCCTTGTGCACTTCACCAATGGTCAGGGCTTTCTGGGTGCCGGCGTTGAAGCACAGGCCGCCAGCGGAAAGGTCTTCGACCCGCGCCTCGAGCGGTGCACCGGTGGTTCCGAAAAAACGCAGCTTGGCCGGGATTTTCACTCGGGCGTGTTGGCGCTGGGCTTCGGATTCATGCACTACGTTGGTGTTCACGGCGGTATTCATAGGGGCAATTTCCTGGTTAATTCAATAAGGGGGCGGTCAGACCATCATCAGCAGCACGGCGACGAAAACGCTGCCGGCGGAGAAGGTCATGGTCCGAGACGACCAGGTGTTGAACCAACGTTGAAAGCTGGCGAGATCACGGGTCAATTTGGTGTCCTGGCGAGTCCAGGATTGTTGGTCGAGGCGGAAGAACACGTAGATCTTCACCAGCGCGCCGACGATCTGGTTGTAATAGAGAATCATCGGGTAGGCCGGGCCGATCCGGTGACCGGAGCACGACAACAGCAAGGTCAGAATCAGACGGGTGAGGCCGATCCACAGCAGGTAAGCGAGGATGAACGCGCCGCCGTACTTGAAGCTGGCGATGATCGCCACCGTCAGGCCGAGCAGGGATGTCCACATCGACACGCGCTGGTCGAACAGCACCACTGAAGTGAACAGGCCGAGGCGTTTCATCCCCAGGCCCAGGGCGCGGGAGTTCTGGCGCAAGTTATTGCCGTACCAGCGGAACATCAATTTGCGGCTGGCCTTGATGAAGCTTTTTTCCGGCGGGTGTTCCACGGTGTGGATTGCCGCGTCGGGGACGTAGAAGGTGTCGTAACCCAGGCGCATCAGGCTGAACCAGCTCGACTTGTCGTCACCGGTCAGGAACTTGAAGCGGCCCAGGCGCCAGTGTTGCAGCGAGTCGCTTTCCACGTCGGCGATGAAGTCCGGGTCGGTCACCACGGTTGCGCGGAACACTGACATCCGGCCGGTCATGGTCAGGACGCGCTTGGACAGCGCCATCGAACACATGTTGATGTGGCGTTGGGCGAATCGCAGTTTGTGCCATTCGGCCATGACGTAGCCGCCGCGCACTTCGCAGAACTCGTTGGTGGTCAGGCCGCCGACATTGCCGAACAGCTGGAACCACGGCACGGTCTTGAGCACGACGCCGGGGGCGAGCACGGTGTCGCCATCGATCACTGCAACCACTGCACGGTCGTCCGGCAGGTGGCGGGAGATGGCGCGGAAACCGTAGGCCAGGCCATCGCGCTTGCCGGTGCCGGGAATGCGCACGAAGTCGAGCTTGACCCGGTCCGGTGGATTCATCCGGGCCCAAAGGCTTTTCACCAGCAGCTCATCGGACATTTCCACGATCGAGCAGACCATGGTGGCGGGCAGGCCGCAGTCGATCGCCTCGCGAATCACCGAGGCGTAGACCTGAGCAGTGGTCAGGGCGTCGATACGGAAACTGGTGACCATCAGGTACACATGGGACGGGTCAGCTGCTTTACCCAGCTTGCGCACTTTGCGCCGCAGGTGCGGGTAAACCACGTACAGGAACAGCATGCCGCGCAGAAAGTGCGTGGCACCCATCGAGTAACGCCAGATCCCGATGAAACCGATCAGGAAAATGAAGTCCTTCGACTCGGAGTCGAACGTGGACGAAGGCAACGCCATGGCGATGCCCATCAATAAACTTAGGTAAAACAGCCAACCGGCGGCCTGTAAAAGGCCGTGCTTTAGCCTGTGCATAATCTGCATCCGTCTCTATCTCGGGCGAGCCTGTTGGGTGGCCCGATGGGGTTAAGGCAGGCGAAAAAAACCAGGTCAATTCCCTCGGACCCGTAGGAGCGAGGCTTGCCCGCGAAAGCGGCGTACCTGACACATCACGTCGTCTGGTTCGCCGGCAAGCCTGGCTCCTACAGAGGGCTGCTTGTTACCAGCAGATACCTTCGGTGCGATCTTTGACGCTGGTGGCTTGGGACATGAAGCCGACCAGGTCGATCACTTGCTTGCCGTGTGGAGCCTGTTCCGCCAAGGCGCGGAATTTCTCGTCACGGTTGCCGAGGATGATCACGTCGGAGTTGTTGATCACGTCGTCGAAGTCGGAGTTGAGCAGGGACGATACGTGCGGGATCTTCGACTCGATGTAGTCCTTGTTCGCGCCGTGGACACGGGCGTACTCGACGTTGCTGTCGTAGATGCTCAGGTCGTAACCCTTGCCGATCAGCATTTCCGCCAGATCTACCAACGGGCTTTCGCGCAGGTCATCGGTGCCGGCCTTGAAGCTCAAGCCGAGCAGGGCGACTTTGCGTTTGTCGTGGCTGGAAACGATGTCGAAGGCGTTCTGCACTTGCGACACGTTGCTGCGCATCAGCGAGTTGAGCAGCGGCGCATCGACGTCCAGGGAACCGGCACGGAAGGTCAGTGCACGCACGTCTTTCGGCAGGCAGGAGCCGCCGAATGCGAAACCTGGGCGCATGTAGTACTGCGACAGGTTCAGGGTTTTGTCCTGGCAGACCACTTCCATCACTTCACGACCATCGACGCCGACAGCCTTGGCGATGTTGCCGATCTCGTTGGCGAAGGTCACCTTGGTGGCGTGCCACACGTTGCAGGTGTACTTGATCATCTCGGCGACGGCGATGTCCTTGCGGATGATCGGCGCGTCGAGTTCTTCGTACAGGGCTTGCAGCACGTCGCCGCTGGCCTTGTCGAACTCACCGATGACGGTCATCGGTGGCAGGTCGTAGTCGGCGATCGCGGTGCTTTCACGCAGGAATTCAGGGTTGACCGCCACGCCGAAGTCGACGCCGGCTTTCTTGCCCGAGCAGTCTTCGAGGATTGGGATGACAACGTTTGCGACCGTGCCCGGCAGCACGGTGCTGCGAACCACGATGGTGTGGCGGGTGGTCTTGTCACGCAGGACAAAACCGATCTCGCGGCACACGGCTTCGATGTAGTTCAGTTCCAGGTCGCCGTTCTTCTTGCTCGGCGTACCGACGCAGATCATCGACAGGTCGGTGTCACGAATCGCCTCGGCGAAGTTGGTCGTGCCGCGCAGTTTGCCCGTCTCGATTCCCTTCTGCAGAAGTTCGCCCAGACCCGGTTCAACAATCGGCGATTTACCGGCGTTGATCATATCGATCTTGTCTTTGGCAACATCGACGCCAATGACGTCATGGCCACGTGCAGACAGGCAACCGGCACATACTGCACCGACGTAACCCAAACCAAATATGCTGATGCGCATCGCATTTACCTCTGTAATTATCAAGCCATTAAATGGCCGGAGTTAATGGTGTTCAGCGGTCGTAGTGCACTCGCAAGTGCGTGCTTACAGGCGCCACAATGCAGCGTGCAGGCAAACTAAGTTCCGAGTGACTAAATAAGTGCACTCAAGATGTGCGCAACTAGGCCTTATTATTGTGATGTGCCCTGTTATGCATCCTGTCCCCGGTTCAGAGGGCATTCGTGCAAAGGTCATGCGCGCTCGATGTCAGGCCGTAAGCCCGTAAATCAAGCGGTTGGGTGCTCGGATGAGCACGTTTATAGGGGCGCTGCCTTGGCCGTATAGGGGATAGTAATGGTGCGTATCTCCTGTCCTTTCGGTGCTGCTCAAATAAGAGGGCCATTAAGCAGAAGTTAGTGTGACAACTTAGCTACATGGTTCTCGTCTCTGTGTAAGTTATCTCCTACAAGCTCAAGAAGAATCGTTACCGGTGGTATGAGCGACGCATTTGGACATAGTTCCTGTCCGCCCATCGCGAATTCTGAAATTTCTTGAAATATTGAAAAAGATGGCACTGCTTTCAAACTGATAGCACTTACGGTTTGGCCCTTTATATATAGGGAAATAATCAAATTAGATGTGTATGTGCCACCACTGATAAATTTTTTCGGTGCCACTACTGAAAAAAAACACGAATGTCGAGTGAAAGAAAAGTTAGAAAGTAGGGTGATGTATTTTTGGCGCCAAGAGAATGGCGAAACAGGCGGGGAATTGTTGGACGATTAAACAGTGCGCACGACCGACGGTCGTGCGCCGAATGAGTGCGTTACTCCGGAGTGTGATCGCGCAGGAATACCAAGTTGTCCGGTTTAGACTGTTCGGTACTGTATCGATAACCCTGGATATCAAACTGCTTGAGCGCTGCCGGATCGTTGATGCGTTCCTCGATAACGAAGCGGCTCATCATCCCGCGAGCCTTTTTCGCGTAGAAGCTGATGATCTTGTACTGGCCGTTCTTCAGGTCCTTGAACTCGGTATTGATGATGCGCGCGTTCAAGGCACTGCGTTTGACCGCCGAGAAGTACTCGTTGGACGCCAGGTTCAGCAACACGTCGTCACCTTGATCGGCCAGTGCTTCGTTCAGCCATTCGCTGATGCGTGTGCCCCAGAAGGCGTAGAGGTCCTTGCCACGGGCATTGGCCAGTTTGGTGCCCATCTCCAGCCGATAGGGCTGCATCAGGTCCAGCGGGCGCAGCAGGCCGTACAGGCCGGACAACATGCGCAAATGCTGCTGGGCGTAATCGAAATCGGCCTCGCTGAAGGTTTGGGCATTCAGGCCGGTGTACACGTCACCCTTGAAGGCCAGCAGCGCCTGCTTGGCGTTTTCCGGGGTGAACGCGGGCGTCCAGCTGCCGAAACGCGCGGCGTTGAGCCCGCCGATCTTGTCGGAGACGTGCATCAACTCGCTGATCTGCGCTGGCGTGAGGTCGCGCAACTGCATGATCAGCTCCTGGGAATGGTCCAGGTATTGCGGCTGGGTGAAACGCTGGGTGGCCGGCGGTGTTTCGTAATCGAGGGTCTTGGCGGGGGAAATCACCATCAGCATGAAGTCGTCTCCTTTAATCGTGCGGCGATTCTAGGGGGTTGTTCGTGTTGACTCCAGCTATCAAGCCCATAGGTGATCGGTGGTGCCACGCAACACCCTGTAGGAGCGAGGCTTGCCCGCGAAGGCGGTGTGTCAGGCGACATTGATGTTGAATGTGCCGCCGTGTTCGCGGGCAAGCCTCGCTCCTACAGGATATTGAGTGGGATCAGCTATAGTGCCGCGCGGGTTTTGTTATGGAGACATCCCTTTGCGTATCATTTTTTTATTCTCGGCCTGGCTCTTGAGCTTCGGTGCCCTGGCGGCGCCTGGCGATGTGGCGACGCTTGATCGCAGCACCTGGCCGGAGCAGCTCACCAGCCCGACCCTGTTCGACGTCGCGTCACGGGCCGAAATCCTCATGTTCGCCCGCGTCCTGCTGGCCAGCGAGTCCCTGAATGAAGCCAGCCTGGCCCAGCGCCTTGGCCTGCGCACCATTAATCTGGACTCGGTCAACAACCTGCGTGAGCGGATGTGGCAGCGCCTGCTGACTAACTACAACTTCGCCCAGCAGAGCTGCGATCAGGACGCGTCGTTCTGTTTCCTGGTCGAAGACCTGCCGACCTTGCGCGAGCAGGCGGCCAAGTTCCAGGTCAGTGACGACAGCTTCTATATCAAATGGTCCGAGCCGAGCCGTTTGTTCCACGCCCAGTACCTGGACGAGCAATTGCGCAAGGCGGCGCTGTTTCCGCAAACCAGTAGCGAAGTCGATCGTTTCGGCGACTATGAGCGCAATGGCGACGAGATGCATGACCGGCTGTTTTTGCTGACCTTCGACAGTGCGGCCAACGCCATTCCGGACAACACCGGTTGGGTGACGGAATACCTGCGCAAGTCAAACATGAACGGCACGTTCTTCGTGCTCGGCAAGGACATTCAGGCGCGTCTGGCCGACAGTTCGGTGGCCAGCCTGCAAGCGATGTATTCGCAGCAATGCATCGGCGTGCAGGGTTGGGAGTTCCGTTCCCACAGCCATTGGCAAGACTGGCAGGACTCGGTGAAACGCAGCGTCGAACTGGTCAAGAACAAGCTGCCGGAGAACTACGTGCCGCTGTTCCGCCCGCCCGATGGCCAGCGTCGTTCCGATGCGCAGGGCTTCTTTGAATCGCAGGGTTTGCAAGTAGCGCTGTGGGACATCGATCCCCAGGACGGCGCCGGCAAGCTCAAGGGCAGCCAGAGCGCCCAGCGGGTACTGACGCTGATGCTGTTGTGGCGCCACGGCGTGATCAATTTCAACGTGAAGCAGGATGCAGTGAAAACGTCGATGCCCTGGCTGATCACGCAAACGGCGCAAAGCGGGATCGGTTGGGAAGACTGTCAGGTGGCGTTTCGCTGAAATCGAAGAAAGCCCGCAATCATTGGGGCGGAGGGTAGGGCGGGGCGATTTTGAAAGGAATTTCGATGCAGGCGGACTTCCGACTTTAACGGCACAATGCCTGCACGCCAAGGGCTATTCGTCACTCTGAAAAATAAACTTCAAAAAAACGTCAAAGTGCTTTTTTCTGTCATGGGTTTTGGAGTATTACGAAGACAGACCGCCGAAACCTGCAACACAGGTGGCGTCTTCCAAGACCCATTTGTGAGCAGTTCACTTGAGTCCCAACAGGTGAATTCGGTGGCCACTTCGAGGCGCAGCACTGTCACGGTATTGCGTCGACTGGCTCCCACAAAGGTGACCGAGTATGGATGATCACGGACGTAGTTCTTCTTCCAACCAGCCAATCCTTTATGTACTCGATACCAACGTATTGATTCACGATCCAAACGCCCTTCTTAACTTCGAAGAACACCACGTTGCGATCCCGATGACCGTGCTTGAGGAGCTGGACAAGCTCAAGAGCGGGCATCACAGCGTTGCGGCCGAATGCCGTCAGGCGATCCGCCTGATCGACAAGACCCTGGGTGATGCCAGCCCCGAGGATGTCGAACTCGGTGTGCCGATCCAGCGCGGCAAGAGTGGGCCCAAGGGTTTGCTGTCAATTCTGATGAGCAAGCGCGCTGAGCCGAACATCATTCTGCCCGAGCACCTGAACGACAACATCATCATCAACCAGTTGATCGACCTGCACGCGCGCGAACCAAAATTGCCCGTGGTGCTGGTCACCAAAGACATCAACATGCGCCTCAAGGCCCGGGCGTGCGGGATTGCGGCCGAGGACTACAGCACCGACCAACTGGTCGACGACGTTTCGCTGCTGCCTAACGGCTACCACAACATGACCGGCTCCTTTTGGGACCTCGTGAGCAAGGTCGAAACCCGTCAGGACCACGGCCGCACCTGGCACCAGGTGAAGTTGATCGACAACCTGCCGGCGGTGCACATCAATGAATTCATCATCGACGAACAAGGGTTTGTCGGCTGGATCAAGGAGATTGAAGAAGACCGTCTGCTGATTCTCGACCTGCATCAGGAACCCCTGTTGCACCAGGAAGCCTGGGGCCTGAAGCCGCGTGACATCTATCAGAGCCTGGCCCTGTACGCCTTGCTCGATCCGGATATTCATCTGGTCAACCTGTCCGGCGCGGCCGGTTCCGGTAAAACCATCCTGGCCCTGGCCGCTGCGATCGAGCAGACCATGGTCAGCAAACGCTATCGCCGCATCATCGCCACCCGCAGCGTGCAGGGCCTGGACCAGGAAATCGGCTTCCTGCCCGGCACCGAAGCGGAAAAAATGGAGCCTTGGCTGGGCGCCATCACCGATAACCTCGAAGCCTTGCACATGGATGACGAAAACACCCATGGCAGCGTCGACTACATCCTCAGCAAAGTGCCGTTGCAGTTCAAATCCCTCAACTACATCCGGGGGCGCAGCTTCCAGCAGAGCCTGATCTTGATCGATGAATGTCAGAACCTCACGCCGCACCAGATGAAAACCATCATCACCCGTGCCGGCGCCGGTTCCAAAGTGGTGTGCCTGGGCAACCTGGCGCAGATCGACACCCCTTACCTGTCCGCGACCAGCTCCGGGCTGACCTACCTGACTGAACGCTTCAAAGACTTCCCTAACGGTGTACATATCACTCTGCAAGGGGTGCCTCGTTCGATCCTGGCCGAATACGCCGAATCGCATCTGTAACCGCTTCACCCAAACCGGGTGGCCTTCTCAGGTCGCCCGGTTTTTTATGCCCAACACACATCCCATCCATTTTTGTGCCTGGCAAAAATCCCCTGTCGGAGCTGCCGAAGGATGCGATCTTTTGATCCTGCTTTTAAAGGGGCGAAGATCAAAAGATCGCAGCCTTCGGCAGCTCCTACGTGGGTTCTGTGGTGAGCCGATAATCTAGCGTGCGAAAAATTGACCCGCAGGTTTACAATCGACGCTCCTGATCAGGAGTAACCCTGTGCTGACTCATCTCGATTCCCAAGGTCGCGCCAACATGGTCGACGTCACTGAAAAAGCCGTGACGTTCCGTGAAGCGACGGCCCAAGCGCTGGTGCGCATGCTGCCCGAAACCCTGCAGATGATCGTAAGCGGCGGTCACCCAAAAGGTGATGTGTTCGCCGTGGCGCGCATTGCCGGCATTCAAGCGGCGAAGAAAACCAGTGACCTGATTCCACTCTGCCATCCGCTGATGCTGACCGGCGTCAAAGTCGAGCTCAGTGCCGAGGGCGACGACACCGTGCGTATCGTCGCGCGCTGCAAGTTGTCCGGGCAGACCGGCGTCGAGATGGAAGCCCTGACCGCCGCCAGCGTTGCCGCGCTGACCATCTACGACATGTGCAAGGCTGTGGACCGCGGCATGACCATCGAAAGCGTGCGCCTGCTGGAGAAGGTCGGCGGCAAGAGCGGGCATTTCCAGGCAGATCCGTCATGAACGTCACTGTGAAATTTTTCGCCCGTTACCGTGAAGCGTTGGGTGTGGACTCGATCAAGGTCGAGGGTGATTTCACCACGGTGGATGACGTGCGCGCATTGTTGGCCCAGCGCGACGGCGCCGATGTGTTGAGCGAGCAGAACTTGATGTGCGCGCGCAACGAAGACCTCTGCCAACTCGACGAGCCGGTGCTTGATGGTGATGAAGTGGCGTTCTTTCCGACCGTGACCGGGGGCTGAGCCATGGCGATTCGCGTGCAGTCCACGGCGTTCGATCCGGGTGCTGAAGTCAACGCCATGCACGCTGCCAATGTCGGCGTCGGCGCGGTGGTGAGTTTTGTCGGCTATGTACGCGACTTCAATGACGGACTCGACGTCGCCGGGATGTTTCTCGAGCACTATCCGGGCATGACCGAAAAGGCTCTGGGCAAGATTGCCCTCGAGGCCGAACAGCGCTGGCCGCTGCTCAAGCTTGAAGTGCTGCACCGCATCGGCGCTCTGGAGCCGGGTGAGCCGATCGTATTCGTCGGCGCCGCCAGCGCCCACCGTCAGGCCGCGTTCGATGCCTGTGCGTTTGTCATGGACTACCTCAAAACCCGTGCGCCGTTCTGGAAGAAGGAAAACACCAGTGACGGCCCGCGATGGGTGGAAGGGCGGGACAGCGATCATGCGGCGGCGGATCGCTGGAAGAAGTAAGTCAGCCTGTTGTTTCTTTGTTGTCCGCTCTGCCGCCTTCGCGAGCAAGCCCGCTCCCACAAGGGAAACGCGTTCCCCTGTGGGAGCGGGCTTGCTCGCGAAGAGGCCCTTTGCTTCACCCAATAATCTACTGACTGAGCACCCGACCATCGGCCAGGTATGATCCCTAACGCCCGATTGACGGTTTATACATAAAAGTCCAGTATGGAATTATAAGTACAAAAAAGGTATTTCCCCGTTTCCGTTCTTTCTTCTGTCTTGCCAAACCAACAACAACCGCGAGAAAACGAACATGAAGAAATTCCCCCTCATCACCGGCCTCGCTCTGAGCCTGTTGGCGTGCAGCACAGTGTTCGCCGCCGATAAAACCTTGCGCATCGGCATCGAAGCCGCGTATCCGCCGTTCGCCTCCAAGACCGACAAGGGCGAGATCGTCGGTTTTGACTACGACATCGGCAATGCCCTGTGCGCGCAGATGAAGGTCAAGTGCATCTGGGTCGAAGGTGAATTCGATGGCCTGATTCCTTCCCTGAAAGTGAAGAAAATCGACATGGCGCTGTCGTCCATGACCATCAACGAAGACCGCAAGAAGTCAGTGGATTTCACCCACAAGTACTACTTCACCTCATCGCGTCTGGTGATGAAGGACGGAGCGGTGGTGGATGACCAGTACGCCAGCCTCAAGGGCAAGACCATCGGCGTGCAGCGCGCGACCACCACTGACCGTTACGCCACCGAGGTCTTTGAACCGAAGGGCATCAACGTCAAGCGTTACGGTAACAACGAAGAAATCTACATGGACCTGGCAGCCGGTCGTCTCGATGCGATTTTTGCCGACACCATCCCGCTGAATGATTTCCTGTCGATGCCACGGGGCAAGGGCTACGCCTTTGTCGGGCCGGAGCTCAAGGACCCGAAATACGTGGGCGAGGGCGCCGGGATTGCGGTGCGCAAGGGTAATGCCGAGTTGGTCAGTGAGCTGAACACCGCCATTGATGGCATTCGCGCGAATGGCGAATACCAGAAGATTTCCGACAAGTACTTCAAGTCCGACATCTACGGCGATTGATCGACCGCTTTCGCGAGCAAGCCCGCTCCCACATTGGAGTGCGATTCCTTTGTGGGAGCGGGCTTGCTCGCGAAGAGGCCCGACCTAACAACACAGATTAAATGCCTAACCCTTCAATTCCTTCAAATGCTTGTACACCGTCGCCCGCCCCATGTTCAGCACATTGGCTACATAGTTGGAGGCGCTTTTGCCTTTGAACGCGCCTTCGGCGTGCAGCGCCAGCACCAGCTCGCGTTTGTGGTCGCGGGTCAGCACATTCAGGCTCAATTGACGTTCGCGCAGCCAGGCATGCAGGAACGTGTTGATCCGCTCCTGCCAGTCATCGCGAAACAGTGAGTCCGGTTGCGGGATCAGCTTGGTTGGCGACAGGAACAGATCCAGCGCGGCCTTGGCATTTTCGAACAGCGAAATATTCAGGTTAATGCACAGCACCGCCAGCGGATGGCCGTCGCTGTCGCGCAGCACGCTGCTGAGGCTGCGAATCTTCTGGCCGTCCCAGTTGAGCTTTTCGTACGGCCCGATGTTTCGTTCGCTGACATCGTCGCTGAGCATGTCCTCCAGCGCTGCGTCATCGCCGATTTCCCGTTTCGACAGGTTATTGGCGATGTAGTCGATTTTTTGCGTACGCAGGTCGTGCAGCACCACCTCGGCGTGAGGAAAAAACAGCGTGGCGATGGCGTCGGCAATCGCCCGGTAGTTGTCCAGGGCCGGGTCTTTTTCAGGTGCATTCATACAGGTAGCTCCAGGCAACGTCAGCGCCCCATCAAGCAGGGCGCTGGAAGTTTGCCGCAATCGTGGCGGCACGTCACCCAAGTCCGCGCTCAACCCAGGCGCGCCGGGGAGAGCATCGCGGCGTCCAGGCCGAAACGGCTCAGTTGTTCCGGCAAGGCTTCGCCGCGCACCAGCGCAGCACTGGCCTGGCCCATGGCCGGCGATGTCTGGATGCCGTAGCCACCTTGCGCCGCGACCCAGAACAGCCCCGGCACCCGGGTATCGAAACCGGACAGCAAATCACCGTCGGCCACGAAACTGCGCAAACCGGCCCAAGTGCGGGTCGGGCGGCGGATGGACAGGGTGGTGGCTTCTTCGATCTGGTAGATGCCCATGGCGATGTCCAGTTCTTCGGCCTGTACGTCGTGGGGTTCCACCGGGTCGGCGTTGGCGGGCGAGCCGAGGAACATGCCAGCGTCGGGCTTCATATAGAAGGACTCGTCGAGTGCCACCAGCATCGGCCAATGGTGAATGTCCACGCCCTCGGGCCCGGCGAAGATGAAGGCTGCACGGCGCTTCGGCTGCAGGCCTACTGGCGCGGCGCCGGCGAGTTCACCGATTTTGTCGGCCCAGGCGCCTGCGGCGTTAATGATAACGGGCGCGCTGAAGGTCTGTCCGTTGGTCTGCACGTGCCACTGGCCTTCGGCGTCACGGCTCAGGCCCAGCACTTCGCTATCGGTATGGACTTCACCTTTATTGCGCTTGATGCCACGCAGATAGCCTTGATGCAAGGCGTCGGTATCGATGTCGCAGGCGGTCGGGTCGTAGAGCGCGCCGTGGACTTTTTCCCGGCGCAGGATCGGCAGGCGCGCGCAGGCTTCTTCGGCGCTGAGCAGTTGCATCTCCGGCACTGTGGCTTTGGCGCTCAGGTACTGATTGTTCAATTCGTCCGGGTCGCCGGTGAAATCCACGGTCATTTCGCCGCGCGGGGTCAGCAGCGGGTGATCGCAGAAACCGCTGGGCGGAGCGTCGAAGAAGTCGCGGCTGGCCTGGGTCAGGGCGCGCACTTGCGGCGTGCCGTAGGCGGCGGTAAACAGCGCGGCCGAACGTCCGGTGGAGTGATAGGCCGGATGGGATTCGCGCTCCAGCACAATGACCCGCCCGTGCTGCGACAGCCAGAAACCGGTGGAGGCGCCGGCAATCCCGCCGCCGATGATGATGAAGTCTGCCTGGCTCATGAACGTCTCCTGTGGGGCGTAAATACCAAAATGTTGAAAATCCCCTTGTGGGAGCGGGCTTGCTCGCGAATACGGTCTGACATTCACCCTTGATGTCGACTGATACACCGCTTTCGCGAGCAAGCCCGCTCCCACATGGGAATTGTGGTGTCAGGGTTGAAGGCGATAGAGGGCATTCGCCAGCGCGATGTCTTCCAGGCCCAGGCCAATGGAGCGGAAGAACACATGGCGGTCATAACCGGGGCGTTGCACTTTGCCGCTGAGCAGATCGGGCAAGTCGCCGGCGATCGCGCTCTTGTCCCAGCCATGTTGTTCACTGGCGATCAGCATTTCACCCGCCGAACCCGGAGTGGTCTGACGATAGTCGCAGAACACCTGCATGTCGTTGAGGCTCTGGGGCGGCACTTCGTGGGCGCGTGGTGCGTTGGTGCTGATCGAGGTGATCAGCGCCGGTTTGCTCAGCGTCGACGGATCGATCACCGGACCGGCGGAAGAGGTGCAGAGCATGATCACGTCCGCGTCGTGAATCGCCGCTTCGCGACTGTCGACGAGGGTCAGCCGTGAATCGAGGCTTTTGAGCTGGGCCAACGCTTCGGGGGCCAGTTCGCTGAGGCTTGGCGAGTACAGGCTGATGCTCTGCCAGTCGCGCAGATCCTTCACGTAATGCAAATGCGCCTGGGCCACTTTGCCGCTGCCGATAATCGCCAGGCGCTGCGCCTTTAATGGGGCGAGAGCATCGACCGCCACGGCGGTGGTCGCGGCGGTGCGGGCGGTGGTCAGCTCACCAGCGTCGCAGAGCAACAGCGGCTGGCCGGTTTGCATCGACATCAACAGCGTCCACGCCGTGACCAGCGGACCCTGCTCGCGCACGATGTAGGGCGAGGTCTTGACGCCGTAGACGCCATCCTCGGCCAGCACACCCAGATAGTTGATGAAGTCGCCGGCGCCTTGGGGGAATTCCACCAGTTGCTGCGCCGGCTGCACGGCTTGCCCGGCAGCGAGGTCACGGAACAGTTTGCGCAGGATCTGCGGCACATCGACTTGTGCCAGCAACTCGCGGGCCTGAAGTTGATTGATCACGTAAGGCGTACTGGACATGTTCGGCTCCGGGCGCTGAAAGTAAACTAATTTGTCTATTATGGACTTTTAGTTGTCTTGAGCAACGTCCAGACGTAAAAAAAGCGCAGTCCGTTGCCGGCTGCGCCTTTTTTCGCTGCGCCTGAGTTACGGGCGCTTGCGCTCAACCGCCCGCAATAGATGCGTCGGTGGCGTTTCACAGCTGATTTTGCGGCCCAGCAGTGCCTCGATGGACGGTAGCTGGTAGGAGTCATCTTCACCGGCGAAGCTGATGGACACGCCATCAGCGCCTGCGCGACCTGTACGACCGATGCGGTGCACGTAGTCGTCCGGCACTTCCGGCAGGGTGAAGTTGATCACGTGGCTGATGCCGTCGATGTGGATGCCACGACCGGCAACATCGGTGGCCACCAGCACGCGGATTTTGCCTTCGCGGAAACCTTCCAGGGTCTTGATCCGTTTGTGCTGCGGCACGTCGCCCGACAGTTGCGCGGCGTTGACGCCATCGCGCACCAGGCGTTCTTCGATGCGCCGCACTTCGTCCTTGCGGTTGGCGAAGACCATCACCCGCTCCCAACCATTGTCGGTGACCAGGTTGTAGAGCAGTTTGTATTTGTCGGCACCGGCAACGGCGTAGATGTGTTGCTCGACGTTTTCGCTGGCCACGTTCTGCGACTCGATCTCGACGATCGACGGGTCGGTGGTCCATTGCTTGGCCAGGTTCATCACGTCTTCGGTGAAGGTCGCGGAGAACAGTAGCGTCTGGCGCTCGTTCTTCGGCGGGGTCTGGCGAATGATCTGACGCACTTGTGGGATGAAACCCATGTCGAGCATCCGGTCGGCTTCGTCCAGGACCATGACTTCGACCATGTCCAGGTGCACGTCGCCGCGCTGGTTGAAGTCCAGCAGGCGGCCCGGGGTGGCGACGAGGATGTCGCAGTGACGGGCTTCGAGGTGCTTGAGCTGCTTGTCGAAGTCCATGCCGCCGACAAACGTCATGACGTTGAGGCCGGTGTACTTGGTCAGGTCGGCTGCGTCCTTGGCGATCTGCACCACCAGTTCGCGGGTCGGCGCGATGATCAGCGCCCGCGGTTCACCCATGTAGCGTTCCTTGGGCGGCGGGGTTTCCAGCAACTGGGTGATGATCGAAATCAGGAACGCGGCGGTTTTGCCGGTGCCGGTCTGGGCGCGACCGATGGCATCTTTACCGGCCAGGGTGAAACCGAGGACTTGCGCCTGGATCGGCGTGCAGTACGGAAAGCCCAGGTCCTGGATGGCGTGCATCAGTTCAGGGGCAAGCTTGAAATCATGGAAACGGGTTTTGCCTTCCAGCGGCTCGACGGCGAAATCTTCGAGCTTCCAGGGAATAACCGGGGCCTTTGGCTTCGGTTCGCGACGCGGTTTTGCAGGTTTCGGCGCTTCGCTAAGCGGTTGCTCGGCAGCGATTGGTTCGACAGGTAGGGCGGCCGGTGTGGTCACGGGCTCTTGTTTCGGTGCCGCTGCGGCTGCGGTCCGGCCAGGCTGACGACCGTCGGTGCGGTGGCTGGGGGTGTGAGACGGAGCGCTGGCGACTGGCGCGAGCTGCTCAGTCTCGCTTTTACCGAACATTTTTTTGAGTGCTTTGAGCACGGTCATCTCATCAATTGGTTAAGGAATGTACGCCGGCCAGTGTAATGCAAGAATCAGGCGCGGCGTAGCGGGATGATCAAAGGAGGCTAAAGGAGGTTCCTTTCATATAAAGAGTTAACGCAAACGCTCGGTGAGCCAGACGCCAATATCGCGAATTTCTTCGGGTAACACTTCGTGACCCATTGGGTATTCCTGCCATGTCACGGTGACACCACGCTGCTTTAAATGCTCATAAGCGCTACGCCCCATGGCGTTTTGCACAACGTCATCGTACTGCCCGTGCAGGCAAAGCACTGGAATGCGCTGCTGGCTGGCAGAAAGCGCCAGTTCATCGCTGAACGTCGGGGCATAAGTCGACAGGGCAAGTACGCCACCCAACGGTCCCTGCCATTTCAGGAAAGCGCTGTGCAACACCACTGCGCCGCCCTGGGAAAAACCGGCCAGAAAGATGCGCGAGGCGTCTATTCCGCTGGCCTTCTGCTCTTCGATCAGCTCGATCACCATTTTCGCCGACTCGTCCAGCTGCTCGCGGCTGATCGCGCGTGCCGGGTTCATGGCCAATATGTCGTACCAGCTCGGCATCTCGTAGCCACCATTAATGGTGACAGCGCGGGTCGGTGCCTGGGGCAAAACGAAGCGGGTGGTCAGCAGGGTTTCCTGCAGCGCTTCAGCCACCGGCAGGAAGTCATAGCGGTCGGCACCCAAGCCGTGCAGCCAGATAACGCAGGCGTCTACGGGCTTGCCGGGCTGAAGAATCAAGGGCTGGGTCATGTTTTGCTCCAATTTTGTGCGTGCGCTCTCATTGAGTGCGTGATCCGAGTGCGCGTCATGTTGATCAGTTAAAAAGATGTCGCAAGGCTACAAGTTTTGCTATTGACCTGTCGCTGAATCGCTTTAGCGAGCGGTGTGGTACGGGCTTTGCTATGGGAAAACCTGTGCAACCAATCTCGCGCCTGGCGGTAACACTATCAGTGTACTGCTGACGACGGGATAGCAAAGAATCCGGTGATGGATGTTCGCCAGTGGCCGTTACGGGCTTAGCGAACGTGAAAGGGCTACAGCCCGTTCGGCCGATTGGTGAGAAGTGAGTTGTCCATGATGTGGATTTTCTCCTACTAGACTCATAGCTAAGGTCTTACGCCGGTTGACCCCAAAAAAAGCCAACACGGGTCAACAACGCCTCAAAAGGGTGCGGCGGGACTCTCGCTCCGACACAACAAGAGCAAAACTGGAGGTTTGAATGAAAATGTTGAAATCCACCCTGGCTATCGTGACTGCAGCCGCAGTACTCGGTGTCAGTGGGTTCGCTCAGGCGGGTGCAACCCTGGATGCAGTGCAGAAAAAAGGTTTCATTCAGTGCGGCGTGAGTGACGGTCTGCCGGGTTTCTCGGTTCCGGACTCCACCGGCAAGATCCTCGGGATCGACGCTGACGTCTGCCGCGCTGTGGCAGCTGCCGTATTCGGCGACGCCACCAAGGTCAAGTTCAGCCAGTTGAACGCCAAGGAGCGCTTCACCGCGTTGCAGTCCGGCGAGATCGACATCCTTTCGCGTAACACCACCATGACCAGCTCCCGTGACGCGGGCATGGGCCTGAAATTTCCTGGCTTCATTACTTATTACGACGGCGTAGGCTTCCTGGCCAACAGCAAGCTGGGCGTGAAAAGTGCCAAGGAACTGGACGGTGCAACCATCTGCATTCAAGCCGGTACCACCACTGAGCTGAACGTTTCCGACTACTTCCGCGCCAACAACCTGAAATACACCCCGATCACTTTCGACACCTCCGATGAAAGCGCCAAGTCGCTGGAATCCGGTCGTTGCGACGTGCTGACCTCCGACAAGTCGCAGCTGTACGCACAGCGCAGCAAACTGGCTTCGCCAAAAGACTACGTGGTACTGCCGGAAACCATCTCCAAAGAACCACTGGGTCCAGTCGTGCGTAACGGCGACGACGAGTGGCTGGCGATCGTTCGCTGGGTTGGCTACGCACTGCTGAACACCGAAGAAGCCGGTATCACTTCGAAAAACGTTCTGGCTGAAGCCAAGTCCACCAAGAACCCGGACGTTGCCCGTATGTTGGGTGCTGACGGCGAATACGGCAAAGACCTGAAACTGCCGAAGGACTGGGTCGTCAAGATCGTTTCCCAAGTCGGTAACTACGGCGAAATCTTCGAGAAAAACCTCGGCAAGGGCACTCCGCTGGAAATCGACCGTGGCTTGAACGCCCTGTGGACCAACGGCGGCATTCAATACGCACCACCAGTGCGCTGATGGTTCTGTCACCCGGTGGGCCAACCACCGGGTGATGTTCTGTTCCATTATTTCCGGGGCACTTCATGCAAAAATCAATCGGCGCACCAAAGCAGAGGCTCAGCCTCAGCGATCCGAAAGTGCGTGCGTGGCTATTTCAGATCATCACGATTGTCGCGGTCGTCGCGATGGGCTGGTATCTGTTCGACAATACGCAAACCAACCTGCAACACCGGGGTATTACTTCCGGCTTCAGTTTTCTGGATCGCAGTGCCGGGTTCGGCATCGCTCAACACCTGATCGACTACACCGAATCGGACACGTATGCCCGGGTGTTTGTCATCGGTCTGCTCAACACACTGCTGGTGACTGTCATCGGCGTGATCCTGGCGACCATCCTCGGGTTCATCGTCGGCGTGGCACGGCTGTCGCCGAACTGGATCATCAGCAAGCTGGCGACGGTTTACGTGGAAGTCTTTCGTAACATTCCGCCGCTGCTGCAAATCCTGTTCTGGTACTTCGCGGTGTTCCTGACCATGCCAGGGCCGCGTGCCAGCCACAACTTCGGCGACACCTTCTTCGTCAGCAGCCGTGGCCTGAACATGCCCGCCGCACAAATGGCGGACGGGTTCTGGGCGTTCGTGGTCAGCGTCGTGGTAGCCATCGTCGCCATCGTGTTGATGGCTCGCTGGGCCAACAAGCGCTTTGAAGCGACCGGCGTACCGTTCCACAAGTTCTGGGTCGGCCTGGCGCTGTTCGTCGCAATCCCGGCACTGTGCGCGCTGATCTTCGGTGCTCCGCTGCACTGGGAACTGCCGAAGCTGCAAGGCTTCAACTTTGTCGGTGGCTGGGTATTGATCCCGGAGCTGCTGGCGCTGACCCTGGCCCTGACCGTGTACACCGCGGCGTTTATCGCCGAGATCGTGCGTTCGGGCATCAAGTCGGTCAGCCACGGCCAGACCGAAGCGGCGCGTTCCCTCGGGCTGCGCAACGGTCCGACCCTGCGCAAGGTGATCATCCCGCAAGCCCTGCGCGTGATCATCCCGCCGCTGACCAGCCAATACCTGAACCTGGCGAAGAACTCCTCGCTGGCAGCCGGTATCGGTTATCCGGAAATGGTCTCGTTGTTTGCCGGCACGGTGCTGAACCAGACCGGGCAGGCGATCGAGGTGATTGCCATCACCATGAGCGTGTACCTGGCGATCAGTATCAGCATTTCCCTGCTGATGAACTGGTACAACAAGCGCATTGCGCTGATCGAGCGGTAAGGAAAAGCGCATGAGTACTCATACTTTCAAGCCTGACATGCCTCCACCGAGCAGTAGCATCGGTGTAGTGGCGTGGATGCGCGCCAACATGTTCTCCAGCTGGATCAACACGCTGCTGACCCTGTTCGCGTTCTACCTGATCTACCTGGTGGTTCCGCCGCTGCTGCATTGGGCGATCCTGGATGCCAACTGGGTCGGCACCACCCGCGCCGACTGCACCAAGGAGGGCGCCTGCTGGGTGTTCATCCAGCAGCGTTTCGGCCAGTTCATGTACGGCTACTACCCGCCGGAACTGCGCTGGCGCGTGGACCTGACCGTGTGGCTGGCGGTTATCGGCGTGGCACCGTTGTTCATCTCGCGTTTTCACCGTAAAGCGGTGTACGGGCTGAGCTTCCTGGTGCTGTACCCGATCATTGCCTACTTCCTGTTGCACGGCGGCGTCTTTGGCATGACCAACGTGGCGACCAGCCAATGGGGCGGCCTGATGCTGACCCTGGTGATTGCCACCGTCGGTATCGCCGGAGCGTTGCCGCTGGGGATCATCCTGGCATTGGGTCGTCGTTCGAACATGCCGGCAATTCGGGTGGTCTGCGTGACCTTCATCGAATTCTGGCGCGGCGTACCGTTGATCACGGTGCTGTTCATGTCCTCGGTGATGCTGCCGTTGTTCCTGCCCGAAGGCATGAACTTCGACAAACTGCTGCGGGCGTTGATCGGCGTGATCCTGTTCCAGTCGGCCTACGTCGCAGAAGTGGTGCGCGGCGGCCTGCAAGCGATCCCCAAAGGTCAGTACGAAGCGGCCGCAGCGATGGGCCTCGGTTACTGGCGCAGCATGGGCCTGGTGATTCTGCCGCAAGCCCTGAAGCTGGTGATCCCTGGCATCGTCAACACCTTCATTGCGCTGTTCAAGGACACGAGCCTTGTGATCATCATCGGCCTGTTCGACCTGCTCAACAGCGTCAAGCAAGCCGCCGCCGACCCGAAATGGTTGGGCATGGCGACCGAAGGCTACGTGTTTGCGGCCCTGGTGTTCTGGATTTTCTGTTTTGGTATGTCCCGCTACTCCATGCATTTGGAACGTAAGCTGGACACTGGCCACAAGCGTTAGGAGTTAAGTGATGAGCGAAGCGATCAAACAGCCTGTGAGCCCTGAAGGCATTATTCAGATGCAGGGTGTAAACAAGTGGTACGGCCAGTTCCACGTGTTGAAAGACATCAACCTGAACGTTAAGCAGGGCGAGCGTATCGTCCTGTGCGGCCCGTCGGGTTCCGGCAAGTCCACCACCATCCGTTGCCTCAATCGCCTGGAAGAACACCAGCAGGGCCGCATCGTGGTCGATGGCGTGGAACTGACCAACGACCTCAAGCAGATCGAAGCGATCCGCCGTGAAGTCGGCATGGTGTTCCAGCATTTCAACCTGTTCCCGCACCTGACCATCCTGCAGAACTGCACCCTGGCCCCGATGTGGGTGCGCAAGATGCCAAAACGCAAGGCCGAGGAAATCGCCATGCACTACCTGGAACGCGTACGCATTCCAGAGCAGGCGCATAAATTCCCGGGGCAACTGTCCGGCGGTCAGCAACAGCGTGTGGCGATTGCCCGCGCCCTGTGCATGAAACCGAAAATCATGTTGTTCGATGAACCGACTTCGGCACTCGACCCTGAGATGGTGAAAGAGGTTTTGGACACCATGATCGGCCTGGCCGAAGACGGCATGACCATGCTTTGCGTGACCCACGAAATGGGCTTCGCCCGCACCGTGGCCAACCGCGTGATCTTCATGGACAAAGGCGAAATCGTTGAACAAGCGGCGCCGAATGATTTCTTCGACAATCCGCAGAATGATCGGACCAAGTTGTTCTTGAGCCAGATTTTGCATTGATGCAAGGCTGACTGGTAAAACAAACCCGGCCACGCGCCGGGTTTTTATGTGCGTTGTTCAGGACACAGTGAGCGTTTCATGCTCTTTGTGAACGATGTCCTTGAAACCTCTCAAGTCTGCGCCTTCGCCCAAGCTTCGCGCATCGGTGAGCAAATGCGGGTAGCGATCAAGCAAGCGCATCAGCACCATCAATGCCTTGGGGGGAAGCAGTTCGCCGCGCTCGTAACGAGAAAACGCGTTGTGCCCGCCTCCGGACAACAGCAGCACCGCTTCTTTTTGCGACAGGTGCAGTTTGCGGCGGATACGCTTCATCTCGTTGCCGATCATTTGTCTGCCAGCCAGGACTAACTCGTCGCAGGCATCCGAATAGCGCTCCGAGCAGTTGGGGTCGAGGATGACTTCCCCGCATGCCTGGCACTCCCATCCAGACAAATCATCAACGCGGCGCTCCATGCCTTTCACGCTCATGGTTTCAGCGCGGCCTTCGAAGTGCCGCATGCCTTCAGGTGCCCCGCAACTGAAACATTGTTTGGTGTTCATGGGTTTTTCTCCTTGAAGGAGATCACCGGAGGTTCACTGCCTGAGCAATAAGTGACCTTGATGTAAATCTCCTGATCGTGCGAAGTGATGTGGTAAACGTCTTGCCAAACCCGATGATTGCTGTAGTCGTCATCGATTTGTACAACATCCTGCTGTGTAATTCGAAAATGACGTCCTGCATTTCCTCGAGGGTGAAACCCAGCCCTCTGCCGTTTCTCCGTGCGGTCATGGTGAAAGCGTTTTTTCCACGCCGCCTGACGTCCTCCTTGATCACCGCCAAGTTGTAGTGGGGTGTGTTCTTCTCCATAAGAAACCGTAAACCCTATCCCTGAAATTACCCTTAAAGGGTAATTTTGACCAATCGAAAATCCCTCTGAATGTTGCTGCTTCAACCGTAGGCGGTTGCCGTCCTACACGGAGCTGACTAACATGTCGGAAAATTCATCCTATGATTGGATGAAAGGGCGAATCCTATGTCAGACATTTCTCCACTCGTTAAACGATCCCTGGTCGATCAGGCCCTGGAGCAATTACGCCTGCGCATTACCCAAGGCGTCTGGACAGTTGGCCAACGTCTACCCACCGAGCCGGAGCTGTCCGCAGAGCTGGGCATCAGCCGCAACACCGTGCGCGAAGCCATGCGCGTATTGGCGTTTTCCGGGTTGATCGAGATCCGCCAGGGCGACGGCAGTTACCTGCGGGCTGTGATCGATCCGCTGGACACCATGAAAGCGTTGTCTCAATGCACCCATGAGCAGGCTCGGGAAACCCGGCACATCCTGGAAGTCGAGGCCATTGGCCTGGCTGCGTTGCGCCGTACCGACGAAGACCTGGCCGCGTTGCGCGAGGCTTTGGGTGTCAGCGGCAGTCATTACCACGGCGATCTCGACAGTTACATCGCTTGCGATCTGGTGTTCCACCGCCGTCTGGTGGACGCCGCGCACAACCCGACCCTCAGCGAGCTGTATCGCTACTTCTCCAGCATCGTCGGCGCGCAGTTGCGCCAGACCCTGAGCATTTCCCCACGACGCCAAGAGGTGTTCGATCTGCATATCGAGCTGCTGGATGCCGTCGAGCAACGTGACCCGGAACGGGCCAAAGCCCTGTCGAGGCAGTTGATCAATGAACCTTGAAACCGAGAATTCCATGTCTGCCAATCCCAGCAACATCCCGCAACCCAGGCGCACGGCGGAGCTCGAAGAGCTGCTGATCGATGCCGAGGCCGATGACGAACAGGTCCAGCAAAGTCACCCAATTTTGCGACGGCCATGGCTGTTGCTGCTGGGGCTGATCCTGGTGGCGCTGAACCTGCGCCCGGCACTGTCGAGCATGGCGCCGATGCTCAGCGAGGTGTCGAAGACCCTCGGTTTGTCCGCTGCCCAGGCCGGTTTGCTGACCACGTTGCCTGTGCTGTGCCTGGGCTTGTTCGCGCCGCTGGCGCCGATCCTGGCACGGCGTTTCGGCGCCGAGCGCGTGGTACTGGGGATTTTGCTGGTGCTGGCGGGCGGGATCATCCTGCGCAGCTCCTTCGGTGAAGTCGGTCTGTTCGCTGGCAGTGTGTTGGCTGGGGCCAGCATCGGCGTGATTGGTGTGTTGTTACCGGGGATCGTCAAACGCGACTTCCCGAAACAGGCCGGCACCATGACCGGTGTCTACACCATGGCCCTGTGTCTGGGCGCGGCGATGGCGGCGGGGGCGACCGTGCCGTTGAGCGAGCATTTCGATAAGAGCTGGGCGCTGGGCCTGGGTTTCTGGGTGGTGCCGGCGCTGGTCGCGGCGATCTTCTGGTTGCCGCAAGTGGGGCAGAAACACGGTTCGCATAACGTTGCCTATCGGGTTCGCGGTCTGCTGCGTGATCCATTGGCCTGGCAAGTGACGCTGTACATGGGTCTGCAATCGTCCCTGGCTTACATTGTGTTCGGCTGGTTGCCGTCGATCCTGATCGGTCGTGGACTGACGCCGACTCAGGCGGGTCTCGTACTCTCGGGTTCGGTGATCGTCCAGTTGGCCAGTTCTCTGGCTGCGCCTTGGTTGGCGACGCGGGGCAAGGACCAACGACTGGCGATTGTCATTGTCATGTTGCTGACCCTCGGTGGCCTGTTCGGTTGCCTCTACGCACCGATCGAAGGTCTGTGGGGCTGGGCGATCCTGTTGGGCCTGGGGCAGGGCGGCACGTTCAGCCTGGCGCTGACCCTGATCGTGCTGCGCTCGCGCGATTCCCACGTGGCCGCCAACCTGTCGAGCATGGCTCAGGGTTTCGGTTACACCCTGGCGTCCATGGGGCCGTTTGCCGTCGGCATCGTGCACGACTTGACCGGTGGCTGGAACGCGCTGGGCTGGATCTTCGGCATCATCGGTCTCGGCGCGATCATCGCCGGCCTCGGCGCCGGGCGTTCGCTGTACGTTCAGGTGAACAGCGAAAAAGTCTGATTTACGCACTGCTGGCATTCGGCCCACGAATGCCAGTGGTCTTGTGTGTATTTGCAGACTATCGTGCAGGCAATCTTTTGTAGCCATTTTGAAATTGCAGGGAGCCTGCCCATGAGTGATGCCCACAGCGCACTGATTACCCGCTTCTATCAAGCCTTCCAACGGTTGGATGCCGAGGCTATGGCCGCCTGCTACACCGATGATGTGGTGTTCAGCGATCCGGCATTCGGCGAGTTGCGCGGCCGCGATGCCGGTGACATGTGGCGCATGCTCACGACCCGTGCGAAAGACTTTTCCCTGACCTTCGATAACGTGCGCAGCGACGAGCGTACCGGCGGTGCCCATTGGGTGGCGACCTACCTGTTCAGCCAGACGGGCAATATCGTGATCAATGACATTCAGGCGCGTTTTGTGTTTCGCGACGGCAAGATTTGTGAGCATCACGACAGCTTCGATCTGTGGCGCTGGTCCCGTCAGGCACTGGGCACTAAAGGCCTGTTGCTGGGCTGGACGCCGCTGGTGCGCAACGCCGTTCGCACTCAGGCGTTGAAGGGGCTGAAGGCATTTCAGGCCAGTCGCTGATAAGATCGCGGCTTGTTTCCTTGCAAGCCATGATCGTCACGTGAGCACCCTCAGCGAATCTCCCGTCATTGCCGTCGAATCGGTGCCTGCCAGCAAACCCTGGTTCGTCTACCTCGTTCGTGCGGCCAATGGTTCGCTTTACTGCGGGATCAGCGATGATCCGGTGCGCCGCTTTGCCAAGCACCAAAGCGGCAAAGGCGCCCGGTTTTTCCTTTCCAGTCCCGCCATGGCGTTGGTCTATACCGAAATCTGTCGCGATAAAAGCGAAGCACTGCGCCAGGAACGGTTGATCAAGAAGCTCAAGAAAAGCGCCAAGGAATGTCTGGTGCTGACTTATCAATCTGACTGATAAGTTCCCATCAGGCGGATCTGTAGGCCGCTTCCCGATTGCGCGCTAAGCTGCGAGCTCCTTATCCGAGCGGCGGAGCCGAGCATGTCAGAGCTGATTCTTCACAATTACCCGACGTCCCCCTTCGCCGAAAAGGCCCGCCTGCTGCTGGGCTTCAAAGGGCTGTCGTGGCGCTCGGTGAAGATCTCGCCGGTGATGCCAAAACCCGATCTGACTGCGTTGACCGGCGGCTACCGCAAGACGCCGGTGTTGCAGATCGGTGCCGATATTTATTGCGACACCGCATTGATTGCCCGGCGCCTGGAGCAGGAAAAAGCGCTGCCGGCGTTTTTCCCGGAAGGTCAGGAAATGATCGCCGCGACCTTCGCCACGTGGGCAGATTCGGTGGTCTTCCAACATGCGGTCAGCCTGGTGTTCCAGCCGGAATCGGTGGCGGTGCGCTTCGGCAAGTTGCCACCGGAAGCGATCAAGGCCTTCCTGGCTGATCGTGCCGGGTTATTCAGCGGAGGCAGTGCGACGAAGTTGTCGGCGGAACAGGCGTTGCACCAGTGGCCGACGATCATGGGGCGCCTCGAATTGCAGCTTCAACGTGAGCAGGGCGACTTCCTGTTTGGCGAGCCATCGATTGCCGACTTTTCCCTGGCTCATTGTTTGTGGTTTCTCAAGGCAACGCCTGTCACTGCGCCGTTGGTTGATGCGTATCCGGCGGTGTTGGCGTGGTTCGGGCGGGTGATGGGGTTTGGTCACGGCGCGTTTAGCGAGATGACCGCCGACGAGGCGCTGGAGGTGTCGCGCACTGCCACGCCAGCCGCATTGCCGGATGAAGCGTTCGACGAGCCTAATGGCTTTGAGGTGGGTCAGCAGGTGGTGATTGCGGCGACCGACTACGGCTGTGATCCGGTGGCGGGGGAACTGGTGTTTGCGGGGCGTGAGGAATTGATTTTGCGGCGTGAGGATGAGCGTGCGGGTGTGGTGCATGTGCACTTTCCGCGGTTTGGATTCCGTATCGAAAAACGCTGATCTCCGTAGGAGCGTGGCTTGCCCGCGAAGCTTTTAACTCCCGTGAGGCCGCCTTCGCGGGCAAGCCTCGCTCCTACAGGTTTGATGTGAATCAATGATTTATTTCAATGCGGCGAGGATTTCATCCGGGTCATACCCGCGAATCAACGTGCCGTTCACGTCAATCAACGGTATCCCACGCCCGCCCAGCGCTTCATAGGCCTTGCGCGCTTCGGCATCCTTCTCGATATCGAATTCCTTGTACGGAATGCCTTTCTGATCAAGAAAGCGCCGGGTCAGCTTGCAGTAGCCGCACCAGTCGGTGGCGTAGAGCACGACGTTGGCCTTGGCCTGAGTCTGCTCGGACACCACTTGCGCCGGGTGGATATACCGCTCGATCTTGCCCCAGTTCTGGTAAACCACGACCACCAGCAGGATCAGCAGGAATTTCTTCAGGATGCCGTTGAGCATCAGTTGCGTCGCTTGAGCTGGTCGGTGAGCTGGGTCGGCAAGCCCTTGATGATCAGCGTACCGGCTTCTTCGTCGTATTCGATCTTCGAGCCCAGCAGGTGCGCTTCAAAGCTGATGGACAGCCCCTCGGCGCGCCCGGTGAAGCGGCGGAACTGGTTCAGGGTGCGCTTATCCGCCGGAATCTCCGGGGACAGGCCGTAATCCTTGTTGCGGATGTGATCGTAGAACGCCTTCGGGCGTTCCTCGTCGATCAGCTCCGAGAGTTCTTCCAGGCCCATCGGTTCGCCGAGTTTGGCCTGGCTGCTGGCGTAATCCACCAGAGTCTTGGTCTTCTCGCGGGCGGACTCTTCCGGCAAATCTTCGCTTTCGACGAAATCGCTGAAAGCCTTGAGCAGGGTGCGGGTTTCACCGGGGCCATCGACGCCTTCCTGGCAGCCGATGAAGTCGCGGAAATACTCCGAAACCTTTTTCCCGTTTTTGCCTTTGATGAACGAAATGTACTGCTTGGACTGTTTGTTGTTCTGCCACTCGGACACGTTAATCCGCGCCGCCAGGTGCAACTGGCCCAGGTCCAGGTGACGGGAGGCGGTGACGTCCAGCTCCTCGGTCACGGCAACGCCTTCGCTGTGGTGCAGGAGAGCGATGGCCAGGTAATCGGTCATGCCCTGCTGATAATGCGCAAACAGCACGTGGCCGCCCACAGAGAGGTTCGACTCTTCCATCAGCTTTTGCAGGTGTTCCACCGCCACACGGCTGAAGGCCGTGAAATCCTTGCCGCCGTCGAGGTATTCCTTCAGCCAGCCGCTGAACGGATGCGCCCCGGACTCGGCATGGAAGAACCCCCAGGCCTTGCCTTGTTTGGCGTTGTAGCTCTCGTTGAGGTCGGCGAGCATGTTCTCGATGGCTGTGGACTCCGCCAGTTCGGAGTCCCGAGCGTGAAGAACTGCAGGTGTGCCGTCGGGTTTTTTGTCGATCAGGTGGACGATGCAATGACGGATCGGCATGGGCTTCTCGGCTGATTGAAGAGAGGAGGGCGTGCTCCCCCAAAAAGTGCCAAGTGTACCGCAACCAGGCCAGCACGCCCCCCTTTGTAGGCGCTGCCGAAGGCTGCAATCTTTTGATCTTGTTTTTAAAATCCAAGTCAAAAGATTGCAGCCTTCGGCAGCCCCTACAGGCGGGGTAAGGGGCAAATCGGCGGTGCGCGGCGGTCCTTATGCAGTTTTTTCCCGGTTTAGAGCAATAAAGCTGACCAAATGGGTAGCTAGAGGCGGATATTTCCCCGTCTCTGTGCTAGTTTTGCCCGGTCTTACGCGAAGTCACTGCGTTAAGCGTGCATTCAGCATTTGTCAGGTCGAACCAAACCCTGATTTCGGTATCTATAACCCCGACTCGTCGCGGTTATGGCCGAGGGTGCCAGATCCAGAAGATCGGGCTCGATGGCTGACACTGCACTCTGCAATCCATATGAATTTGATAGGGAAGGAACACTACATGGCTCTTACTAAAGACCAACTGATCGCCGACATCGCTGAAGCTATCGACGCGCCAAAAACCACCGCGCGTAACGCTCTGGACCAACTGGGCCAAATCGTTGCCGATCAGCTGGAAAACGGCGGCGAAATCACTCTGCCAGGTATCGGCAAACTGAAAGTGACCGAGCGTCCTGCCCGTACCGGCCGTAACCCTTCGACTGGCGCTGCCATCGAAATCGCTGCCAAGAAAGTTATCAAGCTGGTTGTGGCCAAAGGCCTGACCGACGCTGTTAACAAGTAAGACGCAGTAACAAAAAGCCGTGCTCCGGAGCGATCCGGGCACGGCTTTTTTGTGTCTGTGATTCAGTCTTTCAGACACCTCGAAACCAATGTGGGAGCGGGCTTGCTCGCGAAAGCGGTGTATCAGTCACCATTTAAGTCGACTGGCACACTGCATTCGCGAGCAAGCCCGCTCCCACATTTTTGATCTGTATCTATCAGTTACTTGCGAACCCAGCGCTCGCGCCACACTTGCTGCTCGGACTTGGTCTGGAAGGTCCAGGCGACGAAGCGGCTTTGCTTCTGGCCCTGGGACATTTCCACTACCTGGCTTTCCAGCACACCAGCCTTTTTCAGTGCAGTCTGGATCGCCGGCAGGTTCGAGGCTTTCGACACCAGGGTGCTGAACCACAGCACTTTGTGCTGGAAGTGCGCGCTCTCGGCGATCAGTTGCGTCACAAAGCGGGCTTCGCCACCTTCACACCACAATTCCGCCGATTGACCACCAAAGTTCAGCACCGGCAGTTTGCGTTTCGGGTCGGCACGGCCAAGGGCGCGCCATTTACGCTCGCTGCCCTTGGTCGCTTCATCCATCGAGGCGTGGAACGGCGGGTTACACATGGTCAGGTCAAAGCGTTCACCCGGTTCCAGCAGACCCAGCAGAATGTGCTTGGGATTGCTTTGCTGGCGCAGCTGGATGGCCTTGTTCAGCCCGTTGGACTGCACGATGGCTTTGGCGGCGGCCACGGCTGTCGGGTCGATTTCCGAACCGAGGAAGTGCCAGCGGTAGTCGCTGTAGCCGATCAACGGATAGACGCAGTTGGCGCCCATGCCGATATCGAGCACCTTGACCGGCGCGCCGCGCGGGATTTCGCCGTCGTTGACGCTGGCCAGCAGGTCAGCCAGGAAGTGCACGTAGTCGGCACGCCCCGGAACTGGCGGGCACAGGTAATCCGCCGGGATGTCCCAGTGGGCCACGCCGTAGAACGACTTGAGCAACGCCCGGTTGAACACCCGCACCGCGTCGGGGCTGGCGAAGTCGATGCTTTCCTTGCCGTACGGGTTGAGGATCACGAACTTCGCCAATTCCGGCGTGCTCTTGATCAGCTCCGGGAAGTCGTAACGACCCTGGTGGCGGTTGCGCGGGTGCAGGCTGGCCTTCGGACGTGGTTCCACGGCTTTGGCCGGGGTGGCGGAGTCAGGCTTCTTGCGCGCAGGGCGGGGTGTGCGGGGGGCGTTCATGGGTGTGATCGATTCGGGTATGGCTGAAAGTGGGGGCATTGTCCCACATCCGGGCGTTGTGAACGCAATCCCTGTGGGAGCGGGCTTGCTCGCGAAAGCGGTGTGTCAGTGAATATTCAAGTCGACTGACACTACGCCTTCGCGAGCAAGCCCGCTCCCACAGGGGATTTGTGGTGTTTGGAGGAATGTGGCGGGCACAAAAAAGGGAGACCGTTATGGGCCTCCCTTTTCATTGCGATATGCCGTTACAAACTGGCAATCCGCGCGTGCTGCTCGGCCAACTTGCCCAAAGCCTGTTCAGCTTCGGCCAGTTTGGCGCGCTCCTTGTCGATGACTTCGGCTGGAGCCTTGTCAACGAATCCGGCGTTGGACAGCTTGCCGCCGACGCGCTGGACTTCGCCCTGCAAGCGCAGGATTTCTTTGTCCAGACGCGCCAGTTCCGCATCTTTGTCGATCAGACCGGCCATTGGCACCAGCACTTCCATCTCGCCCACCAGCGCGGTGGCGGACAGCGGTGCTTCTTCGCCAGCAGCCAACACGGTGATCGACTCCAGACGCGCCAGCTTCTTCAGCAGCGCTTCGTTCTCGGTAAGACGACGCTGGTCTTCGGCGCTGACGTTTTTCAGGAACAGGTTCAGCGGCTTGCCTGGACCGATGTTCATCTCGGCGCGAATGTTGCGCGTGCCGAGCATCAGGGTCTTCAGCCATTCGATATCATCTTCGGCGCCCTGATCGATGCGCGCTTCGTTGGCCACTGGCCAAGGTTGCAGCATGATCGTCTTGCCTTCGATACCGGCCAGCGGCGCGATGCGCTGCCAGATTTCTTCGGTGATAAACGGCATGAACGGGTGCGCCAGGCGCAATGCCACTTCCAGCACCCGAACCAGCGTGCGGCGAGTGCCGCGCTGACGTTCAACCGGGGCGTTTTCGTCCCACAGCACAGGCTTGGACAGTTCCAGGTACCAATCGCAGTACTGGTTCCAGATGAACTCGTACAAGGCTTGCGCCGCCAGGTCGAAGCGGAACTGGTCGAGTTGACGGGTCACTTCGGCTTCGGTGCGTTGCAGTTGCGAGATGATCCAGCGATCCGCCAGGGACAGCTCGTAGGCTTCGCCGTTCTGGCCGCAGTCTTCGCCCTTGTCCAGAACATAACGCGCAGCGTTCCAGATCTTGTTGCAGAAGTTGCGATAGCCTTCGACGCGGCCCATGTCGAACTTGATGTCGCGACCGGTGGACGCCAGCGAGCAGAAGGTGAAGCGCAGGGCATCGGTGCCGTAGCTGGCGATGCCGTCGGCGAACTCGTCGCGGGTCTGCTTCTCGATCTTCTTCGCCAGTTTCGGCTGCATCATGCCGGAGGTGCGTTTCTGTACCAGTTCTTCCAGCTCGATGCCGTCGATGATGTCCAGCGGGTCCAGGACGTTGCCCTTGGACTTGGACATCTTCTGGCCCTGACCATCACGCACCAGGCCGTGTACGTACACGGTCTTGAACGGAACCTGCGGCGTGCCGTCTTCGTTCTTCACCAAATGCATGGTGAGCATGATCATCCGGGCAACCCAGAAGAAAATGATGTCGAAACCGGTCACCAGCACGTCGGTGGAGTGGAATTTCTTCAGGAATTCGGTCTGCTCAGGCCATCCCAGGGTGGAGAACGTCCACAGCCCCGAACTGAACCAGGTGTCGAGAACATCGTTGTCCTGTTGCAGCGCAACGTCCGGGCCAAGGTTGTGCTTGGCACGCACTTCGGCTTCGTCGCGACCGACGTAGACCTTGCCCGACTCGTCGTACCAGGCCGGAATCCGGTGGCCCCACCACAGTTGACGGCTGATGCACCAATCCTGGATGTCGCGCATCCACGAGAAGTACATGTTTTCGTACTGTTTCGGCACGAACTGGATACGGCCGTCTTCAACGGCAGCAATCGCAGGCTCGGCCAATGGCTTGGTCGACACGTACCACTGGTCGGTCAGCCACGGCTCGATGATGGTGCCGGAGCGATCGCCTTTCGGCACTTTCAGGCCGTGATCGTCAACGCTGACCAGCAGGCCGGCAGCGTCAAATGCAGCAACGATTTGCTTGCGTGCTTCGAAGCGGTCGAGACCGGCGTATTCGGCCGGGATCTTGCCGTCGATGCTTTCGTTCAGCGTGCCGTCCAGGTTGAACACCTGGCAGGCCGGCAGTACGGCGGCGTTCTTGTCGAAGATGTTCAGCAGCGGCAGGTTGTGGCGCTTGCCGACTTCGTAGTCGTTGAAATCGTGGGCTGGGGTGATTTTCACGCAGCCGGTGCCGAATTCAGGGTCGCAGTAATCGTCGGCGATGATCGGAATGCGGCGGCCGACCAGCGGCAGCTCGACAAATTTGCCGATCAGGGCTTTGTAGCGTTCATCGTTCGGGTTAACGGCCACGGCGGCGTCGCCGAGCATGGTTTCCGGGCGAGTGGTCGCGACGATCAGGTAATCGTTGCCTTCAGCGGTCTTGGCGCCGTCGGCCAGCGGGTACTTCAGGTTCCACAGGAAACCTTTCTCGTCGTGGTTTTCCACTTCGAGGTCGGAAATCGCCGTGTGCAACTTGGTGTCCCAGTTGACCAAACGCTTGCCGCGGTAGATCAAGCCGTCTTCATGCAGGCGCACGAAGGCTTCTTTAACCGATTCCGACAGGCCGTCGTCCATGGTGAAGCGCTCGCGGCTCCAGTCGACGGACGAGCCGAGACGGCGGATCTGACGGCTGATGTTACCGCCGGACTGATCCTTCCATTCCCAGATTTTCTCGAGGAATTTCTCGCGACCCAGGTCGTGACGACTCTGGCCCTGGGCTTCAAGTTGGCGTTCCACCAGCATTTGCGTGGCGATACCAGCGTGGTCGGTGCCCGGCTGCCACAGGGTGTTGCGACCCTGCATGCGGCGGAAACGGATCAGGGCGTCCATGATCGCGTTGTTGAAGCCGTGACCCATGTGCAGGCTGCCGGTGACGTTCGGCGGCGGGATCATGATGGTGTAGGACTCGCCCGCGCCTTGCGGGGCGAAGTAATTCTCGGACTCCCAGGTGTTGTACCAGGAAGTTTCAATGGCGTGCGGCTGGTAGGTCTTATCCATGCGCGGCGGGACCCTATTGGCATCAATTCAGGAAAAGCCGACGAGTATAGCGGGGCATGGGGCCGAGGGCGAGCAGGGGCGGACCGGGCACACATCAAATGTGGGAGCGGGCTTGCTCGCGAAGAGGGCGTGTCAGTCACCATTTAAGTCGACTGATATACCGCTTTCGCGAGCAAGCCCGCTCCCACATGGGTTTATTCGTACTGACTGAGCAACCGCTCCATCCGCGCATCAAGGCGACGCTTGATCTCGGTTTCAATGTGCGGGGCGAAGTCGTCGATCACGTCTTGCATGATCAATTGCGCGGCGGCGCGCAGTTCGCTGTCCAGGTGCAGCAAGGCGTCGGGGCCTTTGCTGGTGGCCGCTGCCGGTTGGGTGGCAGGGACGGGAGGCGGTTCGACGGCGTCAGGCGTGGCGCCGGCCGGCTCGAACAGCATCGGAATCTGTTCCTGTTCGTCTTCATTAACCGTGTCGGTCAACAGGGGCGGTTGCAGGTTGTCATCACCGAGCAGTTGGCGGATCGACTCAAGGTCATCCAGCAGGTGCGCGGACTTTTGCTGCGGTTTTGGAGTGTCCATCGGAATGCTCAGAGTCGCTGTAAACGGTGATCTTGCAGAGGATAGCCCTGTTCGCGGTAGAAACGGAAACTCTCCCGCGCCGCCGCACGAATCGTCGGGTCTTCGACCACTACTTCCGCCACTCGGGCGAATTTGTTGGCGAAGGCCGGGACTTTCAGGTCCAGATTGACCAGCAGGTCCTGATGCGGGCCACAGTCATCACCCAAACCCAGAACAATCAGGCTATCCGGTTCGCTTTCGGCGGGACCGTGGGGTACGAAGCTTTCACCCTTGAACGCCCACAGCCGCGCATCGAGGTCCTCGCGCTGGGCGGCATCGCTGCAATGCAGGTAGATGCGGTGCCCCATGCGCCAGGCTTTTTCGGTGAGCTTGCAGGCAAAGTCCAGCCGCGCTGACGGATCGGCGCTGGGCAGGATATAGAAGTCGACTTTGGTCATTGCGGTTCCTGAGCCATGAGCGGCGTTGCCCGAAAGCAACGCCGCCCAGGGTCATCGGTTTCAGGCTTTGGCGCGGTCCAGCAGGTATTGGGTCAGCAGTGGAACCGGACGGCCAGTGGCGCCCTTGTCCTTGCCGCCGCTGGTCCATGCGGTGCCGGCGATGTCCAGGTGCGCCCAGTTCAGGTTCTTGGTGAAGCGCGACAGGAAGCAGGCTGCGGTGATGGTGCCGGCTTTCGGGCCACCGATGTTGGCGATGTCGGCGAACGGGCTGTCCAGCTGTTCTTGATACTCATCGAACAGCGGCAGTTGCCAGGCGCGATCGTCAGCCGATTGACCGGCGCTCAGCAGTTGGCCGATCAACTCGTCGTTGTTGCCCAGCAGGCCGGACGTGTGAGCGCCCAGCGCAACCACGCAAGCGCCGGTCAGGGTCGCGATGTCGATCACGGCCTGCGGCTTGAAGCGCTCGGAGTAGGTCAGGGCATCGCACAGCACCAGACGGCCTTCGGCGTCGGTGTTGAGGATTTCCACGGTCTGGCCGCTCATGGTGGTGACGATGTCGCCAGGGCGCGAAGCGTTGCCGCTCGGCATGTTCTCGGCGCAAGCCAGGATGCACACCAGGTTGATCGGCAGTTTCAGTTCGAGCACGGCACGCAATGTACCGAACACGCTGGCGGCGCCGCCCATGTCGTACTTCATCTCGTCCATGCCGGCGCCCGGTTTCAGGCTGATGCCGCCGGTGTCGAACGTGATGCCTTTGCCGACCAGTGCGTACGGCTTCTCGGATTTTTTGCCGCCGTTGTATTGCATGACGATCAGGCGCGGTGGCTGGGCGCTGCCCTGGCCGACGGCGTAGAACGAGCCCATGCCCAGGTCCTTGATCTTCTTCTCGTCGAGGACTTCGACTTTCAGGCTCTTGAATTCCTTGCCCAGGTTCTTGGCTTGTTCGCCGAGGAACGTCGGGTGGCAGATGTTCGGCGGCAGGTTGCCCAGGTCACGGGTAAACGCCATGCCGTTGGCGATTGCGGTGGCGTGGGCCACGGCGCGCTCAACTTCTGCTTGTGCAGCCTTGATGGTCACCAGGGTGACTTTTTTCAGGGCGCGAGGTTCTGCTTTCTGGCTCTTGAACTGGTCGAAGGTGTATTCGCCGTCTACCAGGGTTTCGGCCAGCAGGCGGGTCTTGCCGTAGCTGTCGCGACCTTTGACCACGACTTCGTCCAGCGCCAGTACGGCATCAGCGCCGCCCAGGCCTTTAAGCGTGTTGAGGATGCCGGCGATAATTTTACGGAACGGGCGGTCGCCCAGCTCTTCATCCTTGCCCACGCCCACCAGCAACACGCGGTCGGCCTTGAGGTTCGGCAGGCTGTGCAACAGCAGGCTCTGGCCGACTTTGCCGGCCAGGTCGCCGCGCTTCAATACGGCGCTGATGGCGCCACCGCTCAGTTCGTCGAGCTGTTTGGCGACGGCGCCGAGTTTGCGGCCTTCGCCGACGGCGACCACCAGAGTGGCGGTTTTCAACGTTTCTGGGCTAACGCTTTTTACAACCAGTTCCATGTCCGGGTCCCTGAATTAATGGTCAACACGCGGCGTTCGACAGTGTCTGCAAGCGCCTGCTTATATAAATAGAAAGACGCAGGTCACGGCCCGCGACAAAGGCCGCAGTTTGAACCTCGCTACCGGCGCCTGACAACCCTCGGTTGTACGATCTTCGGTGCTTTGGGCACGTGCTTGAGCATGCGCAGTGACAGGCGCACCCAATCACAGGATAATGCGCCATCTTTTTTCGGCGGCCCTGCCTTGCGGGCTGGCCGATACGTTTGTTTGTTTGGCCGCCTTAGCCTGACAACCCTGGAGTGTCTGGTTTGATCGTCTTCCGTTATCTATCCCGCGAAGTCCTGTTGACCTTGAGCGCCGTCAGCGCCGTGCTGCTGGTCATCATCATGAGCGGTCGCTTCATCAAATACCTCGCACAGGCGGCTTCGGGCCAACTGGACCCGGGTTCATTGTTCCTGATCATGGGCTTCCGCCTGCCGGGCTTCCTGCAGCTGATCCTGCCATTGGGCCTGTTCCTCGGGATCCTGTTGTCGTATGGCCGGTTGTACCTGGAAAGCGAAATGACCGTGCTGTCGGCCACCGGCATGAGCCAGCAGCGCCTGTTTCGCATCACCTTGTTTCCGGCCACGCTGGTGGCACTGGTGGTCGCGTGGCTGAGCCTGAGCCTGGCGCCACAGGGGGCCAATCAGTTCCAGTTGCTGCTGAACAAGCAGGATGCACTGACCGAATTCGATACCCTGGAACCCGGTCGCTTCCAGGCATTGCGCGACGGTACGCGGGTGACCTACACCGAAACCCTGACAGATGACCGCGTCAACCTGGGTGGCGTGTTCATTTCGCAAAAGAATATTTCGTCCGACCAGAAGGACCGCGGGATTTCCGTGTTGGTGGCCGAAAAGGGCCGTCAGGAAATCCGCCCTGACGGCAACCGCTACCTGATTCTCGACAATGGCTACCGCTACGACGGTAATCCGGGGCAGGCCGACTACCGGAAGATCAAATACGACGAGTACGGCGTTTTGCTGCCAAAACCCGACGTCAGTGACGAGGTGACCGACCGTGATGCCATGACCACCAGCTCTCTGGTGGGCAGCGATGACATCCGCTCGCGCACCGAGCTTCAATGGCGCCTGTCCTTGCCGTTACTGGTCTTCATCGTGACCCTGATGGCGGTGCCGCTGTCGCGCGTCAACCCGCGCCAGGGCCGTTTCCTCAAGCTGTTGCCGGCGATTCTTCTTTATATGGCTTACCTGACCATCCTGATTGCCGCTCGCGGCGCCCTTGAAAAGGGCAAGATCCCGGCTGCGCTGGGCTTGTGGTGGGTGCACGGGATCTTCCTGGCCATTGGCCTGGGCTTGCTCTACTGGGAACCGAT
Source organism: Pseudomonas sp. 5Vm1k (assembly GCF_056161485.1). NCBI lineage: Bacteria > Pseudomonadati > Pseudomonadota > Gammaproteobacteria > Pseudomonadales > Pseudomonadaceae > Pseudomonas > Pseudomonas sp. 5Vm1k. The sequence goes on from NZ_JBSPCZ010000003.1 coordinate 96,054, forward strand.
GCGCTTGAAACTGGCGAGTCGCCGCGATGCGCTGGAGGTGGCTCGTGGTTAAGCTCGATCGCTACATTGGTAGCAGCGTATTTGTCGCGATCCTGGCAGTGTTGGGGATCATTCTCGGTCTGGCGACGCTGTTCGCCTTCATTGATGAAATGAGCGACGCCAGCGACACCTACACCTTGATGGATGTCCTGAGCTACGTGCTGCTCACCGCACCGCGGCGTCTTTACGACATGTTGCCGATGGCGGCGTTGATCGGGTGCCTGATCGGCCTCGGCAGCCTGGCCAGTAACAGCGAGCTGACGATCATGCGCGCCGCTGGCGTGTCGATCGGGCGGATCGTCTGGGCGGTCATGAAGCCGATGCTGATCCTGATGGTGGTGGGTGTGGTGATTGGCGAGTATGTGGCGCCAGCCACCGAAGTCACGGCACAGGCCAATCGCTCGCTGGCTCAAGGCAGCGGTGATGCGCAAAGCGCCAAGCACGGCCTGTGGCATCGCCAGGGTGACGAGTTCATTCACGTCAACTCCGTGCAGCCCAACGGCCTGCTGTATGGCGTGACCCGTTACCACTTCGACAAAGAGCGGCACATGTTGTCGGCGAGCTTCGCCAAACGCGCAGAGTTCGACAAGGATCACTGGCAGCTGAGCGACGTGACGACCACGCTGTTCCATGAAAAAAATACCGAAGTGGTCAACACGCCGGTCGAGCGTTGGGAAGTGGCCTTGAGTCCCCAGTTGCTGAGCACCGTGGTGATGGCGCCCGAGTCGCTGTCGATCAGCGGCTTGTGGGGCTACATCCATTACCTGGCTGACCAGGGTCTGGCCAACGGTCGCTACTGGCTGGCATTTTGGGTCAAGGTGTTGCAGCCGCTGGTGACCGCCGCGTTGGTGCTGATGGCGATTTCCTTCATCTTCGGCCCGTTGCGTTCGGTGACCCTTGGTCAGCGGGTGTTTACCGGCGTGCTGGTAGGCTTCACCTTCCGTATCGTCCAGGATTTGCTCGGGCCTTCGAGCCTGGTATTCGGTTTCTCGCCGCTGTTTGCGGTGCTGGTGCCGGCCAGTGTCTGTGCCTTGGCCGGGGTCTGGCTGTTGCGTCGGGCCGGTTGAATCCGGGGCTTTCCTGACCTTGCCGCTCGTAAAAAACGCCCTTGTCGCAAGACCGGGGCGTTTTTGTATTCGCCGTCTGACCTGCGAACGTGACGCTTGCGCCGTGGATCAGGTACAATTCCCGGCTATTTTTCGGCGGGCTATGCCTGCAGCCTTTTTGAGTGTTGATCCGTGAGTGATTTGAGTCATATCCGCAATTTCTCCATCATCGCCCACATTGACCATGGCAAGTCGACGCTGGCCGATCGCTTCATCCAGATGTGCGGCGGCCTTGCCGAGCGCGAAATGGAGGCCCAGGTGCTGGACTCCATGGACCTGGAACGTGAACGCGGGATCACCATTAAGGCCCACAGCGTTACCCTTTATTACACTGCTCGCGATGGCATCAAGTACCAGCTGAACTTCATTGACACCCCGGGCCACGTTGACTTCACCTATGAAGTCAGCCGGTCGCTGGCGGCCTGTGAAGGTGCGTTGCTGGTGGTCGATGCCGGTCAGGGCGTTGAAGCGCAGTCGGTTGCCAACTGCTACACGGCGATCGAGCAGGGCCTGGAAGTCATGCCGGTCCTGAACAAGATCGACCTGCCACAGGCCGATCCGGACCGCGTCAAAGAAGAAATCGAAAAAATCATCGGTATCGATGCCACCGATGCGGTCGAGTGCAGCGCCAAGACTGGCCTGGGCGTCGACGAAGTACTCGAACGCCTGGTTCACACCATTCCTGCGCCAACCGGTAACTACGAAGATCCGCTGCAAGCGTTGATCATCGACTCCTGGTTCGACAACTACCTGGGCGTTGTTTCCTTGGTGCGTGTGCGCCACGGTCGTGTGAAGAAGGGCGACAAGATCCTGGTCAAGTCCACCGGCAAGATCCACCTGGTGGACAGCGTCGGTGTCTTCAACCCGAAACACACCGCCACCGTTGACCTGAAGGCCGGCGAAGTGGGCTTCATCATCGCCGGTATCAAGGACATTCACGGTGCACCGGTTGGTGACACCCTGACCTTGAGCTCCACCCCCGACGTTGACGTGCTGCCCGGCTTCAAACGCATTCAGCCGCAGGTTTACGCCGGTCTGTTCCCGGTCAGCTCCGACGACTTCGAAGATTTCCGTGAAGCCCTGCAAAAGCTCACCCTCAACGATTCGTCGCTGCAGTACACACCGGAAAGCTCCGACGCCCTGGGCTTCGGCTTCCGTTGCGGGTTCCTCGGCATGCTGCACATGGAAATCATCCAGGAGCGCCTGGAGCGCGAGTACGACCTGGACCTGATCACCACGGCGCCGACGGTTATTTTCGAGCTGTTGCTGAAAACCGGTGAAACGATTTACGTCGATAACCCGTCCAAGCTGCCAGACGTGTCTTCGATCGAAGACATGCGTGAGCCGATTGTGCGGGCCAATATTCTTGTGCCGCAAGAGCACCTGGGCAACGTCATTACCCTGTGCATCGAGAAGCGTGGCGTGCAGCACGACATGCTGTTCCTCGGGACCCAGGTCCAGGTGACCTACGATATTCCGATGAACGAAGTGGTCCTGGACTTCTTTGACCGTCTGAAATCCACCAGTCGCGGCTATGCTTCGCTGGACTACCATTTCGATCGTTACCAATCGGCTAGTCTGGTGAAGCTGGATGTGCTGATCAACGGTGACAAGGTCGACGCCCTGGCGCTGATCGTGCACCGGGACAATGCGCACTACAAAGGTCGCCAGTTGACCGAGAAGATGAAAGAACTGATTCCGCGCCAGATGTTCGACGTCGCGATCCAGGCCGCCATTGGCGGGCAGATCATTGCGCGAACCTCCGTCAAGGCACTCAGAAAGAACGTATTGGCCAAATGCTACGGTGGTGACGTTAGCCGTAAGCGCAAGCTGTTGGAAAAGCAGAAGGCCGGTAAAAAACGCATGAAGCAAGTCGGTAACGTGGAGATTCCACAAGAAGCCTTCCTTGCAGTGCTCAGGTTGGATAGTTAGGTCCTATGTCACTAAATTTCCCGCTGTTGCTGGTCATCGCCGTGTTCGTCTGCGGCCTGTTGGCGTTGCTCGATCTGGTTTTCCTGGCGCCGCGTCGGCGAGCCGCCATTGCCTCCTATCAGGGCAGCGTCAGCCAGCCAGATGGGGTGGTGGTCGAGAAACTGAACAAAGAGCCGCTGCTGGTCGAATACGGCAAGTCGTTCTTCCCGGTGTTGTTCATCGTGCTGGTGCTGCGTTCGTTCCTGGTGGAGCCGTTCCAGATTCCATCCGGCTCGATGAAACCGACCCTGGACGTTGGCGATTTCATCCTGGTGAACAAGTTTTCCTACGGGATCCGCTTGCCGGTGATGGACAAGAAAGTCATCGAAGTCGGTGATCCGCAGCGTGGCGATGTGATGGTGTTCCGCTATCCGAGTGATCCGAACGTCAACTACATCAAGCGTGTAGTGGGCCTGCCGGGTGACCAGATTCGTTACACCGCCGACAAGCGTCTGTTCGTCAACGGTGAGTCGATCGCCGAGCAACTGGTCGGCTCCGAGCCGGGCACGTTGGGCAGTGCCGAGCTCTACAAAGAAAAACTCGGCGAGGCCGAGCACCTGATCCGCAAGGAAATGAGCCGCTACCGTGCAACGCCGGACCATACCTGGACCGTGCCTGCCGGGCACTACTTCATGATGGGCGACAACCGCGACAACTCCAACGACAGTCGCTACTGGGATGATCCAACTATTCCCAAGGATCTGCTGGGCATGGTTCCCGACAAGAATATCGTCGGCAAGGCCTTCGCTGTCTGGATGAGCTGGCCGGAACCTAAACTCAGTCACCTGCCGAATTTCTCGCGGGTTGGCCTGATCAAGTAATCACACACGGCGCTGTTGAACACAGCGCCGAATGCATTTCTGGAGTCGCCACAATCGACCCCGAAGGCATGAAGCCAATGATATTCAGGACGTTATTTTTGAACACAGCGTTAATTGTCCCAAGCCTGCGCCGCATCAAGGCGATGGCGGTGGAATCCAACCACGAACTCAGCGTGGGTAAACCGTGAGCGTCTCCTTAAGTCGTCTAGAGCGTCAGCTCGGCTACACCTTCAAGGATCAGGAACTGATGGTCCTGGCCCTGACTCACCGCAGCTTTGCCGGGCGTAACAACGAACGCCTGGAATTCCTCGGTGATGCCATCCTCAACTTCGTCGCTGGCGAGGCGCTGTTCGATCGCTTCCCGTTGGCCCGCGAAGGCCAGTTGTCGCGTTTGCGCGCACGTCTGGTGAAAGGTGAGACGCTGGCCGTACTGGCCCGTGGTTTTGATCTGGGCGACTACCTGCGTCTGGGTTCCGGTGAGTTGAAGAGCGGCGGTTTTCGTCGCGAGTCGATTCTGGCCGATGCCCTGGAAGCGCTGATTGGTGCGATCTACCTGGACGCCGGCATGGACATGGCGCGCGAGCGCGTGCTGGCCTGGCTGGCCGGGGAGTTCGAGGGCCTGACCCTGGTCGACACCAATAAAGATCCGAAAACCCGCCTGCAGGAGTTCCTGCAATCGCGGGGCTGTGAGCTGCCACGTTACGAAGTGGTGGATATCCAGGGTGAGCCGCATTGCCGAGTATTCTTCGTCGAATGCGAAATCACCTTACTGAATGAAAAAAGCCGAGGTCAGGGTGTGAGTCGTCGTATTGCCGAACAGGTAGCGGCCGCCGCAGCACTGATTGCCCTGGGTGTGGAGAATGGCAATGACTGATACAACCGCAACACGCTGTGGCTATGTTGCCATCGTCGGCCGTCCCAACGTGGGCAAGTCCACGCTGCTGAACCACATCCTGGGTCAGAAGCTGGCGATCACCTCGCGCAAGCCGCAAACCACCCGTCACAACATGCTGGGCATCAAGACCGAAGGCGCCATCCAGGCCGTTTACGTCGATACCCCGGGCATGCACAAAGGTGGCGAGAAAGCCCTGAACCGCTACATGAACAAGACCGCTTCGGCGGCGTTGAAAGACGTCGACGTGGTGATCTTCGTGGTTGACCGTACCAAGTGGACCGACGAAGACCAGATGGTTCTCGAGCGTGTCCAGTACGTGACCGGTCCTTTGATCGTGGCGCTGAACAAGACCGACCGCATCGAAGACAAAGCCGAGCTGATGCCGCACCTGAGCTGGTTGCAGGAACAGCTGCCGAACGCGCAGATCATGCCGATCTCGGCCCAGCACGGGCACAACCTCGAAGCACTGGAACGCGTGATCGCCGGTTACCTGCCGGAAAACGAGCACTTCTTCCCGGAAGACCAGATTACCGACCGCAGCAGCCGCTTCCTTGCTGCTGAACTGGTGCGCGAGAAAATCATGCGCCAGATGGGCGCCGAGCTGCCGTACCAGATCACCGTCGAAATCGAAGAGTTCAAGCAGCAGGGCAAAACCCTGCACATCCATGCCTTGATCCTCGTTGAGCGTGACGGCCAGAAGAAGATCATCATTGGCGACAAGGGCGAGCGCATCAAGCGTATCGGCACCGAGGCGCGCAAGGACATGGAGCTGCTGTTCGACTCCAAGATCATGCTCAACCTCTGGGTGAAAGTGAAAGGCGGCTGGTCCGACGACGAGCGTGCCTTGCGTTCGCTGGGTTATGGCGACCTGTAACACCCGGTTCCAGATACACCAGTGAACCCCTGTGGGAGCGGGCTTGCTCGCGAATAGGATGTAACATTCAGCCTTGATGTTGACTGTTACACCACTTTCGCGAGCAAGCCCGCTCCCACATTTGGTTTTGGGTTGTTTGTAAAACTGCGTTCCGCCATTGAGAGCTCCATGTCCCAGCCAATCGGCCAGCTCGCCTACGTGCTCCACAGCCGCGCCTATCGCGAAACCAGTGCGCTCGTGGATTTCCTCACGCCGCAAGGCCGGCTGCGGGCGGTGTTGCGCAGTGCGCGGGGCAAGGCCGGGACATTGGCGCGGCCGTTCGTACCGCTGGAAGTCGAGTTTCGTGGGCGTGGTGAGCTGAAGAATGTCGGGCGCATGGAAAGCTCGGGTACTTCTACGTGGCTCGTCGGTGAGGCGCTGTTCAGCGGCCTCTACCTCAATGAACTGCTGATTCGCCTGCTGCCGGCTGAAGACCCGCACCCTGGTGTTTTCGATCACTACGCTGCGACCCTGCTCGCGCTGGCTGAAGGTCGTCCGCTGGAACCCTTGCTGCGTTCGTTCGAATGGCGACTGCTGGATGATCTCGGTTACGGCTTCGCGCTGAACACCGATGTCCACGGCGAACCCATCGCACCGGACGGGCTCTATCGTTTGCAAGTGGACGCCGGGCTGGAACGTGTCTATCTGCTGCAACCCGGTCTGTTCAACGGCATCGAGTTGCTGGCCATGGCCGAAGCCGATTGGTCAGCCCCCGGCGCGCTATCGGCCGCCAAGCGTCTAATGCGCCAGGCACTGGCCGTGCATCTGGGTGGTCGTCCTCTCGTCAGTCGCGAACTGTTTCGCAAGCCCTAGGGTCTGTTGACGCTTGGCGGTGGTCGCAACGGGCACTCACTTGGCCCAGGGCTGCGTTCCTAGCGCTTTGCCCCGTACCAAGTGGTCATCCCGTCACGATCACCACCAAGCATCAACAGACCCTATCTCCCCGTGTATGCTGTGCACCGAACTTCCCCCCTATTCAGGAGCGCTTCCGTGACCACCAGCAATCGCATTCTTCTTGGCGTGAACATCGACCACGTTGCCACCCTGCGCCAGGCCCGGGGCACTCGCTATCCGGACCCGGTCAAGGCAGCACTGGACGCGGAAGAGGCGGGCGCTGATGGCATCACCGTGCACCTTCGCGAAGACCGCCGGCACATCCAGGAGCGCGACGTGCTGCTGCTCAAGGATGTGCTGCAAACCCGCATGAACTTCGAAATGGGCGTCACCGAAGAAATGATGGCGTTCGCCGAGCGCATCCGCCCGGCGCACATTTGCCTGGTGCCGGAAACCCGCCAGGAATTGACTACAGAAGGTGGGCTGGACGTTGCCGGGCAGGAAGCGCGGATCAAGGCTGCGGTGGATCGCCTGTCGAAGATCGGTTGCGAAGTGTCGTTGTTTATTGATGCCGACGAGCGGCAGATCGCGGCGTCCAAGCGTGTGGGCGCCCCGGCCATCGAACTGCACACCGGCCGTTACGCCGATGCCGAGACACCGACCGACGTGGCTGAAGAGCTGAAGCGTGTGGCGGATGGCGTGGCGTTTGGCCTGACCCAGGGCTTGATCGTCAATGCCGGCCATGGCCTGCATTATCACAACGTCGAAGCCGTGGCGGCGATCAAGGGCATCAACGAACTGAACATCGGCCACGCACTGGTGGCGCATGCGTTGTTTGTCGGGTTCAAGTCGGCTGTTTCGGAAATGAAGGCATTGATTCTGGCTGCAGCAAAAGCCTAAAAGCCAAACACAAAACCAAAATGTGGGAGCGGGCTTGCTCGCGAAAGCGGTTGAACATTCAACATGGTCGTTGACTGTCAAACTGCTTTCGCGAGCAAGCTCGCTCCCACATTTGTTTGTGGTGACTGTTAGAGCGGCGGCGTTTCCTGGCTCGGCTTGGTCTTGTCGATCCCCGGCACGTGCAGGTTGCCTTCGGCCACTTGATCGCCTTCAAGCTGCGGCTGCGTCACCCAGGTCAGGATGTCGTAGTAGCGACGGATGTTCGCCACGAAGTGCACCGGTTCGCCGCCCCTGGCGTAGCCATAGCGGGTTTTGCTGAACCACTTCTTCTCTGAAAGCCGTGGCAGGATCTTCTTCACATCCAGCCATTTGTCCGGGTTCAGCCCTTCCTTGGCCGCCAGTTTGCGCGCGTCATCCAGGTGACCGCTGCCAACGTTGTAAGCCGCCAGTGCAAACCAGGTGCGATCCGGTTCCTGGATCGACTCATCCAGCTGATCTTTCATGTAGGCCAGGTATTTTGCGCCGCCCATGATGCTCTGTTTGGGATCGAGACGATTGGACACGCCCATGGCCTGCGCCGTGTTCTGGGTCAGCATCATCAGGCCGCGCACGCCGGTCTTGGACGTGACCGCCGGTTGCCACAGCGATTCCTGATAACCGATCGCCGCCAACAGGCGCCAGTCGACTTTCTCTTTCTTGGCGTAGTTCTTGAAATGCTGTTCGTATTTGGGCAGCCGTTGCTGCAAGTGCTGGGCAAACGTGGTGGCGCCCATGTAGCCAAGAACGTCGACGTGCCCGTAATAGCGGTCTTTCAAACGTTGCAGGGTGCCGTTCTTCTGCACCTTGTCGAGGTAGGCGTTGATCTCGTTGAGCAGGCTGTTGTCTTCCCCGGCGGCCACGGCCCAGCTCTGGTTGCTGGCGTCGCCGAGGTCGAAGGCGACCTGGATGTTGGGGAAGTAGACCTGGTTCATCGCTACTTCATTGGAATCGACCAGGGTCAGGTCGATCTGACCTTCATCCACCATCCGCAGCAGGTCGACGACTTCAACCGCGTCAGACTCTTCGTATTCAATGCCGGGATATTTCTTTTTCAGTTCTGCCAGTTGCTCGGCGTGGGTACTGCCCTTGAGCACCATGATCTTCTTGCCGACCAGATCACTGGCATCGGTGGGCCGTGACTGGCCGTTGCGGTAGATGATCTGTGGGGTGACTTCCAGGTAGGAGTGGGAAAACCGCACCTGCTTTTTACGTTGCTCGCTGCTGACCAGACCGGCAGCCGCCAACACCGGGCCGTTGGGCTTGCCCACCTGATTGAACAGGTCGTCCAGGTTGTCAGCGGTTTCGATTTTGAGTTCGACCCCCAGATCTTCGGCAAAGCGCTTCACCAGCTCGTATTCGAAGCCGGTTTCACCGTTACGATCCTGAAAGTAGGTGGCGGGGCTGTTCCGGGTGATCACCCGCAGCACGCCATCCTCCTTTACGCGCTCCAGCGTGTTGGGTTTATCAACACAGCCACTGAGCATCAGGAAGAGTCCGGTTGCGATCAGCCATTTGGCGTACCGCGGACGCAAAGCCGTTGGGGAAAACATCTGCGCAGTATACGCAAAGGACTGCGAGCGCCATATCTCGACAGCGAAGGGCTAGTCTGCTAGAGAAACGAAAACCCACCCGGAGCCCGCAGGAATGGGCCCGAACAGCATTTTGTGACAGAAAAAATAACCCCTGATAAGCGCCGGTTTCAGGCCCCGATACCCGGCCCGACGTCCGGGTGACGCCGCCCGTACCGTTTCGGGTGATGTCGCGGGCGGTTTAGGCTAGAATGCACGGCCTCAAAGCACACCCCTTCCCGAGGCTGTCCCGAAGATGTTGATCCTGCGCGGCGCTCCTGCCCTTTCTGCCTTTCGCCACAGCAAACTCCTTGAGCAACTGAGCCAGAAAGTTTCGGCTGTCAGCGGCTTGTATGCTGAATTCGCTCACTTCGCCGAAGTCACCGGCGTCCTGACCGGCGACGAACAGCAGGTGCTTGCGCGCCTTCTGAAGTACGGCCCAAGTGTCCCGGTGCAAGAACCGACCGGTCGTCTGTTCCTGGTGTTGCCGCGTTTCGGCACCATTTCGCCATGGTCCAGTAAAGCCAGCGACATCGCTCGCAACTGCGGCCTGAGCAAAATCCAGCGTCTGGAACGCGGCATCGCGTTCTACGTGGCCGGCCAGTTCAGCGACGCCGACGCGCAGCTGATTGCCGATGTGCTGCACGACCGCATGACCCAGATCGTATTGGGCAACCTCGAACAGGCCGCCGGCCTGTTCAGCCATGCCGAGCCCAAGCCCCTGACCGCGATCGACGTGTTGGGTGGCGGCCGCGCCGCGCTGGAAAAAGCCAACACCGAGCTGGGCCTGGCCCTGGCCGAAGACGAGATTGACTACCTGGTCAACGCCTTCGTCGGCTTGAAGCGCAACCCGCACGACATCGAACTGATGATGTTTGCCCAGGCGAACTCCGAGCACTGCCGTCACAAGATCTTCAACGCCAGTTGGGACATCGACGGTCAGAGCCAGGAAAAAAGCCTGTTCGGCATGATCAAGAACACCTACGTGATGCACAGCGAAGGCGTTCTGTCGGCTTATAAGGACAACGCCTCGGTCATCGTCGGCAACGTCGCCGGCCGTTTCTTCCCGGACCCTGAAACCCGCCAGTACGGCGCGGTGCAGGAACCGGTGCACATCCTGATGAAAGTCGAGACTCACAACCACCCGACCGCGATTGCCCCGTTCCCGGGCGCATCCACTGGTTCCGGCGGCGAGATTCGCGACGAAGGCGCTACCGGTCGTGGCGCCAAGCCAAAGGCTGGCCTGACCGGTTTCACCGTATCCAACCTGCAAATCCCGGGCTTCGAACAGCCGTGGGAAGTGCCGTACGGCAAGCCTGAGCGCATCGTCACCGCGCTGGACATCATGATCGAAGGCCCACTGGGTGGCGCCGCGTTCAACAACGAATTCGGCCGTCCAGCCCTGACCGGTTACTTCCGTACCTTCGAACAGTCGATCACCACCCCGCGTGGCGACGAAGTTCGCGGTTACCACAAGCCGATCATGCTGGCCGGCGGCATGGGTAACATCCGTGCCGAACACGTACAGAAAGGCGAGATCACTGTCGGCTCCAAGCTGATCGTCCTCGGCGGCCCGGCGATGCTGATCGGCCTGGGCGGCGGCGCTGCTTCCTCCATGGCCACCGGCACCAGCTCGGCAGATCTGGACTTCGCTTCGGTACAGCGCGAAAACCCTGAGATGGAGCGCCGCTGCCAGGAAGTCATCGACCGTTGCTGGCAGTTGGGTGAAAACAACCCGATCAGCTTCATCCACGACGTGGGTGCGGGCGGTCTGTCCAACGCCTTCCCGGAACTGGTCAACGACGGCAACCGTGGTGGCCGCTTCGAACTGCGCAACATTCCTAACGACGAGCCGGGCATGGCCCCGCACGAAATCTGGAGTAACGAATCCCAGGAACGCTACGTTCTGGCCGTTGGCCCGGCGGACTTCGAACGCTTCCAGGCGATCTGCGAACGTGAGCGCTGCCCGTTTGCCGTGGTCGGCGAAGCCACTGCCGAGCCGCAACTGACGGTCACCGACAGTCACTTCGGCAACAGCCCGGTAGACATGCCACTCGAAGTGCTGCTGGGCAAAGCCCCGCGTATGCACCGTTCGGCCGTTCGTGAAAGCGAGCTGGGCGACGACTTTGATCCGTCGACGCTGGAGATCGCAGACTGCGTTGAACGCGTCCTGCATCACCCGGCCGTGGCGAGCAAAAGCTTCCTGATCACCATTGGCGACCGCACCATCACCGGCCTCGTGGCCCGTGACCAAATGGTCGGCCCGTGGCAAGTTCCGGTGGCCGACGTTGCGGTCACCGCCACCAGCTTCGACGTCTACACCGGTGAAGCCATGGCCATGGGCGAGCGTACTCCGCTGGCACTGCTGGACGCTCCGGCGTCGGGTCGCATGGCCATCGGCGAAACCCTGACCAACATTGCCGCGTCGCGCATCAACAAGATCTCCGACATCAAGTTGTCGGCGAACTGGATGTCCGCCGCCGGTCACCCGGGCGAAGACGCGCGTCTGTACGACACCGTGAAAGCGGTCGGCATGGAACTGTGCCCGGACCTGGGTATCACCATTCCAGTGGGCAAGGACTCCATGTCCATGGCCACGCGCTGGAACGACGAAGGTGTCGACAAGACTGTTACTTCGCCAATGTCGCTGATCGTGACCGGTTTCGCGCCTGTGGCTGACATCCGTCAGACCCTGACGCCGGAACTGCGCATGGACAAAGGCACCACCGACCTGATCCTGATCGACCTGGGCCGTGGCCAGAACCGCATGGGTGCCTCGATCCTGGCCCAGGTTCACGGCAAGCTCGGTTCGCAAGCGCCGGACGTCGATGATGCCGAAGACCTGAAAGCCTTCTTCGCAGTGATCCAGGGCCTCAACGCCGATGGTCACCTGCTGGCTTACCACGACCGTTCCGACGGTGGTTTGCTGACCAGCACCGTGGAAATGGCCTTCGCCGGTCACTGCGGTCTGAGCCTGAACCTCGACGGTCTGGCGGAAACCTCTGCCGACATCGCCGCGATCCTGTTCAACGAAGAACTCGGCGCTGTGATCCAGGTTCGCCAGGACGCTACCCCGGACATCCTCGCGCAATTCAGCGCGGCCGGTCTGGGCGACTGCGTGTCGGTGATCGGTCAGCCGATGAACAACGGCCAGATCAACATCACCTTCAACGGCGAAACCGTTTTCGAAGGCCAGCGTCGTCTGCTGCAACGTACCTGGGCTGAAACCAGCTACCAGATCCAGCGTCTGCGTGACAACGTCGACTGCGCCGAGCAAGAGTTCGACGTGCTGCTGGAAGAAGACAACCCGGGCCTGAGCGTCAAACTGAGCTACGACGTCAACCAGGACGTCGCCGCGCCTTACATCAAGAAAAACATTCGCCCACAGGTTGCCGTACTGCGTGAGCAGGGCGTCAACGGTCAGGTGGAAATGGCAGCAGCGTTCGACCGCGCCGGTTTCAACGCGATTGACGTGCACATGAGCGACATTCTGGCCGGCCGTGTCGACCTGAACGACTTCAAGGGCATGGTTGCTTGCGGCGGTTTCTCCTACGGCGACGTACTGGGTGCCGGTGAAGGCTGGGCCAAATCCGCGCTGTTCAACAGCCGTGCTCGCGATGCGTTCCAGGGCTTCTTCGAACGTAACGACAGCTTCACCCTCGGCGTGTGCAACGGTTGCCAGATGATGTCCAACCTGCACGAACTGATCCCGGGCAGCGAGTTCTGGCCGCACTTCGTGCGCAACCGTTCCGAGCAGTTCGAAGCCCGCGTTGCGATGGTTCAGGTCCAGGAGTCGAACTCGATCTTCCTGCAAGGCATGGCCGGTTCGCGCATGCCGATCGCCATCGCTCACGGTGAAGGTCATGCCGAGTTCGCCAGCGAAGAAGCGTTGCTGGAAGCTGATCTGTCCGGTTGCGTGGCCATGCGTTTCGTCGACAACCACGGCAAGGTCACCGAAAAATACCCGGCCAACCCGAACGGCTCGCCGCGCGGGATCACCGGTTTGACCAGCCGCGACGGTCGCGTAACCATCATGATGCCGCACCCGGAACGTGTGTTCCGCGCCGTGCAGAACTCGTGGCGCTCGGAAGACTGGAACGAAGACGCACCTTGGATGCGTATGTTCCGTAACGCGCGCGTCTGGGTTAACTGATAGCTGTGTACAAGCTCTGCTTTTTTGTTCCGGCCAGTCATGTGGAACAGGTCAAAAGCGCCGTATTCGCCGCCGGTGGCGGGCGGATCGGCGCTTACGATCACTGCGCATGGCAGGTGTTGGGCCTGGGTCAGTTTCGCCCTCTGGATGGCAGTCAGCCGTTTATTGGCGAAGCGGGACAGGTCGAGCAGGTTGAGGAATGGAAGGTTGAGCTGGTGGTGGCGGATGAGTTGATCGTGGCTGCGGTGGCTGCGTTGAAGTTAAGCCATCCCTACGAGACGCCGGCTTACGAAGTGTGGCGGTTGGAGGATTTCTGATTCTCTTGCCGCTGAAACAAGAAACCCGCTGATGCAGATCAGCGGGTTTTTTGTTGTTCGGGATTTGTGGTGTCTGGGCGGGCGCCTTCGCGAGCAAGCCCGCTCCCACATTGGATCGGCGTGCATAGATCCAATGTGGGAGCGGGCTTGCCCGCGAAGACGGACCAACAGGCGCTAGAGATTTTAGACCTTCGCACTCACCTCACTACGATTCACCAACGCCTCCAACGCCCCACTCAAACTCGGCGCTTTATCGCCAATCAACAAATGCCAAACCCCACCCTCCAACTGGCTGACACCCTGACAACCCAGCGCCTTCAGATCACATTCCGACAACGCCTTCCCATCCGCCAAATGCAGGCGAATCCGGGTCATGGCGATGCAGTCCATTTGCAGCACATTGTCGCCACCGCCCAACGCATTCAGCCACTGCTGCGCTTCCGGCAATGCGACGGGTTTTGCCTCTTCGACAACAGCGGCGGGGGTGCTAATCACTGCGCGACCCAGCGCCGGCATCGCCAGTCGAATCTCATCGGCAATGCTGTCGGCCATCGGCCCGACCACCACTTGCAAGCTTCCGCCCTTGCCCGGACGCACCACGGCCATCGCGCCCAGCGCTTTCAACTCGGCATCGTTGACCTTGTTGCGATCCACCATGTCCAGCCGCAAGCGGGTGGTGCATGCACCCACGGTGATCAAGTTGGCAGCGCCGCCTAATGCCTTGATGTAGGCCCCGGCGCGTTCGTTCTCGGCAACCACAACCCTCTCACCAGAAACAACATCTTCACGCCCCGGCGTCTTGAGGTTGAAGCGACGAATACAGAAATCAAATACCACGTAGTAGATCACCGCATACGCCAACCCCACCGGCACCACCAGCCAGCCATTGGTGGATTTACCCCAGCCCAGCACCATGTCGATGAAACCGCCGGAGAAGGTAAAGCCGAGGTGGATGTTCAGCATATTGGTGACCGCCATCGACAGACCCGTCAGCAGCGCATGTACCAGGTACAACATCGGCGCGAGGAACATGAAGGCGAATTCAATCGGCTCGGTCACACCGGTCAAAAACGACGTCAGCGCCATCGACAGGAAAATCCCGCCCATGACTTTGCGGCGCTCCGGCAACGCGTTGCGGTACATGGCCAGGCACGCGGCGGGCAGGCCGAAGATCATCATCGGGAACATGCCGGTCATGAATTGGCCACCCTTCGGATCGCCAGCAAAGTAGCGCGACAGGTCACCAGTAACGATGGCGCCTGTGGTTGGATCGGTGAAGTTGCCGAACACAAACCACGCCATGTTGTTGAGGATATGGTGCAGACCGGTGACGATCAGCAGGCGGTTGAACACGCCGAAGACGAACGCACCGAAGCTGCCGCTTTCCATCATCAGCGCGCCGAAGCTGTTGATGCCTTGCTGGATCGGCGGCCAGATCAGCCCGAACACCAGCCCCAGGCCCACGGCGGCGAAACCGGTGACGATGGGCACGAAGCGTCGGCCACCGAAAAAGGCGAGGTACTCCGGCAGCTTGATGTCCTTGAAGCGGTTGTACAACGCGCCGGCCATCAAGCCACTGACGATACCGGCGAGCATGCCCATGTTGATGCTCGCATCCAGCACCTTGAGCGTGGAGATCATCACCAGGTAACCAATCACCCCGGCGAGGCCTGCGGTGCCGTTGTTGTCCTTGGCGAACCCGACCGCGATGCCGATGGCGAAGATCATCGCCAGGTTGGCGAAGATCACCTGGCCGGCGTCGTGGATGATCGCGATGTTCAGCAGATCGGTGTCGCCCAGGCGCAGCAACAGGCCGGCGATGGGCAGGATCGCGATCGGCAGCATCAGCGCGCGGCCGAGGCGCTGCAAGCCTTCGATAAAGTATTGGTACATGGCGGATCTCCCTGTGTTCTTTTTGTTTTAGAGCTTGTTGTTCAGCTCAGAGGCCAATGTTGGTGACAGGCGTGACGCACCGCGCCGGCGCTGCTCAACTTGAGCAGGTCCTGGCTGATGCGTCGGCATTCGCTCGCGTCGAGATGGCGGACGCGGTCCTTGATTTCACCGATCTGCACCGGGCTCACCGACAACTCACTGACCCCCAGGCCAATCAGTACCGGCGTGGCCAACGGATCGGAAGCGAGCGCGCCGCACACTCCGACCCAACGGTTATGCACCGCCGCGCCGGCGCAGGTCTGGGCGATCAGTCGCAGCAGCGCCGGGTGCAGCGCATCGACCCGCGAGGCGAGGCCGGCGTGGTCGCGGTCCATGGCCAGGGTGTACTGGGACAAGTCGTTGGTGCCGATGGACAGGAAGTCCGCGTGTTCGGCCAGTTGCTCGGCCAGCAGCGCGGCGGCCGGGACCTCGATCATCACCCCCAGCTCCGGGCGCTGGGTCAGTTCCAGTTCGGTGCACAAGGCATCGAGGCGTTGGCGGATGTGCAGTAGCTCATCGACTTCGGTGACCATCGGCAACAGAATTCGGCAACGCGACAATGGGCTGACGTGCAGCAGTGCGCGCAGTTGCTGATCAAGCAATTCCGGCCGCACCTGGGCCAGGCGAATACCGCGCAGACCGAGTACCGGGTTGGCCTCAATCGGCAGCGGTAAGTAGTCGAGTTGCTTGTCGCCGCCGACGTCGATGGTGCGGATGATCACCGACTTGTCGCCCATGGCGTCGAGCACAGATTGGTAGGCGAGGCGTTGTTCCTGTTCGTCCGGCGCGGTGTTGCGATCGACGAAGAGAAACTCGGTACGCAACAAGCCGACACCATCGGCACCATTGGCCAGCGCATCTGCCGCTTCAGCGCTAGAGGCGACATTGGCCGCGACTTCGATGTGCAATCGATCAAGAGTCAATGCTGGGGTGTGCGCCTGCGCCTGTTGTTGCGCGCGTCGTTGTTGGTGATCGAGTTGTGCCTGACGCACTTCGGTCAGGCGTTCGCTGGTCGGCGTCAGTTCGAGGCGACCACCGTCGGCATCCAGCACTACCGATTGACCTTGCTCCTGATCCAGCAACGTCGAACCCAACGCCACCAGGCACGGCAGACCTTTGCCGCGCGCCAGAATAGCCACATGGGACGTCGCACCGCCCGCCGCCATGCACAACCCGGCAACGCCGTGCTGGCTCAGTTGCAGCAAGTCGGACGGGGTCAGCTCATGGGCGGCGACGATGGCGCCGGCCGGAATGTCGTAGTGCCAGGTTTCCCCGAGCAGGGCGCGCAGCACCCGTTGCTTGAGGTCGCGCAGATCATTGGCACGCTCGGCCAGCAATACACTGCCGAGTTGCTGGAGGACGTCGCACTGCACGTCGATCGATTGGCTCCAGGCGTGAGTCGCGGCCATACCTTTTTCGATGGAGTGAGCCGCCGCGTCCAGTAGCGCCGGGTCTTCGAGCAGCGCGAGGTGCGCGGCGAAGATCGCTTCTTCATCAATGTTCTTGTGCTTTCTGGCCTGGGTCAGGGTGTGATCGATCTCGCTGCGCACCACGCTCAGCGCCGTGTCGAGGGCGTGCAGTTGTTGCTCGGGATTATGGTTGCCGGCGTCCACCGGCAAACTGATCGCGTTCAAGCGAAACAACGGCCCGGCGACCAGGCCGGGAGCAGCGCAAACACCGTTCAACACACCCGCTTCGGCAGGGCGATGACGTTGGGCAATCGGCGTTGGCGCAGCGACGTGAGTGTCTTCGGCCAGCGCTGTGGATAACGCCGTTAGCAATGCTTGCAACGCCGCTTCCGCATCCGGGCCCTGGCTGCTGACCTGCACTTCTTCCTGCTCGCCAACGGCCAGGCTCATGAGCCCGATCAAGCTGTCGCACGACGCCGACTTGCCAGCGAAATGCAGCTGCGACTTGCTCTTGAAACCTTGCGCCGTCTGACGAATCAGCGCCGCTGGCCGAGCGTGGAGGCCACCGCGATGAGCGATGCGGATATGCCCGTGAACTTCGATGCCTGACGTCTCGACTTCGGCCTGCACGCCATTGGGCAACCGCCGCACGATATGCAGCAATGGATCGCCGACCTTCACCGATTTCAGGGTGATCGGCCGTGCCTGGAAATCCTGGCTGTTGGTCAGGATCATCAGGCTGACCAGGCTTTTGCATTGTTGTGCAACCTTGTCCAGGTCGTAGCGCAACAACGGCTGGCCATTGCTGACTCGCGCGCCTTCCTTGACCAGCATCGAGAAGCCTTCGCCCTGCAACTCGACGGTGTCGAGGCCCAGGTGCAGCAGCAATTCGGCACCGTTGTCGGCGCGTAAAGTTACCGCGTGGCCGGTGCGGGCGACATGCACCACCACGCCGGCGCAAGGAGCGTGAAGGGTGTCATTCAATGGATCGATTGCAATCCCGTCACCCATGGCGCCGCTGGCGAACACCGGGTCCGGGACTTTGGCGAGCGTGAGCACCGGGCCGCTGAGCGGGGCGCTGAGGGTCAGCTCTTTATTGTTGTTATGCATGGCTCGGTACTCATCAGTAAACAATTCGGTTCGGTCGACGCGTGGCCCGATCCCTGTAGGAGCAGCCGAAGGCTGCGATCTTTTGATTTTGTTTTTTAAGATCAAAAGATCGCAGCCTTCGGCAGCTCCTACGGGGGGCTTCAGGCTCCCTTTAACTCAATGCGTGCGCGTCACTTTGCTCAGGTGCCGCGGCTGGTCCGGGTCCATGCCGCGAGCAACGGCCAGACCTGCGGCCATCACGTAGAAACTCTGGATCGCCAGGATCGGGTCGAGGGCCGGGTGCTCGGCGCGGGTCAAGGTCAGGTCGCGTTCGCTGACGTCATCCGGCGCCGCGAGCAATACGCGAGCACCGCGTTGGCGCATGTCGGCGGCCAGGCTCAGCAAACCGGCCTGCTCGGCACCGCGCGGGGCGAACACCAGCAGCGGGTATTGGTCGCCGATCAACGCCATCGGGCCGTGCCGGACTTCGGCGCTGCTGAAGGCTTCAGCCTGGATCGCCGAGGTTTCCTTGAATTTCAGTGCGGCTTCCTGGGCGATGGCAAAACCGGCGCCACGGCCGATCACCATCAGACGCTCGCAATCGCGCAGGGCCTCGATGGCCAGGCTCCAATCCTGTTTCGCCGCATCGCGCAGACCCTCGGGCAGAGCGTTGCCGGCCTCGAGCAGTTCCACGTCTTCTTTCCAGTGCGCGATCAATCGAGCGCTGGCGCTGAGGGTGGCGATAAAGCTCTTGGTCGCCGCGACGCTGCTTTCGGTGCCGGCCAACAGCGGCAAGCTGAACTCACACGCTGCTTCCAGCGGTGAACCCTCGGCGTTGACCATGGAAATGCTCAGGGCACCACGCTTGCGCAGCAGACGCAGGCTGTTCACCAGGTCCGGGCTTTGCCCCGATTGCGAGAACGCAAACGCGACCTGGCCGCTGACCTTCAACGGCGCTTGCTGCATGGTCACCACCGACATCGGCAAAGACGCCACCGGGATGCCCAGTTGCTGCATGGCCAGGTAGGCGAAGTAACTCGCCGCGTGGTCGGAGCTGCCACGGGCCACGGTCATCGCCACTTGCGGTGGCTGACGACGCAGACGTCCGGCGATCTCGATCATTTGCGGGTCGAGTTGTTGCAGTTGGGCTTGCACGGCCTCAAACGAGGACAGCGCCTCTTCAAGCATTTTTGAAGTCAATGTCTTCTCCTTCGACCATGACGGCGGTCAGTGTGAGTGAGCGGTCCAGCCGCACGCAGTCGGCCCAGCTGCCGGGTTGCAGGCGGCCGCGTTCGGTGATGCCGAGGTAGTCGGCAGGGAATTGCGACAGACGCTGCGAGGCTTCGGCGATCGGCAAGCCGATCTTCACCAGATTGCGCAGGGCCTGATCCATAGTCAGGGTGCTGCCCGCCAGCGTGCCGTCGGCCAGGCGCACGCCGCCTAGGCATTTGGTCACGGTGTGGCTGCCGAGCTTGTATTCCCCATCGGGCATGCCTGCGGCAGCGGTCGAATCGGTGACGCAATACAGGCACGGGATCGAGCGCAGGGCCACGCGCATGGCACCGGGGTGCACGTGCAACAGGTCTGGAATCAGCTCTGCGTATTTGGCGTGAGCCAGTGCCGCGCCGACGATGCCGGGCTCGCGGTGATGCAGCGGGCTCATGGCGTTATAGAGGTGGGTGAAACTGGTCGCGCCGGCGTCCAGTGCTGCCACGCCTTCCTCGTAACTGCCGAGGGTATGGCCGATCTGCATGCGCACGCCGCGAGCGCTGAGGGCGCGGATCAACGCGTCATGACCGGCGATTTCCGGAGCAATGGTGATCACGCGGATCGGCGCCAGCGCCAGGTACGCTTCGACTTCGGCCATCAACGCGGTGTGGGCGAAATTCGGTTGGGCGCCGAGTTTTCCCGGGTTGATGTACGGGCCTTCAAGGTGCACGCCAAGCACTCGGGCGCTGCCTTTCGGGCGCTGCTCGCAGAACTCGCCGACGGCTTTAAGCACGCTGGAAATTTCTTCGCTCGGCGCAGTCATGGTGGTGGCCAGCAACGATGTTGTGCCGAAACGCACGTGGGTTTTGGTGATGGTTTCGAAGGCGCTGGCGCCTTCCATGATGTCTTTGCCACCGCCGCCGTGAACGTGCAGGTCGATGAAACCCGGCAGCAGGTAAGGCAGGTCATTGTCGGCCGGATCGCAAGGCACGCCTTCGATGGACACGACTTTGCCGTGCTGGTGAATCAGCCGGCCACGAACCCAGCCGTGGGCGGTGAGGATGTTGTCTTCGGACATGATTGGTTCTCGGTAGCTTGGTTAGCGACGAAGCTTTTTATCTACGAAGCTCTGCGACAAAGTCGTAGTAGTCGTTGCGGCAATAGGTGTCGGTGACTTCAATGGGCGTGTTGTCTTCCAGGTAGCCGACCCGGGTCATCAGCAACATGGCAGTGCCGGGGGCGATGCCGACCAGTGCGGCGAACTCGTCCGAGGCATTGATCGCCTGAATGTGCTGCAACGCGCGGACGATCGGTTTACCGATGCCGTCGAGGTATTCGTAGAGGGAATCGCCCACCGCTTGCGGCTTGGGAATGATCGAGGCGGGCAGGGTGCTCATCTCGATCGCCATCACCGTGTCATCGGCTTTGCGCAGGCGCTTGAGCCGCGCGACCTTGTCGTTGGGCGAGAGGCCGAGGCGGATCAGTTCTTCGTGGGTCGGCGGGGTGATTTCCCGCTCCAGCCATTGCGAACCGGGGACGAAGCCTTTGAGACGGAGCATTTCGCTGAAGCCGGAGAGGCGCGACAGCGGTTGTTCCAGGCGCGGCGTGATGAAGGTGCCAGAACCTTGGTTGCGGCGGATCAGACCTTGCTCGAACAGCACTTCCAGCGCTTTGCGGGCGGTGACGCGGGAAATTCCCAGAGACTCGCTGAGGCTGCGCTCCGACGGCATGGCTTGCTCGGCTTTCCATTGACCGGCGTGGATCGCCGCTTCCAGATTGCGCGCCAGTTGCAGGTACAGCGGCGTCGGCTGGGTGTCGTCAGGACGTAGGGCCTGGATGTCATTCATGTAGGGCTTTTCCGATGCGGATGTTGGATTGTTGTCGATCGGTTGTAGGACGGAAGCTAATACCACTTAAATACCATGTCAATGAGACCACTTTGCTTAAGGCGCAGGAAAACCGGGGCTTTCGGGGAGGTTGAATAGGGGTTGGCTTTAAGTGGTATTACAGGTGGGGATTTTGAACGCAAAGATCGCAGCCTTCGGCAGCGCCTACAGTGGGAATTGGTATCAACCCTGTAGGCGCTGCCGCAGGCTGCGATTTTTTGATTTATTTTTTCGAAGGGCGACCGAAGGTAGCTGTCGGAACACGAATTAACTGGCGACGCGGTCCACTGTGGCAAGGGGGCTTGCCCCCGTTCGGCTGCGCAGCAGTCGTAAATTCAGCACGCGCGGTGTCAGTTGAAACCCGGTTGCAGGATTTGGCACTGCTTCGCAGCGCAACGGGGGCAAGCCCCCTCGCCACAAAAGCCCTTCGCTTGTGGGGAGGATTAAGGCCGAATCTCGATCATCGTGCCATCCGGCACCAGTCCCCAAACTTCGCGCATGTCCATGTTGCGCATGGCGATGCAGCCGTCGGTCCAGTCCAGGGTGTGGAACAGGTTTTCCGGGTAGTCGTAGGTGTCAGGGGTGCCGTGGATCATGATCATGCCGCCAGGGGCGACGCCCTCGCGCCGGGAGCGGGCGGAGTCGGCAACGTTGGGATACGAGATGTGCATCGCCAGGTTGTAGCGGTCACTGACCTTGCGCCAATCCACCCAGTAAAAACCCTCTGGCGTGCGCTTGTCGCCTTCCATCAGCTTCGTGCCCCGAGGGTTTTTGCCTAGGGAAATGCGGTAGGTTCGCAGCGGCTTGCCGTCGGCGATCAGTTGCAGTTGATGGGCGGATTTGAGCACCAGCACTTTTTCGATGGGTTTGCCGTCCAGGGTGACCACGGTAGAGGCCTGGGACACCACAACGAACGACAGGCAAAACAGAGCAAGCAACCAGCGCATTGAAACGATATCCCTAGAGGTGTCGCGACTATTTATAAGTTATAGATGGTTTTTGATTAACAGAAGCTTAAGTGATGGCCGCTTGAGCCAGCGGCGGAATCGACTCGGATCGCACCGGGTAGACCTCCGTCTGCCGGTCCGCGAAGAAGCATTCTAAGGTACGGCCCACCGTGCGGAAAGCCAGCTCAGACCAAGGGATATCGGCTTCTTCGAAAAGCTGCACTTCCAGGCTTTCGGGGCCGGCGCAAAAGTCCAGGTCCACCAGTTCAGCACGGAAGAACACATGCACCTGGCTGATGTGCGGCACGTCGATCAGCGTGTAGATGCTCAAGTTGCGCACCCGGGCGCAGGCTTCTTCAGCTGTTTCGCGGACGGCAGCCTGCTCGATGGTCTCGCCGTTTTCCATGAAACCGGCGGGCAGGGTCCAGTAACCGAGCCGCGGCTCGATGGCGCGGCGGCACAGCAACACTTTCGAGCCCCAGGTGGCCACGCAACCGGCGACGATATTGGGGTTCTGGTAGTGAATGGTCTGACAGCTGTCGCAGACAAATCGCAGGCGCGAATCGCCTTCGGGAATGCGCTGGGTGACCGGGTTACCGCACTGACTGCAAAATTTCATGCTTGGGTTCCTGGAGGCTGCGCCTATCTTGGCGTGCGGCGGTGTCAGTCGGCAAGTTGTCGTTTCGCGACATGGGGCAGTTCGGGGGTTGGGCGGTCGGTGTGATTGGTGCATGATGCAGGGTAAGGCACAGATCGAGAACACTCATGCTGGACGAGCTACTGCATCGGGTAAGCAACCACACGCCACGCACCCTTGAAACCGACAAGCGTTTCCCCGAGGCTGCGGTATTGGTGCCGATCACCCGCAGTGACGAACCGGAACTGGTTCTGACCCTGCGCGCCAGCGGGCTCTCGACCCATGGCGGCGAAGTCGCCTTTCCAGGCGGTCGACGCGACCCCGAAGACCCCGACCTGATCTTCACCGCCCTGCGCGAAGCCGAAGAAGAAATCGGCCTGCCGCCCGGTCTGGTGGAAGTGATCGGCCCGCTCAGTCCACTGATCTCCCTGCACGGCATCAAGGTCACGCCTTATGTTGGCGTCATTCCTGATTACGTTGAATACCTGGCCAACGATGCCGAAATTGCCGCGGTGTTCAGCGTGCCCCTGGAGTTCTTCCGCGAGGACCCGCGAGAACACACCCACCGCATCGATTACCAGGGCCGCAGTTGGTATGTGCCGAGCTATCGTTATGGCGAGTACAAGATCTGGGGGCTGACCGCGATCATGATCGTCGAGTTGATCAACCTGCTGTATGACGCCGATATCAGCCTGCATCATCCGCCCAAGAGTTTTATCAACACCTGAAGCCATCGTTCGAATGGCGTGAACCCAGCCTGAGCCTTGAGGACAACACGATGAAATACCGCCTGGGCGACGCCCGCGTCGAAACCCATCCACAGAGCTGGGTTGCACCCAATGCCGTGCTGGTGGGCAAGGTCAAACTGGAAGAGGGCGCCAACGTCTGGTTCAACGCCGTGTTGCGTGGCGACAACGAACTGATCCTGATCGGCAAGAACAGCAACGTCCAGGACGGCACCGTGATGCACACCGACATGGGCTACCCGCTGACCATCGGCACTGGCGTGACCATCGGCCACAACGCCATGCTCCATGGCTGCACCGTCGGCGACTACAGCCTGATCGGCATCAACGCGGTGATCCTCAATGGCGCGAAAATCGGTAAGAACTGCATCATCGGCGCCAACTCGCTGATCGGTGAAGGCAAGGAGATTCCCGACGGTTCATTGGTCATGGGCTCGCCGGGCAAGGTCGTGCGCGAACTCACCGAGCCGCAGAAGAAAATGCTCGAAGCCAGCGCCGCCCACTATGTGCACAACTCGCAGCGCTATGCCCGCGACCTGGTCGAGCAGCAAGAATGAACGCTACTGAACGGCCGGTGCTATCGCCATGTGTGAATATCTGCGCACTGGATGACGACGATATTTGCACCGGGTGCCAGCGCACGGTGGAAGAGATCACTCGTTGGAGCCGGATGGATAACGAGGAGCGGCGCAAGGTGTTGGGGTTGTGTCATGAGCGGGCGAAGTCGAGCGGGTTGCTCTGGATGCTGGGCAAAACGCCTGACCTGTAGAAGCTGGTTGGAACTGGCAGGAACTGGTAGGAACTGGTAGGAACTGTAGGAGCTGTCGAGTGAAACGAGGCTGCGATCTTTTGATCTTGCCCTTAAAAAACAACATCAAAAGATCGCAGCCTCGTTGCACTCGTCAGCTCCTACGGTACTCTGTGCACCAAATTTGACAGGGTATCCCCATGCTCTTCCTGATCGCCTACATCAGCAGCGTCGTGCTGATCAACTACGCCTTTTCCACCGCCCCGCACCTGGACATCATCTGGTCAGCCTGGGGCGGACTGGTGTTTGTCCTGCGCGACATGGTGCAAACCCGCTTCGGCCACGGCGCTATCGCCGCGATGCTGGCGGCACTGGTGTTGTCCTACGTGACGTCCGACCCGTCCATCGCCCTGGCCAGCGCTACTGCGTTTGCGATATCCGAGTGCATCGACTGGCTGGTGTTCAGCATCACCAAACGTCCGTTGCACGATCGCCTGTGGATAAGTTCGGCCCTGAGCATTCCCCTCGATACCTTCATTTTTTTCGGCCTGATCGACGCCTTCACCCCGGCCGTGATCCTCACCGCCATGGGCTCGAAGTTCGCCGGTGTGACGGTCGTCTGGCTCATCATGGCTTGGCGCTTGCGCAAACAGGCCGTCGCCAGCTGAAGCCAAACCCTGCGGTTCATGTAAAATGCCGCGCTTTCTCCCCATGGGAAGTGCGCCATTGGCCGCATCCCTCGATGATCCGCTTCTTTGAGGACCTGAGATGACCCGTATCGGAACTCCATTGTCGCCAACCGCGACCCGCGTATTAATGTGTGGCTGTGGCGAGTTGGGCAAGGAAGTGGTGATCGAGCTGCAACGCCTGGGCGTTGAAGTGATCGCCGTGGATCGTTACGCCAACGCGCCCGCCATGCAAGTCGCCCACCGCAGCCATGTGATCAACATGCTCGACGGCGCCGCTTTGCGTGCCGTGATCGAGGCCGAGAAGCCGCATTTCATCGTGCCGGAAATCGAAGCCATCGCCACCGCGACCCTGGTAGAACTGGAAGCCGAAGGCTTCACCGTGATCCCGACCGCGCGCGCCGCGCAACTGACCATGAACCGCGAAGGCATCCGTCGCTTGGCCGCTGAAGAGCTGGACCTGCCGACCTCGCCGTACCACTTCGCCGACACCTTTGAGGACTACAGCAAAGCCGTTGAAGACCTGGGCTTCCCTTGCGTGGTCAAACCGGTGATGAGCTCCTCGGGCAAAGGCCAGAGCCTGCTGCGCAGCGCCGACGACGTGAAAACCGCTTGGGATTACGCCCAGGAAGGCGGCCGTGCCGGTAAAGGTCGGGTGATCATCGAAGGCTTTATCGATTTCGATTACGAAATCACCCTGCTGACCGTGCGTCACGTCGGCGGCACCACGTTCTGCGCGCCGGTCGGTCACCGTCAGGAGAAGGGCGACTATCAGGAATCCTGGCAGCCACAAGCCATGAGCCCGATTGCCCTGGCTGAATCCGAGCGCGTCGCCAAAGCCGTGACCGAAGCCCTGGGTGGCCGTGGTCTGTTTGGCGTCGAACTGTTCATCAAAGGTGATCAGGTGTGGTTCAGCGAAGTCTCGCCGCGCCCGCATGACACTGGCCTGGTGACCCTGATTTCCCAGGACCTGTCGCAGTTCGCGCTGCACGCACGGGCGATTCTGGGCCTGCCGATCCCATTGATTCGTCAGTTCGGCCCATCGGCGTCGGCGGTGATTCTGGTAGAAGGGCAGTCGACCCAGACCGCATTCGCCAATTTGGGCGCCGCGTTGAGTGAGCCGGACACGGCGTTGCGTCTGTTCGGCAAGCCTGAAGTGAATGGCCAGCGTCGGATGGGCGTGGCGTTGGCGCGGGATGAGTCGATTGAAGCGGCTCGGGCCAAGGCGACCCGTGCTTCTCAGGCTGTTGTAGTAGAGCTGTAACCGAGGCGCGGCCTTCGCGAGCAAGCCCGCTCCCACAGGATCACGCGGTCCAATGTGGGAGCGGGCTTGCTCGCGAAGCTTTTGCTTCAGGCCACCCGATTCAAATCGTTATGCCGTGTCTCTTTCAGGCACAGCACCGCAATCAAACTCAGCACCGCCGCCCCCGACACATACCCACCGACATAACTCAAACCGCCCATCGCCACCAGTTTCTGCGCAAAGAACGGCGCCGCCGAGGCCCCGACAATGCCGCCCAGGTTGTAGGCTGCCGACGCTCCGGTGTACCGTACATGGGTCGGAAACAGCTCCGGCAACAATGCGCCCATCGGCGCAAACGTCACGCCCATCAGAAACAGCTCGATGCACAGGAACAGCGCCACGCCCCAAGTCGTGCCGTGGGTCAGCAGCGGCTCCATCAAGAACCCGGACAAAATCGCCAGCACGCCACCGATGATCAGCACCGGTTTGCGCCCGTAACGGTCACTGGCCCAAGCCGACAACGGTGTGGCTGCCGCCATGAACAGCACCGCAAAACACAGCAGGGCGAGGAAGGTTTCGCGGGTGTAGCCGAGGGTCGACACCCCGTAGCTCAGGGAAAACACCGTCGAGATGTAGAACAGCGCGTAGCAGACCACCATTGACCCGGCACCCAGAAACATCGGCGCCCAGTACTGGCTGAACAGCTCGACCAGTGGAATCTTCACCCGCTCCTGGCGTGCCATGGCGTTGGCGAACACCGGAGTTTCGTGGAGTTTGAGGCGCACATACAGGCCAACCATCACCAACACCGCGCTCAGCAGAAACGGAATGCGCCAGCCCCAGGCGCGGAACTGCTCGTCGTTCAAGGTCATGGCCAGTGTCAGGAACAGCCCGTTGGCGGCCAGGAAACCAATCGAAGGGCCGAGCTGCGGGAACATGCCGAACCAGGCGCGTTTACCCTTGGGCGCATTCTCCGTCGCCAGCAGCGCCGCGCCACCCCATTCGCCGCCCAACCCCAGGCCTTGGCCGAAACGCAGCACGCAAAGCAGGATCGGCGCCCACGCCCCGATGCTGTCGTAACCCGGCAGCACGCCAATCAGCGTGGTGCACACACCCATCAACAGCAGGGACGCGACCAGGGTCGATTTACGCCCGATCCGGTCACCGAAGTGGCCGAACAGCGCTGAACCGAGCGGTCGCGCCAGGAACGCGATGCCGAAGGTGAGAAACGCCGAGAGCATCTGGGCGGTGCCGGAGGTCTGCGGAAAAAACACCGGCCCGATCACCAGCGCAGCAGCGGTGGCGTAGACGTAGAAATCGTAGAACTCGATGGCGGTGCCGATAAAACTCGCGGTGGCCACGCGCGTGGCGGAATTCGTCGGTTGGGCAGGCGTGGTGTCGCTGTATGCGGTGCTGGTCGTCATGCGGTGATCCCTGACAGTCATGCTCCAGTGGAGCGAATTATTATGGTCGAACACCCAGGGATGTGGGTTTAACGCAGCGTGCGGGTAGCACGGGGTAAGGCGGGGCTTGGGTAAGCGGCTCGATTATAGGAAGGCGGCTAACGATTCAACAAGGGGGGTTGAGGCAGGGGAGGTTTTTATGAGCTTGGGGTCACACAAAATCCATGTGGGAGCGGGATTGCTCGCGAAGGCGGACTATCAGTCAACATCTCTGCTGATTATGAAATCGCCTTCGCGAGCGAGCCCGCTCCCACAGGTTCTGTGCGTTGAAAATAAGGATCGCGTCAGATTTTGGACAGGGCCGGAACCGAACTGGTATGCCAGACCAACACCCGCGTGACACGGTTGTCTTCGGTCTCGAGAATCTCCAACCGATAACGCCCGATCTTCAGGCAAACCGCGCTCTCCGGAATGGTCTCCAGCGCCTCGGTCACCAAGCCATTCAGGGTTTTCGGCCCGTCACTGGGCAGGTGCCAGCCCAGGCTTTTATTCAATTCGCGAATCGACGCCGCACCTTCGATCACCAGTCGGCCGTCGGCCTGTGGGTGGATGTGCGGGTTGTCCAGGCTGTGCTCGCTTTCGAACTCACCGACGATTTCTTCGAGAATGTCTTCCAGCGTCACGATGCCGAGCACTTCGCCGTACTCGTCCACCACCATGCCCAGGCGCCGCTGTTGCTTGTGGAAATTCAGCAACTGCAACTGCAGCGGCGTGCTTTCCGGCACGAAGTACGGTTCGTGGCAGGCCGCCAGCAAGGCTTCGATGGTCAGGCTGGCATCCGGCAGCAGATGACGGATCTGCCGGGTATTGAGCACTGCTTCGACCTGATTGATGTCGCTATGGAACACCGGCAAGCGCGTGCGCCGGTTATTGCGCAGCTGTTCGATGATTTCTTCAAGGGAGTCGTCGAGGTTGATCCCGTCGACGTCACTGCGCGGCACCAGAATGTCGTTGACCGTAATGTTGTCCAGCGCATGAATACCCGACAGCGCATGGGGGCGGGTAGCCGTGTGTTCGTGATCATCGTGGCGATCCGCCGGTTCTTCGTCTTCGCTCTGTTGCACCACTTTGACTTTGCGGGCGAACGGGCGCATTAGCAGTTGACTGATGCCATTGAGCAGCCAGGCAGCGGGATAGATGATTTTCAGCGGCGCGCCGAGCAAGGTGTTGCCCAGGTTCAGGATCGCATCCGGGTAGCGGACGGCGAGGGTGCGCGGCAGGTAGTCGGCGAATACCAGCAGGATCACGCCGGCACCGATGCAGGCGGCCCAAGGGCCGTTTTCCGCCCAGGTGAAAATCGCCAGCAGAGTGCTGATGACCATGACCAGGGCGCGGCACAGGGTGTTGCAGAGGATCAGGCTGTTGAGCGGGAAGCTCAGCTTCGCCACCGGCTTGTCGGTTGAGCGCGAAGCAGTGCGTTGGGCCAACAAGTGTTGTTGCGCGACTTCGATGGCGGTAAACAGCCCCGACCACAAAATCAGCAGGGCGATCACTGCGAGCATCGGCCCTATGGGCAAGTCGTCCATTATTGCCGCCCGTCAGATGTGCAGAATGTATTCACGAACCAGCTTGCTGCCGAAATAGGCCAGCATCAGCAGGCAGAAACCGGCGAGCGTCCAGCGGATGGCCTTGTGTCCGCGCCAGCCGAGGCGATTACGCCCCCACAGCAACACGCTGAATACGATCCAGGCCAGGCAGGCCAGCAGGGTCTTGTGCACCAAATGCTGGGCGAACAGGTTCTCGACGAACAGCCAGCCCGAGATCAGCGACAGTGACAATAGGGTCCAGCCAGCCCAGAGAAAGCCGAACAACAGGCTTTCCATGGTTTGCAGCGGCGGGAAGTTCTTGATCAGCCCTGACGGGTGCTTGTTCTTCAGTTGGTGATCTTGCACCAGCAGCAGCAAGGCCTGGAACACTGCAATGGTGAACATGCCGTAGGCGAGGATCGACAACAGAATGTGGGCGAGGATGCCCGGCTCTTCATCAATGATCTGCACCGTGCCGGCGGGGGCGAACTGCGCCAGGAGCACGGTGGCGGCGCCGAGGGGGAACAGCAATATCAGCAGGTTCTCCACCGGAATCCGCGAACAGGCCAGCAAAGTCAGGGCGATGACCGCGGCGGCAATCAGGCTGGCGGCACTGAAGAAGTCCAGGCCCAGGCCGATCGGCGTCAGCAGATGGGTGAACAGGCTCGCGCTGTGAGCCAGCACGGCCAGTACGCCGAGCGTGACCAGCAGGCGTTTGTTCGCCTTGGCACCGGAGGCCAGGCGAGTGCCTTGATAGATAGTCGCAGCGGCATATAAGCAGGCGGCGGCGAGGGTAGTAAGCAAACTGGGTGACAAGGGGAGCATAAATCCTGTTAGGCAAGCCCGAAAGGCGCTGAGTTTGGCATAGAACCCACATGGCACGAAAGACCATAGAACCTGACAGCGAGGTGTCCGCCAGCCGCAGTCTTCGCTATAATCCGCGACCTGCCCACGCCGCAGGCTCGCCGAGCACATGTTTATTCCGGTCTGGGCCGCCATTATCCCGGTCTACACAGGGCCTGAAAGGATCGCGCAATGTTTGAAAACTTAACCGACCGTCTCTCGCAGACGCTGCGCCATGTCACCGGCAAGGCCAAGCTGACCGAGGACAATATCAAAGACACCCTGCGCGAAGTGCGCATGGCGTTGCTCGAAGCCGACGTCGCCCTGCCGGTGGTGAAGGACTTCGTCAATTCGGTCAAGGAGCGCGCCGTCGGCACCGAGGTGTCGCGCAGCCTGACGCCGGGCCAGGCCTTCGTGAAGATCGTCCAGGCCGAACTTGAAAGCCTGATGGGCGCGGCCAACGAAGACCTGAACCTGAGCGCCGTTCCTCCAGCCGTCGTGCTGATGGCCGGTTTGCAGGGTGCGGGTAAAACCACCACCGCCGGTAAACTTGCGCGCTTCCTTAAAGAGCGCAAGAAGAAGACGGTCATGGTCGTGTCCGCCGACGTTTACCGTCCGGCGGCGATCAAACAGTTGGAAATGCTCGCTGGTGAAGTCGGTGTTACCTTCTTCCCGTCCGACCTGAGCCAGAAGCCGGTCGAGATCGCGCAAGCGGCTATTAAAGAAGCAAAACTCAAATTCATCGACGTGGTTATCGTCGATACCGCCGGTCGTCTGCACATCGACGAAGAGATGATGGGCGAGATCAAGGCGCTGCATGCCGCGATCAACCCGGTCGAAACCCTGTTCGTGGTCGACGCCATGACCGGCCAGGACGCCGCCAACACGGCCAAGGCCTTCGGTGATGCGCTGCCGCTGACCGGTGTAATCCTGACCAAGGTCGACGGCGATGCCCGTGGCGGTGCCGCACTGTCGGTCCGCGCCATCACCGGCAAGCCGATCAAGTTCATCGGTATGGGCGAGAAGAGCGAAGCGCTCGAACCGTTCCATCCTGAGCGTATTGCTTCGCGCATCCTCGGCATGGGCGACGTACTCAGCCTGATCGAACAGGCCGAAGCGACCCTCGACAAGGACAAGGCCGACAAACTGGCCAAGAAGCTGAAGAAGGGCAAGGGCTTCGACCTCGAAGACTTCCGCGATCAGCTGCAACAGATGAAGAACATGGGCGGCCTCGGCGGCCTCATGGACAAGCTGCCGAATATCGGCGGTGTGAACCTGGCGCAAATGGGCAATGCCCAGGGCGCGGCAGAGAAACAATTCAAGCAGATGGAAGCCATCATCAATTCCATGACCCCGGCCGAGCGCCGCGACCCTGAGCTGATCAGCGGTTCGCGCAAACGCCGGATCGCCATGGGTTCCGGCACCCAGGTGCAGGACATCGGTCGCTTGATCAAGCAGCACAAGCAGATGCAGAAGATGATGAAGAAATTCTCCGCGAAAGGCGGAATGGCCAAAATGATGCGCGGCATGGGCGGTATGTTGCCCGGCGGTGGTATGCCGAAAATGTAAAGAATCCGCGCCGGCAGTCATGTCGGCGCAGACCCGCAGCGATGCGGGATCAACAGCAAACCCGCGCTTGGCGGGAGCTGACTGGCCGTTTTCAACGACGGCTCTATAGCAAATCTTGATGGCGACCGGAAGGCCGCCGGAAAAAGACATTTGCAAAAGTCCGGATATTCCTTAGAATATGCGGCCTTTCGGGCACCTATGCCCGCTGTGCCTTTAGATTTGCAGCACCGACTACAGGAACGATGTTCACATGCTAACAATCCGTCTTGCCCTTGGCGGCTCCAAAAAGCGCCCGTTTTACCACTTGACCGTAACCGACAGCCGCAACCCGCGCGACGGTTCGCACAAGGAACAGGTTGGTTTCTTCAACCCTGTTGCTCGTGGTCAAGAAGTTCGTCTGTCCGTGAACCAAGAGCGCGTAGCCTACTGGCTGAGCGTTGGTGCACAACCTTCTGAGCGTGTTGCTCAGTTGTTGAAGGATGCATCTAAGGCTGCGGCCTGAGCAATATGAACGCGACGCCTGCCATTGCTGATGATTTGATCGTTATCGGCAAGATTTATTCTGTTCATGGCGTTCGCGGCGAAGTGAAGGTTTATTCCTTTACTGATCCGACTGAAAACCTGTTGCAGTACAAAACCTGGACGCTCAAGCGCGAAGGCAATGTGAAACAGGTCGAGCTGGTCAGCGGACGCGGGAACGACAAGTTCCTGGTCGCAAAGCTCAAGGGTCTCGATGATCGTGAAGAAGCGCGTCTTCTGGCCGGTTATGAGATCTGCGTGCCACGCAACCTGTTCCCTGAATTGACCGACGGCGAGTACTACTGGTACCAGCTGGAAGGTCTGAAGGTTATTGATCAACTCGGGCAATTGCTCGGGAAAATCGATCATCTTCTGGAAACCGGCGCCAATGATGTAATGGTGGTCAAGCCTTGCGCTGGCAGCCTGGACGATCGCGAACGCCTGTTGCCCTATACGGAGCAATGCGTGTTGGTAGTCGACCTTGCCGCAGGCGAGATGAAGGTGGAATGGGATGCGGACTTCTAAGCGTGGCTAACTTGCGCGTAGAAGTGATCAGTTTGTTTCCCGAGATGTTCTCCGCCATCAGCGAGTACGGCATCACCAGTCGTGCGGTGAAACAGGGGCTGTTGCAGCTCACCTGTTGGAATCCGCGAGACTACACGACGGATCGACATCACACTGTGGACGATCGCCCATTTGGCGGTGGTCCGGGCATGGTGATGAAGATCAAGCCCCTGGAAGATGCTCTGGTTCAGGCCAAGGCAGCAGCCGGGGAGGCGGCGAAGGTAATTTACCTGTCCCCCCAAGGCCGTCAGCTGACTCAGTCGGCGGTCCGCGAGTTGGCGAATCTGGATGCATTGATCCTGATTGCCGGCCGCTATGAAGGCATTGACGAGCGTTTTATTGATGCTCACGTCGATGAAGAGTGGTCGATTGGCGACTATGTACTGTCTGGCGGCGAGCTGCCGGCGATGGTCCTGATCGATGCGGTTACACGACTGCTGCCTGGAGCTTTAGGGCATGCGGACTCCGCCGAGGAAGATTCCTTTACGGACGGTCTGCTGGATTGCCCGCACTACACCCGACCGGAGGTGTATGCGGATCAGCGTGTTCCCGACGTGTTGCTTAGTGGCAATCACGCGCATATCCGGCGTTGGCGTTTACAGCAGTCCCTTGGTAGGACCTTTGAACGACGCGCCGATCTTCTGGAAAGCCGCTCGCTTTCTGGAGAAGAGAAGAAGCTGCTCGAGGAATACATCCGCGAGCGGGACGATAGTTAACAACGTATCGATGGTAAATCCGACGATTTACCTTAGGAGCACAGCATGACTAACAAAATCATCCTTGCACTCGAAGCAGAGCAGATGACCAAAGAGATCCCTACCTTTGCCCCGGGCGACACTATTGTCGTTCAGGTGAAAGTGAAGGAAGGCGACCGTTCGCGTCTGCAAGCGTTCGAAGGTGTTGTTATCGCCAAGCGTAACCGCGGCGTAAACAGTGCTTTCACCGTTCGTAAAATCTCCAACGGTGTTGGCGTAGAGCGTACTTTCCAGACCTAC
This sequence comes from Pseudomonas sp. 5Vm1k, assembly GCF_056161485.1. Lineage (NCBI taxonomy): Bacteria > Pseudomonadati > Pseudomonadota > Gammaproteobacteria > Pseudomonadales > Pseudomonadaceae > Pseudomonas > Pseudomonas sp. 5Vm1k. The sequence goes on from NZ_JBSPCZ010000003.1 coordinate 129,621, forward strand.
AGCCCGCAAATCGACAGCATGGCCGTTAAACGTCGCGGTGACGTACGTAAAGCCAAGCTGTACTACCTGCGTGACCTGTCCGGTAAAGCAGCTCGCATCAAGGAAAAACTGTCTTAAGTACAGTTTTTCGATGCAAAAAAAGCAGCCTGAGGGCTGCTTTTTTGTTGCCTGCGATTTATGGGTGCTGCCGGGGTATGTGTGCATGGTCCGGGACCGAGTAGCGGCGTTCGCGGGCAAGTCGGGTCGCCGCACCGCTCGCTCCTACAGTCCTGTAGGAGCGAGGCTTGCCCGCGAATCGGTCTTCCAAACACCGCGTTCACATCAGGCTCTATAAAGCCTCAGCAGGCTATGAAAGACTTGCCATCAGTTTTCCAGTGACCTGAGCCTATATGCCCGCCATCGACCATCCCCTGATAGACCAATTCCTCGACGCGCTGTGGCTGGAAAAGGGCCTCTCCGATAACACCCGCGATGCCTACCGCAGTGACCTCGCGCTGTTCAACGGCTGGTTGCAGGAAAAAAACCTGGAGCTGATCAATGCTGGCCGCGAGTTGATCCTCGATCACTTGGCCTGGCGCCTGGAGCAAAACTACAAACCTCGTTCCACTGCACGGTTTCTCTCCGGCGTGCGTGGCTTTTATCGCTATCTATTGCGGGAAAAGCTGATCGCCGTCGATCCGACTTTGCGCGTCGATATGCCGCAACTGGGTAGGCCGTTGCCGAAATCCTTGTCGGAGGCGGATGTGGAAGCTCTGTTAAACGCCCCGGATCTGAGCGAAGCCATCGGTCAACGTGACCGCGCCATGCTTGAAGTGCTTTATGCCTGCGGTTTGCGTGTCACCGAGCTGATCAGCCTGACCCTGGAGCAGGTCAACCTGCGTCAGGGCGTGCTGCGTGTAATGGGCAAGGGCAGTAAGGAGCGGCTGGTGCCGATGGGCGAGGAGGCGATTGTCTGGGTCGAACGCTACCTGCGTGATGGTCGCGGCGAACTGCTCGGTGGGCGACCCAGCGATGTCATGTTCCCCAGCCAGCGTGGTGAACAAATGACCCGTCAGACCTTCTGGCACCGCATCAAACACCAGGCGAAGGTTGCCGGGATCGCCAAGTCGCTGTCGCCGCACACCCTGCGCCACGCCTTCGCCACGCACCTGCTCAACCACGGCGCCGACCTGCGGGTGGTGCAAATGCTGCTCGGCCACAGCGACCTGTCGACCACCCAGATCTACACCCACGTCGCCCGTGCCCGCTTGCAAGACCTGCACGCCAAACATCACCCGCGCGGCTGACATAATTCCTGAAATTGAAATGCTGACCTGTGGCGAGGGGGTTTACCCCCGTTGGGTTGCGAAGCAGCCCCAAAAATTGTTACTCGGTTTAACTAATGACACCGGGAGTATCGGTTTGCGACTGCTGCGCAGCCGAACGGGGGTGAACCCCCTCGCCACAATGAGTATTGCCAATCGTGCATCGTGTTTTCTCTTGCATCACCCGCATTCGGCCACGCCAGCCTTATGTGGTAGGCTTTGCCGGTTTGCACGATGGGCGATTATGACCCGGTGTTTCGGCACGGGCGTTCTGACCGTCCCATTTGTCCGCCTTCAGGAGTTCTCATGCGTCTGACCCAGATTTTCGCCGCCGCAGCCATTGCGTTGGTCAGCACCTTTGCCGTCGCCGATGACGCGGCCGACAAAGCCATTCGTAAAAGCCTGGAAAGCCTCCAGCTTGAAACCCCGATCGAAACCATCAGTGCAAGCCCGCTGGCCGGCCTGTACGAAGTCAAGCTCAAGGGCAGCCGCGTGCTCTACGCCAGCGCCGACGGCCAGTACGTGGTTCAGGGCTACATGTTCCAGCTCAAGGACGGCAAACCGGTCAACCTGACCGAGAAGACCGAACGCCTGGGTATTTCCAAACTGGTCAACGAAATTCCGGTTGCAGAAACCGTGGTCTACCCGGCCATTGGCGAAACCAAATCGCACATCACCGTGTTCACCGACACCACCTGCCCGTATTGCCACAAGTTGCACGCCGAAGTGCCTGAGCTGAACAAGCGTGGCATCGAAGTGCGTTATGTAGCGTTCCCGCGTCAGGGCCTGGGCTCGCCGGGTGACGAACAGCTGCAGGCAGTCTGGTGCTCCAAGGACAAGAAAGCCGCGATGGACAAAATGGTCGATGGCAAGGAAATCAAGGCCGCCAAGTGCGATAACCCGGTTTCCAAGCAGTTCGCCCTCGGTCAGTCGATTGGCGTGAACGGCACGCCGGCCATCGTTTTGGCCGACGGCCAGGTCATTCCGGGCTACCAGCCTGCGCCACAAGTCGCCAAACTGGCGCTGGGCGCGAAATAATTCGCATCGTCACGGTCAGCCTTTGACGATCATGGTCTGGCGGTAACTCGCCAGACCATTAATAGAGAACCGCGAGCATGCGGTTGTTTTCACGGCCGACCTTGCGTCGGCCGTTTTATGGGGAGTTCACAGTGAAACCGGTCAAAGTAGGCATCTGTGGGTTAGGGACCGTCGGTGGCGGTACCTTCAACGTACTTCAGCGCAACGCCGAGGAAATTGCTCGTCGTGCCGGGCGTGGAATCGAAGTGGCACAAATTGCCACGCGCACGCCAAAGCCTCAGTTCCAGACGACCGGTATTGCGATTACCAACGATGTGTTCGAAGTGGCCACGAACCCTGAGATCGACATCGTTATAGAGCTGGTGGGCGGCTACACCGTTGCCCGCGAGCTGGTACTCAAGGCCATCGAGAATGGCAAGCATGTGGTCACCGCGAACAAGGCACTGATCGCCGTTCACGGTAATGAGATTTTCGCCAAGGCTCGCGAGAAGGGCGTGATCGTTGCGTTCGAAGCGGCCGTGGCCGGTGGCATTCCGGTGATCAAGGCGATCCGTGAAGGCTTGTCTGCCAACCGTATCAACTGGGTCGCCGGCATCATCAATGGCACCGGCAACTTCATCCTCACCGAAATGCGTGAGAAGGGTCGCACCTTCGAGGACGTACTCGCCGAGGCGCAAGCCCTGGGTTACGCCGAAGCCGATCCGACCTTCGACGTTGAAGGCATCGACGCTGCTCACAAGCTGACGATCCTGGCGTCCATCGCGTTCGGCATCCCGCTGCAATTCGACAAGGCTTACACCGAAGGCATCACCAAGCTGACCACCGCTGACGTGAACTACGCCGAAGCTCTGGGCTATCGCATCAAACACCTCGGCGTGGCGCGCAGCACTGCCGCCGGTATCGAGTTGCGCGTGCACCCGACGCTGATCCCGGCCGATCGTCTGATCGCCAACGTCAACGGCGTGATGAACGCGGTGATGGTCAACGGTGACGCTGCCGGTTCGACCTTGTTCTACGGCGCTGGCGCTGGCATGGAGCCGACCGCTTCGTCGGTTATCGCCGACCTGGTGGACGTGGTTCGCGCCATGACCTCGGACCCGGAAAACCGCGTACCGCACCTGGCCTTCCAGCCGGATTCGCTGTCGGCCCATCCGATCCTGCCGATCGAAGCCTGCGAAAGTGCGTACTACCTGCGGATTCAGGCCAAGGACCATCCAGGCGTACTGGCCCAAGTGGCGAGCATCCTGTCGGAGCGCGGCATCAACATCGAATCGATCATGCAGAAGGAAGTCGAGGAACACGACGGCCTGGTGCCGATGATCCTGCTGACCCACCGAGTGCTGGAGCAGCACATGAACGACGCGATCACCGCCCTGGAAGCCTTGGCAGGCGTCGTCGGTCCGGTTGTACGGATCCGTGTCGAGCACCTGAACTAAGCCGTTATCGTTCACCGGGCTCGCCTGCGGGCCCGGGTTTGCGAACACTGTCTATTGGAGCCAGTCATGCGTTATATCAGTACCCGCGGCCAGGCACCGGCCCTGAATTTCGAAGACGTCCTGCTGGCCGGTCTGGCCACGGACGGCGGCCTGTATGTGCCGGAATGCCTGCCACGTTTCACTCAGGAAGAAATCGCTTCCTGGGCCGGCCTGCCGTATCACGAGCTGGCCTTCCGGGTGATGCGCCCGTTCGTCGCCGGCAGCATCCCTGATGCCGATTTCAAAAAGATTCTTGAAGAAACCTACGGTGTGTTTTCCCACAACGCCGTGGCGCCGTTGCGTCAGTTGAACGGTAACGAATGGGTGTTGGAGCTGTTCCACGGCCCGACGCTGGCGTTCAAGGACTTCGCCCTGCAACTGCTCGGCCGCCTGCTCGACTACACGCTGGAAAAACGCGGCGAGCGCGTGGTGATCGTTGGCGCCACCTCCGGTGATACCGGTTCGGCCGCCATCGAAGGCTGCAAGCACTGCGAAAACGTCGACATCTTCATCCTGCACCCGCACAACCGCGTGTCCGAAGTGCAGCGTCGTCAGATGACCACCATTTTCGGTGAGAACATCCACAACATCGCCATCGAAGGCAACTTCGATGACTGCCAGGAAATGGTCAAGAACAGCTTCGCCGACCAAAGCTTCCTCAAGGGCACGCGTCTTGTGGCGGTGAACTCGATCAACTGGGCGCGGATCATGGCCCAGATCGTTTACTACTTCCACGCAGCGCTGCAACTGGGTGGCCCGGCGCGTTCGGTGTCGTTCTCGGTGCCGACCGGCAACTTCGGCGACATCTTCGCCGGTTACCTGGCGCGCAATATGGGCCTGCCGATCAACCAGTTGATCGTCGCCACCAACCGCAATGACATCCTGCACCGCTTCATGAGCGGCAATCAGTACGTCAAGGAAACCCTGCACGCCACGCTGTCGCCGTCCATGGACATCATGGTGTCGTCGAACTTCGAGCGCCTGCTGTTCGATCTGCACGGTCGCAATGGCGCAGCGATCGCCGGCCTGATGGACAACTTCAAGCAGGGCGGTGGTTTTAGCGTCGAGCAAGAGCGCTGGACCGAAGCCCGCAAGCTGTTCGATTCCCTGGCCGTGGATGACGCACAAACCTGCGAAACCATTGCCGAAGTCTTCGAGCAGACCGGTGAAGTGCTGGACCCGCACACCGCCATCGGCGTCAAGGCCGCACGGGAATGCCGTCGCAGCCTGGATATCCCGATGGTGATCCTCGGCACGGCCCATCCGGTCAAATTCCCGGACGCCGTGGAAAAAGCCGGTGTAGGAAAAGCTCTCGAACTACCTGCACATCTTTCTGATTTGTTTGAACGAGAAGAGCGCTGCACCGTGTTGCCGAATGACCTGAAAGCCGTGCAGGCCTTTGTCAGTCAGCATGGCAACCGCGGCAAGCCTCTGTAAGCCCTAAAAACTGTCACATTTTGAAGCCCGTCTCCTGACGGGCTTTCTTGTTTCTGCGTGCCACACTTGTCGCGTTTTCGCCCCTGAAGGACGGGCGAGTTGATCACGAAGGAAGTGGCAATGTTGTTTTTTAGAGCGTTGAAACCAGTCATGTGCTGGGTTTTATTGCTGGGCGCAATGGGCTCGGGGCAGTGCACACGGGCAGCACAATTGGTGGCTTATGAGGCTACGACACCGGTAAGCGTCAACGCCATTGGGCTGGATGCTGAAGAGCGGCAATGGATTCGCGCCCACCGGCAAGTCATCGTTGCATCAAAGCAGTACCCGCTTTACCAATTCAAGGACGAGCATGGCCAATGGAGTGGGTTGAACATCGATGTGCTTCACCGCATCAGTGTGATGACGGGGCTGCAGTTCGCCCATGAAGAGACATTTTCCACCGAGCATTTACTCCGACGCCTGGAAAGCGGTGCAGCGGACATGACCACGACGCTGGCGCTTAATGATGAGCGCAAGAGATTTCTGGATTTCAGTCATGCCTTTGGCGGCTCTGCCTGGGTGTTGGTTGGGCGGGCCGGGGCCCCGCTTCTACAGTCCCTGGAACAACTGTCGGAAAAGATTCTGGTGTTACCGGCCAGGCACGCCATGGAGGAAACCATTCGGCGTGACCACCCGGCCATCGAACTGCGTTCGGTCAAGACCTATGCTGAAGCCCGCGCATTGGTCGAAAGTGGCGAGGCCGACGCCACTATCGAGAACGAAACCGGGGCGCAGCTCTATCCGACCGGGCAATTGAAGATAGGCCATACGGTGGAAGGCTCGTGGGAAGCCGACCATTTGGCTGTACGCAAAGGGCAGCCGCAATTGTTGAACATCCTCAACAAGGCACTTGAAGCCTTCCCCCCGGCCGAGTTGCGGGCCCTGCGCCTGAAATGGCTGGATGGTATCGCCCCAAGGCCCGCGCTGACCTTTTGGCAGCGGATCACCCAATGGGGTTGCTGGGGCATGTTTGTGGTCAGTGTCTTCGGCCTGCTGTCCTTGCTCTGGAACCGACGGCTCGCGGCGCTGATCGAGCAGCGTCTGGGCGTCGAAAAAGACCTCAACGATCAACTCGCCTTTCAGCATGCACTGATTGATGCCATGCCCGACCCCCTGTTTGTGCGTGATCTGGAAGGCCGTTTGATCATGTGCAACAAAAGCTATGAGGAAGGCCTGTCGACCCGTTTCGATCAGGTTCAGGGACGGCAACTGATCGAAGTCGATGTCTTGCCCAGGGAGACTGCCGAGCTGTTGCACGCCGAGTTCATCCTCCAGCTCGAAACCCGCAAGCCCCGATTCGCCAAGCGCCAGTTGAAGTTCAACAATGGTGTAAGAGACATCTACCAGTGGACGGTGCCCTTTTACGGAGCTGATGGGCAGGTGCGCGGGTTGCTGGGCGGATGGACCGATATCGACCGGCGGAGGAGTGAAGGGAGTGCTGCTGTCCCCAGTGAGTTTCGGAATTGTCCTATGAGATGTGGCTACTTTTCCGATGGGATGCTGAAGGATGCTCCCCTAGAGTGATCGACAACTGCGGTGAGAGTCCGCGTGTGTCGTTCCAGAGGTCGCTTATGCGCACGCTCAAAATCCTGATTCTTGAACACAATCCCTTCCAGATGATGGCGTTGCACCAGATGCTCAACGCCATTGGTGTCTATGACGTGCTCACGGCACCGTCGATGTCTTCGGCGCTGTGTTCCCTGGGGCACAGGGGCCCAGTCGATATCGCGTTCTGCGATCCGCAGCTCAAGGGCGGCGACGGGTTGGCATTGGTGCGGCATCTGGCGGAACAGCGCGAGGCCCATGCGCTGATTTTGCTTGGCAACGTGCTATCCAGCGTCATGTCGGACGTGAAAGCAATGCTGGCCGACAGTGACGTCAAACTCCTCGGGCACCTGCATACACCTGTTTCCGCGGTGTTGATGCGCAGGTTGCTGGATGTCTATCTACTGGAGTCGATGCTTCAAGCCAGGGCTTGAAACACGCTGTTTTTTCCTTGTCATCTTTGCGGCGCATGCTCAATTTCCCCGGAGACGCAGGTACCGCTGCCATGCGGTATTCAGAACTTTCTTCTCGGGCCAAGGGTCATTAACTGTAGACACGCCCTCCCAGGCACTTTGTTTTCGGACTATTGAGTGGTGATCGCGAGATGGAAAGTATCAGTCTATTGCTCGGTGAAGCTCTGAGCCCGTATCAGGTTACGTTGACGCCATCGGGCGTCCATGGCGAATGCCTGGTGACCTTGAAAAGTTCGGCCGGCGCGATTGTGGTGGAACGCGCGTTCAATCAGGCGCAGTTGACCGATAAGCGGCAACTGACAGATGTCGTCGACGGTTTGCACCGCGATGTGTTGATTGCCGAAGGTCGTCTGGAGCCCTGTGTGATCGCGGCGTTGCGCAATGCTGCCCAGGACAAGATCCTGGCCAATCGAAATTGAATTGCCTTTATGTGGGAACCTTCCTGCGTGAAGGTCGTCAGACCATGTATCAGCAGGATCAAGCATTGTGCTCCGGTGCTTGTAGCTTGCTGCTACTGGTCTTTATGTAGGCCACGTTTAACCCCGAGTCGTCTCCCCACTTCTCGGGGTTTCTTTTTGCCCGAAATTTGTCACTGCCCGTCCTGATGTTCGAAAAAGGCCTTGGCTGCTTCCAGGTAATCGCTGCGCCGTTCCGGGTCGAGCCAGTCGGCGTAGGCATGGGCCAGTCGCTCGTGGGGCAGGGTGCGTAGCAGTTGATTGATCTCGCTGATGGCCTGCCGACCCTGGGGTGTATTCGAGCAACCGATGTATGTGGAAATGTACTTGCCCGTGCCCTTGACCGGATAAAACACCAACTCGGTGTCAGCAATATGTTCTTGTTGGGCCAGGTAGCGGATTTCCGGCCAGTAGCCCAATACCCCGAGCAAACGCCCCAGGCGCTGCATCTGCAACAGACTGCCAAGTGCGTCGTTTCCATAATGGAGTGTCAGGGTACTGGCCGCCGCCCGCTTCAACTGAGCGTCGAGGAACTGACCGTAACTGCGCTCGGCCACGGCACCGAGCTTTTTGCTGCCATTGGCCAGCAGTGCCGCCAGATCGACTTCACCGTCCACCAGGAACGGTTCCAGCTCCGGTCGATCTTCCTGGCGCACAGCAAGGCCATTGCTCACGGCCCGGAACACCGGGATGGAAAACGCGATCCACTGTTCCCGCTCCTTGCTCCAGATCAGCGAGGGATCGCAGGTGAAGGATTCCTCGCGAAGCATCTGCATGCCCCGGGCACGATTGACCCGCATCCGCGTGTGATCGTATTGCGGCATACCGGCGATCAACAGCGGCATCAGTTGATCGACGACCCCCTGGCCTTTTTGCGGGCCTTCGAAGATCGTCACGGGTGGTAAATCGCGCAGCAGCCAGATCAGCGTTTCTTTCGGATGTGCCCAGGCCGGTGAACTCGATCCGAGCAATAACAGCACCAGCGCATACCGGCCGCTGGTGCGTTGGATGAAGACTGAAAGCAGGCGCTTCAGCTTAGATGGCCCCGTCTTCACGCAGCTTTGCGATCTGTCCCTTGTCGTAGCCAAGATCGTGGAGTACCTGCGCATTGTGTTCACCCAGCTGCGGTCCGACCCATTCGGAAGTGCCGGGTGTCTCAGAGAGTTTCGGCACGATCCCCGGCATCTTGAAGTCTTTGCCATCGGGCAGCTTGGCGTGCAGGAACATTTCCCGGGCCAGGTACTGCGGATCGCTGAACATGTCTTCGGCGCTGAAGATCCGGCTGGCCGGGACATCGGCCTGGTTCAACAGCTCGATGACGCGATCGAGCGGCAGCGAATTGACCCAGCGATCAATCACCCCGTAAATCTCGTCGCGACGGCTGTCGCGTCCATCATTGCTGGCGAGCACCGGGTCGTTGGCCATATCTTCCCGACCAATAATCAACATGAACCGCTTGAAGATTGCATCGCCATTGGCGCCAATCTGCACGTGCTTGCCGTCAGCACTGGTGTGGATGGAGGAGGGTGTGATGCCGGGCATGATGTTGCCGGTGCGTTCGCGGATAAAGCCGAACACGTCGAACTCCGGCACCATGCTTTCCATCATGGCAAAGATCGCCTCATACAGCGCCACGTCCACCACCTGACCCAGGCCACCGTTCACTTCGCGGTGACGCAGGGCCATCAGCGCGCCGATCACGCCCCAGAGCGCGGCAATTGAGTCGCCGATGGAAATCCCGGTGCGCACCGGCGGTCGATCCTCGAACCCGGTGATATAGCGAAGACCGCCCATGGATTCACCGACCGCGCCAAACCCTGGTTGATCTTTCATCGGTCCGGTCTGGCCAAAACCCGAGAGCCGCACCATCACCAGTTTCGGGTTGAGGGCGTGTAAAACGTCCCACCCCAAACCGAGCTTTTCCAACACGCCGGGGCGAAAGTTCTCGATCAGGATGTCCGCTTCGCTGAGCAGTTTTTTCAGAATCGCCAGGCCATCGGGGTGCTTGAGGTTCAAGGTCAGGGACTTCTTGTTGCGTGCCTGGACGAACCACCACAGCGAGGTGCCTTCATACAACTTGCGCCATTTTCGCAACGGATCACCGCCGTCCGGGGATTCGATCTTGATCACTTCAGCGCCGAACTCGCCGCAAATACGCGAGGCAAACGGCCCGGCAATCAACGTACCCAATTCGATGACTTTCAGACCTGAGAGCGGTTTTCCGGTGAATGGCATGCGCGATCCTGTAGGACAAAGGGCGAGTGATAGAGCGTTTTAACATAGCCGCGTGTCAGTCGCCCAAAGTTGATGGTCGTCAATTCGTTGATTGCCTACTGCATCGGTTAGACTTGCCGCCTTTCCTCGTATCAAGAAGCCCGTTCATGGCCCAGCCGTCCACGACCTACAAGTTTGAACTGAACCTTACCGACCTCGACCGCAGTGTGTACGAGAGCGTGAAGCAGACCATCGCCCGTCACCCTTCGGAAACCGAAGAGCGCATGACCGTGCGGCTGCTGGCCTACGCCTTCTGGTACAACGAGCAGCTGTCTTTTGGTCGTGGTCTGTCAGACGTGGATGAACCGGCCCTGTGGGAAAAGAGCCTGGATGACCGCGTCCTGCACTGGATCGAAGTCGGCCAACCAGACGCCGATCGTTTGACTTGGTGCTCGCGTCGCACCGAGCGCACCAGCCTGCTGGCCTACGGCAGCCTGCGCGTCTGGGAAACCAAAGTGATCCCGGCGATCAAGAACCTGAAAAACGTGCACATCGCTGCCGTGCCGCAGGACATCCTGGAAACCCTGGCCAAAGACATGCCCCGCGTTATCAAGTGGGACGTAATGATCAGCGAAGGGACGATTTTCGTCACCGACGACCGTGGTCAGCATGAAGTCCAGTTGCAGTGGTTGAGCGGCGAACGCGGCTGATTTTTCGCCGTTGTCACGTTTCATCCGGTTTTATCCTACGTATTCAAGAGAAGCACCTGTCACCCCATGCGCATCGAACCTCGCCTGTTGCCCGACACCCTGCCATTCCTCGGTGATCTGCCACCGCTGCTGACCCGCCTGTACGCGGCGCGGGGCGTGCAGAGCGAGGCTGAACTGGACAAGAGCCTGGCGCGGCTGATTCCGTTTCAGCAGCTCAAGGGCATCGACGCGGCGGTGGATCTGCTGGTAACGGCCCTGGAACAGCGTCAGCGGATTCTGATCGTTGGCGACTTTGATGCCGATGGCGCCACCGCCAGTACCGTCGGCGTGCTTGGTTTGCGCCTGCTAGGCGCGGCGCATGTCGATTATCTGGTGCCGAACCGTTTCGAGTATGGCTACGGCCTGACCCCGGAAATCGTCGAAGTGGCGCTGACCCGCACCCCGCAACTGCTGATCACCGTGGACAACGGCATTTCCAGCGTCGAAGGCGTGGCGGCGGCGAAAAAGGCCGGGCTCAACGTGCTGGTTACCGATCACCACTTGCCCGGCGATGAACTGCCGCTGGCTGATGCCATCGTCAATCCGAACCAGCCTGGTTGCGACTTTCCGAGCAAGGCGCTGGCCGGCGTCGGGGTGATTTTTTATGTGCTGATGGCACTGCGCGCACGCCTGCGCAGCCTCGGCTGGTACGAGAGCAAGCCGCAGCCGAACATCGGTGAATTACTGGATTTGGTAGCACTGGGCAGCGTCGCCGACGTGGTGCCGCTGGATGCCAATAACCGGATCCTGGTGCACCAAGGCCTGGAACGGATTCGCGCCGGTCGCGCCCGGCCGGGGATCAAGGCGATTCTCGAAGTCGCCAAGCGTGAGCCGGCGCGCATCACCTCTACCGATCTAGGGTTTATTGTCGGCCCGCGTTTGAATGCGGCAGGACGGTTGGATGACATGAGCCTGGGCATCGAATGCCTGCTTACCGAAGACGCCGGGCTTGCCCGTGAAATGGCGACCCAGCTCGACGGCATGAACCAGGACCGCAAATCCATCGAGCAGGGCATGCAGCGTGAAGCGCTGGCCCAGCTCAAGGATTTGCCGGTGGAATCGATGCCGTTCGGCTTGTGTCTGTTCGATCCCGAATGGCACCAGGGCGTCATCGGCATCCTCGCCTCGCGGATGAAAGAGCGCTATTTCCGTCCGACGATTGCCTTTGCCGACGCCGGCGATGGCTTGCTCAAGGGCTCGGGGCGGTCGGTCCAGGGCTTTCACATTCGCGATGCCTTGAGCGTGGTGGCGGCGCAGCATCCGAACCTGATCAGCAAGTACGGTGGACACGCGATGGCGGCCGGCTTGACCTTGCCGGAAGCGAATTTTCCGTTGTTCGCCGAAGCTTTTGACGCTGAAGTGCGTAGGCAATTGCGCGAGGAAGACCTGACCGGGCGCCTGCTGTCGGACGGTACGCTGGCCGTTGAGGAATTCCACTTGGAACTGGCCCGCGCCCTGCGTCACGCCGGCCCATGGGGACAGCACTTCCCGGAGCCGTTGTTCCATGGCGTGTTCCAGTTGGTCGAGCAGCGGGTGGTCGGCGAGCGGCACCTTAAAGTGGTGCTGAAAAGTGAATGTGGTTCGGTGAAGCTGGATGGCATCGCTTTTGGTATCGACCGCGATATCTGGCCGAATCCAACGATCAAATGGGTGGAATTGGCCTACAAACTTGATCTCAACGAGTTTCGCGGGAATGAGACGGTGCAGTTGATGATTGCCCATATCGAACCTCGATAGCGGGTGGATGCTTTTGTGGCGAGGGGGCTTGCCCCCGTTCGGCTGCGCAGCAGTCGTAAACCCTGTAATGGTGGTCTATCTAGTGGATGGTGGCGATCGATTTCGGGGTGGCTTCGCCACTCAACGGGGGCAAGCCCCCTCGCCACAGGTTCGCGTTGGCCTCCAAAATGGCGACCTTTCATTTCTTGAACCCTCCTTCATCCCCCGTTGTCGACTAGGCTCTAAGCACTGCTTGATTGGCCTTGTGACGTCTTGTCGAATTTTTTGCCCGCGGGGGCGGGTGCTGCACCTTTTCCTGTCACTCGTCGACTTTTCAAACAGAACCCTGGAGCCTGCCCACTGATTCGAGAGGTGCCCCATGAGTCTGCTGCTTGAACCCTATACCCTTCGCCAATTGACCCTGCTCAACCGCATTGCCGTATCGCCAATGTGCCAGTACTCCAGCGTCGATGGCCTGGCCAATGACTGGCACCTGGTCCACCTTGGCAGCCGCGCGGTCGGCGGGGCCGGTCTGATTTTTACCGAAGCCACGGCGGTCACTGCCGATGGCCGCATCACCGCTGAAGACCTCGGCCTGTGGAATGACGAACAGATCGAACCGCTGCAACGCATCACCCGTTTTATTGCCGCCCAAGGCGCCGTCGCCGGTATTCAACTGGCCCACGCCGGGCGCAAGGCCAGCACCCATCGGCCGTGGATCGGCAAGCACGGTAGCCTCAAACCCGACGACGGCGGCTGGACCCCGGTCGGGCCATCGCCGATTGCCTTCGATCCACAGCACACGCCGCCTAAACAGCTCGATGACGGGCAAATCGCTGAAGTCATCCAGGCCTTCGTCGATGCGGCCAAACGCGCATTGACCGCCGGTTTCAAAGTGGTCGAGATCCACGCCGCCCACGGTTATCTGTTGCACCAGTTTCTGTCGCCTCTGAGCAATCAGCGCCGCGACCAATATGGCGGCTCGTTCGAGAATCGCATTCGGCTGGTGCTGCAAGTCACCGAAGCGGTGCGCGCGGTCTGGCCTGAAGAGTTGCCGCTGTTTGTGCGGGTATCGGCCACCGATTGGGTGGAAGACGGCTGGAACCCGGATGAAACCGTGGAGCTGGCACGACGCCTCAAGGACCTGGGCGTGGATTTGATCGATGTCTCGTCGGGCGGTACGGCGGCCAACGCGGAAATTCCTACAGGCCCGGGTTATCAAACCCGCTTCGCTGAGCGCGTGCGTAAGGAGTCAGGCATTGCCACGGGCACCGTGGGCATGATTACCGAGCCGGCGCAGGCTGAGCACATCCTGCGGACCTGTCAGGCGGACATCATCTTCCTGGCTCGGGAGTTGTTGCGCGATCCATACTGGCCGCTGCATGCCGATGATGACCTGGGTGGGCGCAAAGCGGTGTGGCCGGCGCAGTATCAGCGGGCAACGCATCGCGATCAGCCGATTCATGAGTCGGATTTGCGGGACTGAATAGTGCTGTAAAAACAAAAAGCCCCGATCGGATTGATCGGGGCTTTTGTATATCCGGGCCGGGATGTTTGTTGCCTGTCCCGTCCTCTTCGCGGGCAAGCCTCGCTCCTACAGGTGGCAATGCAATCTCTGTAGGAGCGAGGCTTGCCCGCGAAGAGGCCCGCCCAGACGACCTTACCCTCAGGTGTACTTACGCTTCTCCGGCGCCGGCGGGAAGTACTGGTACAGCCAGGTTTCACTCAACGTCCGGTCATTGGTGCGAATAAACAACCGTAGCTCCACCGGCGCAACGCTGTCATTGGTCGGGAACCAGTCAAATGTGATCCGATAACCCTTGATGTCATCCAGCACCAGCACGTTGAAGTCCTTCACCTCGCCATTCGAGCAAGTAACCACGGGCTCGATCGCCGCACCTTCCGGCAACCGATCCAGGCCACCACCGGTGAAGTCCACGGCAAAGCGACGGGCCCAGACTTCCGGGTAATGCTCGCCCGGCGCCCAACCTTCGATAAACCCACCCATGCCCGAACGGGTCGCGTTGACCCGCGCCAGCGGCGTGCTGACCGGCGGCAATGCGCTCCAGTACAGCTTGTAGCCGTAGTTCAGGGAGTCACCGGCAGCCACTGGTTTCTTCGGCGTCCAGAACGCGACGATGTTATCCAGGGTTTCGCCGGTGGTAGGAATTTCCAGCAAGTCGATAGAGCCTTCGCCCCACGCGGTTGTCGGTTCTACCCACAGGCTCGGGCGCTTGCTGTACCAGTCGACGGTGTCTTGATAGCTGTCGAACTCGTGATCGGTCTGCACCAGGCCGAAACCTTTCGGGTCGGTGTCAGCGAAGGCGTTGAATTGCAGGGTCGCCGGGTTGTTCAGCGGACGGCAGATCCACTCGCCGTTACCGCGCCACATGGCCAGCCGATCGGAGTCGTGGATTTGCGGGTGAATGGTGTCGCACATGCGCCGCTCGTGGGTGCCGCAACTGAACATGCTGGTCATCGGCGAGATGCCCAGTTGCTCGATGGCGGTGCGCGCATTGATGTGCGCGTCGATGCCCATGACCACCTGACTGGCCTGGCAATCGATGTCGAAACGGTAAGCACCAGTGGCGCTCGGCGAATCGAGCAGGGCGTAGACCACGAAACGGGTGCTGTCCTTGTCCGGCGTCTCGAACCAGAACTTGGTGAAGTCCGGGAATTCCTCACGCTTTTTGGCGTAGGTATCGATCGCCAGACCGCGAGCCGACAGGCCATATTGGCCAGAAGCATCCACCGCACGGAAATAGCTGGCGCCGAGGAAGGACAGCACGTCGTGCTTGTCCAGCTCCGGAGCTTTGAACAACTTGAATCCGGAAAAGCCCAGGTCGGCGCCCAATTGCTTGGTGTCGACCGTGGTTTTTTCGTAGTTGAACAGCGACGGACGGAAATGCACTTCCCGCGCCTGACGCGTCTTGGGATCGACGCTGAACATGCGCACAGGCTGCTTGAAGCCCATGCCGACGTGGAAAAACTGCACGTCCAGCTGACCGTTCAGGTCATTCCACAGCGAATGCTTGCCGTCGTACTGGATCGCATTGAAGTTCTGCGGCGTCATGGTCGCCAGCGTCGGCGGCAGCACCTGCTTGGTGTCTTGATAACGATTGCCGGCGAGCTGCTTGGCCTGAATCTTCAGCGCTTCGAAGTCGAACGCCTGCGCGTCGCCATCCGCCGCGCCATTCCCGGCCCAGGCGCGAGAGGCCAGCAGGCCGGTGGCCGATAAACCGGTGTAGGCAGCGATAGCCATGGACGCTTTGAGCAAATTCCTGCGGTGCATAAGTACAACCTGTCGTGAACAATCCCGCGCCGTTCCTGGCACTGCTGGATCAAAAATGGAGGTTCGGACATGCCTTCGGCCAAACGCAACGGACTCTAAACAGATGCCAAATAGCTTAAACCGTTCGGTCCCGGAGAAAAAATGATTGATAGCACGACGATGTTGCAGCAATGAAACAAGACATGTCGGGGCACGTTTCCCACAGTACTTTCTGATTTATAGGGCATTTCTGCTTTTTTCGACTAATTACTCTAAAAACCACTTTTCAGCGCCGATTTAATTCCTATTCTATGGGCATGACCGGTTTCGGCCCTTCAGGCCGGTGGGTTCAGCAGGCACAGAGGCAACTGCTGAAAGAAGTGGGGCGATGCGGTTTTCTGAAGTTTTCTTTGACGTATTAAAAGGACATCGTCCATGTCGAAAGTACAAGGCATCACCGAACTGTTAGGGATATTTCCATTTCTGTCGAATGTAAGGCGCAGGCGTCGACTCAATTCGGAGGAGATGAAATTGGTGGAGCGGTATCGGGAGTTGTCCGAGAGTGATCGGATTGCGATGAGGTATCTGGTGGATGCGATGAGGAGTGTTTCGCGGTTTTGAACGGAGGTGGGTACAACAGGGGCGGGCTGCAAAGTCTGCCCCTTTTTCATTTATCCAGACACACCAGAATCCCTGTGGGAGCGGGCTTGCTCGCGAAGAGGGTGTGTCAGTCGACATAGATAGTGATTGACCCACCGCATTCGCGAGCAAGCCCGCTCCCACAGGTTTTGCATTTAGCTGGCCCTTAACTGCAAGTACCCATGATCTTGAATGGTCGCTGTACCTGCATCAGATCAGGCATATCCCGCCATTTGATCCAGGCCTGATGCTGCCAGTGCAGCAGCGGCACCGAGATGCCGGCCCATTGCAACGAACTCAGGCTTGGAATGTTATCCACAGATGCCGCGTCTGAATTACGCAGCATGGGGATGACTTCGTTGCTCAGCCATTGGCGCAGGTTTCGGTTTTCCGGGATGAAGTGGTGGACGAGAAGGGCGTACATACCTGATTCGCTGACCATCAGGGATTCGACGGTGTTGCCGCTTTTCAGCAGCCAGACGTTTCGGCGCTGATCGGGGTCGAGTTTCAGGGTGAGGCGTTCGTCCATTGGACGGCCCATCAGGCGACCGAGATCGTGGACGCAGAACCAGGCTTGGTTGTCTTGCATGAGTGCGTGGAGGAAGCGGTTGTGGCGGGTGAAGATTGTGGGGGTGAAATGAGGACGGATTTCAGGCTGATTTAATTTGTTATCAGGCATTTTTCGACTCCGAGCTGAAAAGGGAGCCGCCACTCAAAGGAGCGCGGTTGTGCCATGTTGAAGTGTTCCGGTTTCGACCCCGGGCCGCTGTTTTGCAACGACGAGGTGAGCCTATCGTGTAGGTGGACGAGGTGCCAAGTCTGCTCTGGCGCCGTGTGTTGTAGGAATTGGTGCTTTTACTGGAAGGCTCGGTCTGTAGGAATTTCCTGTTTTTGCGTCAGCGTCAGCGCCACGCGGCGTTCGACTGGAATCTCTGTTTTTCATTGCTATTGTCAAAAAGCGCCAAGGAAATTTCGGTGCTTAACGGACAGGCTTAACAATGGAGAATGCCTTGAAAGTATCCCTAAAACAGATACGTGGCCCTTGGGACCAAGGATGGGTGCTGGACAAGCACATGATAAGTAGTACCTTTCTAGGGGATGATGAGCACGGAAACCCACGCTTCGATAATCTCCGTACAGAGGTCGGACAAGCGACCTACCAGCTCAAATACCAGAAGGATTGGAGTCAGGTGAGCCCTCTTGCTCAAGCTGTAGCGACGAATGTTTTACCTAAGCTTGCTCAGGTAGGATTCGTAGTGCCTATGCCTGCCTCGAATGTCCGGGCTAGACAACCCGTTACCGAGGTTGCCGTCGAGTTAGGACGAATAATCGGAAAGCCTGTTTTCTCGGATTTACTCCGAAAGGCTGCTACGCGACAGTCGCTTAAAGATCTGCATTCCAAGGAGCAAAAGGTTGCTGCTATTGGCGCTAGCTTCAGTGTGAATGATGAAATTACCAATGCCGGCTGTTGGAATGTTTTGGTTGTTGATGATTTGTTTGACAGTGGCGCGTCAATGGATGCCGCCTGTGCGGTTTTACGTCAATATTCAAAAGTTGGAAAAATCTACGTCGCGGCATTAACTTGGAAATAAGATAGATGACAACTGTATTTATTGCTGGCTCTATTAATATCAAGCACCTTGATCCAAAGGTTAAAGAGCGTATCAATAATATCGTTGATTCAGAGTTTGATGTTGTGGTTGGCGATGCAGGCGGAGCCGATACATCTATTCAAGAATATCTACTGAGCCTGGCTCGATCCAAAACTACAATTTATTGCAGTGGCGTGACGCCTCGGAACAATCTTGGGGAATGGCCGGCTAAGACAGTGGAAACCAAACACTCCAAGGGATCGCGAGCATTTTTTACGGCGAAGGATGTAGTGATGGCCGAGGCTGCGGATTACGGCTTGATGATATGGGACGCAAAAAGTACCGGAACACTGAGTAACGTAATTGAGCTGTTGTCCCGAAAGAAAAAGTCGCTCGTTTTTGTTAATAAGGAAAAAGCCTTCAAGGTGGTTGGGAATGTGAGTCAGCTTGAGGAACTTGTTGCCTTCATGTCGGATGACGCTAAACGAAAAGCAGATGAGAAAATCAAGCTTTTTGATCGCATTTCTTTGCTGAAACACGATCAAGCAGAACTGTTGCTTTGATAGTTTTATCTTCAATCCATCGGCGTAGTTAACTCCCCTTTCCCTGGCTGCGTGAGAAAGGGGAGTATTTCGATATCAGCCTTACCGACTAACCTTCCAAGCATCCCCCGCAGGCGCAGTCCCGTGGTCGTACGGCTTGGCAATCAACATGTAGATCAACCCCAAGCCAATCACAATCGCCGTGCTCAGCACCATCGCATAATTGATGTACCAAGCCGCATCCGGCGTACGCGGCCAGGCCATGTTGATGATCGCACCGACGCCATAAACCAGCGCACCGATGTTCACCGGTAAACCCCATGCACCGAGGGTGAATTTGCCGCTCGGTTTCCAGCCTTTCATCCGTGCATACAGCGCCGCGAGGACGATCATCTGGAATGCCAGGTAAATCCCGATGGCCGCGAAGCTGACAATGGTCGCCACGGCATCTTGCAGGAAGAAACCAAGCGCGATGATCAATGCCGGCAGGACACCCGACACAAACAGCGCCGCAACCGGCACTTGGGTTGTAGGAGAAATCTTCTTCAGCAGTGTGCTGCCGATGACCATTTCGTCCCGAGCGTAGGAGTACAGCAGACGACTCGCCGCCGCTTGTAGGCTGATGACGCAGGAGATGAAGGAAATCATCACCACGCCCATCACCACTTTCGAACCCACCGGGCCGAAGGCGTTGTTGAGGATGGTGGTGACCGGGTCTTTGTCGGTGCCGTTGATCACGGCTTGCATGTCGGGCACGGCGAGGATCAGTGCCAGGCAGGCGAACATCGCCGAGATGCCGCCGATGTAGATGGTCATGCGCATGGCAATCGGGATTTGTTTACTCGGGTTCGGGGTTTCTTCGGCGACGTCGCCGCAGGCTTCGAAGCCGTAGTACAGGAACATCCCGGCCAGCGAGGCGGTGAGGAAGGCCGGCAGGTACGAGCCGTCGATGCGGATGTCGAAGGTGTTGAACAACACGCTGATCGGTTGATGACGTTCGAAGATCAGCAAGTAGACGCCGACGATCACTGCGCCGATCAGTTCGCAAAGGAAGCCGAACATGGCGATCCGCGCCAGCACTTTGGTGCCGCTGAGGTTGACCAATGTGGCGAACAACGTCAGGAACAGCGCGATGACGATGTTGGTGTTGTTGCTCGGTTCAAAACCCATCATCGCGGCGAGGTACGGACCGGCGCCGACGGCAACGGCGGCGATGGTCACGCACAGGGCGATGGAGTAGATCCAGCCAACCATCCACGCCCATTTTTTGCCGACCAAACGGCGCGCCCACGGGTAGACGCCGCCGGAGATCGGGAATTGCGAAACCACTTCGCCGAAGATCAGGCACACCAGTAACTGGCCGCAACCGACCAGCAAGTAGGCCCAGAACATCGGTGGCCCGCCCGCGGCGAGGCACAGGCCGAACAGGGTATAAACCCCTACGACTGGCGAGAGATAGGTGAAGCCCAGGGCGAAGTTTTCCCACAGGCTCATGCTGCGGTTGAAGTTCGAGGTGTAGCCCAGCTTGCGCAGTTGCTCGGCATCGCTGTCGGCAACGGCGGGGGAGAGTTCGGGTAATGCACTCATGGTCTGTCAGCTCCGGAAAATCGGCAGATTTCGGATGTCCGAAACCGTGGCGGGGCCTTGGCGGCGCTGCCCGGGTCGGTGGTTATTGTTTTGGTTTGTCTGGGGTTGAGCCTGGTGGTGCAGGTGCCGGTTTCTTCCTTGATGTTGCGGTGAGGCCTTCGCGGGCAAGCCTCGCTCCTACAGGGGAATGCATTCCAAATGTAGGAGCGAGGCTTGCCCGCGAAGCTGTTAATGCTTGAACATCACATGCCGAACGACGGTGTAGTCCTCCAGCCCATACATGGACATGTCCTTCCCGTAGCCGGACAATTTCTGACCGCCGTGGGGCATTTCGCTGACCAGCATGAAGTGCGTATTCACCCAGGTGCAGCCGTACTGCAAGCGCGCGGCCAGGCGATGGGCGCGACCGACATCCGAGGTCCAGACCGACGATGCCAGGCCGTAGTCCGAATCGTTGGCCCAGCCCAACACCTGGGCTTCATCGGTGAACTTGGTCACAGAGACCACCGGCCCGAACACTTCGAGACGCACGATCTCGTCGTCCTGTTGTGCGTCAGCCAAAACCGTCGGTTCAAAAAAGAAACCATTACCTTCCACGGCTTTGCCGCCCGTGACCAAACGGATGTGCGACTGCGCCACAGCACGCTCGACAAACCCGGCCACGCGGTCGCGATGTTGTGCTGTGATCAGCGGGCCCAACTCGGTCGCTGGGTCATCCTGCAAGCCGTACTTGATGCTGCTGACCGCTGCGCCGAGCTTCTCGACGAATTTTTCGTAGATGCCTGCTTGCGCATAGATGCGGCAAGCGGCGGTGCAATCCTGCCCGGCGTTGTAGAAGCCAAAAGTACGAATACCTTCCACGGCGGCGTCGATATCGGCGTCGTCGAAGATGATCACTGGAGCCTTGCCGCCCAGTTCCATGTGCATGCGTTTGACGCTGTCGGCGGTGCTGGAAATGATGTTCGCACCAGTGGCGATGGAACCGGTCAGCGAGACCATGCGCACTTTCGGGTGCGTGACCAGCGGACTGCCAACCGTAGGACCGCGACCGAACACCAGATTGAGTACGCCCGCCGGGAAAATATCCGACGCCAATTCCACCAGACGCAACGCGGTCAGCGGGGTTTGTTCCGACGGCTTGAGCACCACGGTATTACCGGCGGCGAGGGCCGGGGCGATTTTCCAGGCGACCATCATCAGCGGGTAGTTCCACGGAGCGATGGAGGCGATCACGCCCACCGGGTCGCGGCGGATCATCGAGGTGTGGCCGGCCAGGTATTCACCGCCTGCCGAACCGCTCATGCAACGGCTGGCGCCGGCGAAGAAACGGAACACGTCGGCAATCGCCGGGATCTCGTCGTTCAACGCAGCACTGTAGGGTTTGCCGCAGTTGTCCGACTCCAGTTTGGCCAGCTCTTCGCCGTGGGCTTCGATGGCGTCGGCGAGTTTGAGCAGCAGCAGCGAACGTTCTTTCGGCGGGGTTTGCGACCAGGCTTCGAAGGCGTTGTCGGCGGCGCGCACGGCGGCATCGACCTGGGCTTCGCTGGCTTCGTTGATTTCTACCAGTACGCGACCCAACGCAGGGTTGAACACCGGTTGGGCGGGGCCTTCGCCGTCGATCAGTTGGCCGTTGATCAAGAGTTTGGTTTGCATGGTTTGTGTCCTCATTGCAGCTTTTATTGTTCTGTCGGAACCGGATCAATGTGGGAGCGGGCTTGCTCGCGAAGAGGCCATTACATTCAACATTGATGTTGGCTGAACCACCGCTTTCGCGAGCAAGCCCGCTCCCACAGGTAATAGTCGTTGTCAGTGATTGATCTATTTCCCGCCACTACCCGCCACACTCTCGCCACCCCGTGTCAGGTAATAGGCGCCGAGGATCGGCAGCATGGTCACCATCATCACCAGCATCGCGACGACGTTGGTCACCGGCACGTCCCGTGGGCGGCTGAGCTGGTTGAGCAGCCACAGCGGCAGGGTGCGTTCATGGCCGGCGGTGAAGGTGGTGACGATGATTTCGTCGAACGACAGCGCAAACGCGAGCATGCCGCCGGCCAGCAGCGCCGAGCCGAGGTTTGGCAGGATGATGTAGCGAAAGGTCTGCCAGCCGTCGGCGCCAAGATCCATTGAGGCTTCGATCAGGCTGTGTGAAGTACGGCGCAACCGGGCGATGACGTTGTTGTAGACGATCACCACGCAGAAGGTCGCGTGGCCGACGATGATGGTGAACATCCCCGGCTCGATCCCCAGCGTCTTGAAGGTCGCCAGCAGCGCGATCCCGGTGATGATCCCCGGCAGCGCAATCGGCAGGATCAGCATCAGCGAGATGCCTTGCTTGCCGAAGAATTCCCGGCGGTACAACGCCGCCGACGCGAGCGTGCCGAGGACCATCGCAATCAGCGTGGCGATGGCGGCGATTTCGGCCGAGAGCTTGATCGCTTCCAGCACGTCGGGCCGCGAAAACGCCACGCTGAACCACTTCAGGGTGAAGCCCTTCGGTGGGAAGCTGAACGCCGCGTCTTCGGTGTTGAAGGCATAGAGGAAGATGATCAGGATCGGGAAGTGCAGAAACACCAACCCGCCCCAGGCTGCGATTTTCAGGCCCAGGGACGCTTGATCGCCTTGTTTCACGGGTTTAGAGCGCATCGAAGGCCCCCAGTCGTTTGACGATGGTCAGGTAAACGGCGATCAACACAATTGGCACCAGCGTGAACGCAGCGGCCATCGGCATGTTGCCAATCGCACCTTGCTGGGCGTACACCATGCTGCCGACGAAGTACCCCGGCGGTCCGACCAGTTGCGGCACGATGAAGTCACCCAAGGTCAGGGAGAAGGTGAAGATCGAACCGGCGGCGATGCCCGGAATCGACAGCGGCAAAATCACCTGCATAAAGGTCTGGCGCGGCTTGGCGCCAAGGTCCGCCGAGGCTTGCAGCAAGGACGGCGGCAAGCGTTCCAGCGAAGCCTGGATCGGCAGGATCATGAACGGCAGCCAGATGTAGACGAACACCATGAAACGCCCAAGGTGCGAGGTCGACAAGGTGCTGCCGCCGACGCCGGGAATCCCGAGCACAAACTGCAGAATCGGCTCCAGCCCCAAGTGTTGAACGAACCACTGCGCCACGCCGCCCTTGGCCAGCAGCAAGGTCCAGGCGTAGGCCTTGACGATGTAACTGGCCCACATCGGCAGCATCACCGCGATGTAGAAAAACGCCTTGGTCTTGCCGGTGGTGTAGCGCGCCATGTAGTAGGCAATCGGGAACGCGACAATGGCGCTGGCAATCGACACCACGATCGCCATGCTCAGCGTGCGCAGGATGATGTCGAAGTTCGACGGCTGGAACAGCGCGGCAAAGTTCGCCAGGGTCAGGTCGGGGGTGACCGCCATGGTGAAGTCGTCGAAGGTGTAGAAACCCTGCCACAACAGCACCAGCAACGAGCCGAGATAAATCGCGCCGAACCATAGCAGTGGCGGCACCAGCAGCAGCGCCAGGTAAAAGTTCGGCCGGCGATACAGCAGGTTGGAAAACCGCCGCAACGGCGAGCCGTTGGCCCGGGTTTGAGAAATTGCCAAGGTGTTCATTTCACACCCCGCCGACAACAGTGTCGTGCAACGGAATCATCGCCTCGCGAGCCCAGCGTGCATTGATGCGCTGCCCGGTCTGGTGTTGGGCGCTGGTGTCCAGCCACTGGACGTTGGCCTGGCTGATGTTCAGGGTCTGGCCGTTTTCCAGTTTCACTTCGTAGCGGGTGGCACTGCCCTGGTACTGGATGTCGTGGAGCAAGCCGCTGACTTCGATCTCATGACTGGCCAGCGGACCTTCGGCAAAACGCACGTGTTCCGGACGAATCGAAAACGGCTGCGGATTGCCGCTCAACTGTTTGGCCAGATCGCCGCGAATCACGTTGGAGGTTCCGACGAATTCTGCAACGAACGTAGTCGCCGGTTTCATGTAGAGGTTGCGCGGGGTGTCGACCTGTTCGATGCGCCCCTTGTTGAACACCGCCACGCGGTCGGACATCGACAGTGCTTCGGTCTGGTCGTGGGTGACGAAAATGAAGGTGATGCCGAGTTGGCGTTGCAACTTCTTCAACTCGCTTTGCATCTGTTCGCGCAGCTTCAGGTCCAGCGCGCCGAGAGGTTCGTCGAGCAGCAACACGCGCGGACGATTGACCAGGGCGCGGGCCAGGGCCACACGCTGGCGCTGACCACCGGACAGTTGCACCGGTTTGCGCTCGCCGTAGCCCCCGAGGGCGACCATGTCGAGGGCTTCTTCGGCGCGTTTCAGGCGTTCGGCCTTGCCGACGCCTTTGACTTTCAAACCGTAGGCGACGTTGTCGCGAACGTTCATGTGCGGGAACAGCGCGTAATCCTGAAACACGGTGTTCACGTCACGCTGATACGGCGGCAGCCCGGCGGCTTCTTCGCCGTGAATACGGATCGAGCCTGCACTCGGTTGTTCGAACCCGGCGATCAGGCGCAGGCACGTGGTTTTGCCCGAGCCGGAAGGGCCAAGCATGGAAAAGAACTCGCCGTCCTGGATATCGATGGAAACCCGGTCAACGGCCTTCACTTCGCCGAACTGCCGGGAAACGTTGGTGAACTGGACTGCAAGCGTCATGGTGCGGTGCTCCGAAAAGGCAAAGGTCGTCGCGGCGACCCCTGCCTGGACTTCTGGAAAAACTGAATTGTTGCGGTGTACTCGATCTGCTTTTAGCTCCCTCTCCCTCCGGGAGAGGGCGGGGGGTGAGGGCAGCGATTTTGGCCCTTATCCAAAATTTCGAGGCAGCCTCAAAAGCCACCCCTCACCCCAGCCCTCTCCCCAAGGGGGAGAGGGGGAAAGGGAGCAGACCGAGTCGTGTCCGAGATCTATCTGCCGCCCATAATCGCGATGTAATCCTGGGTCCAGCGGCTGTACGGCACGAACTTGCCGCCTTCAGCTTGCGGGGTTTTCCAGAAGGCCAGGTTGTCGAACTGAGCGTAACCATTGGCCGCACACCCTTCGGCGCCCAGCAGTTCGCTGGATTTACAGCCTTCGGCCACTGCAGGCAGCGAGCCGAACCACGCAGCGACGTCACCCTGAACCTTCGGTTGCAGCGACCAATCCATCCACTTGTAAGCGCAGTTCGGGTGCTTGGCGTCGACGTGCATCATGGTGGTGTCCACCCAACCGGTTGCACCTTCCTTTGGAATCACAGAAGCCACCGGCTGCTTGTCGGCTACCAGCCCATTGACCATGTAGCCCCAAGTGCTGGACGCCACCACGCCTTCGTTTTTGACGTCGCTCATCTGTACGGTCGCGTCATGCCAGTAACGGTGGATCAACGGCTGCTGTTTGCGAAGCAGGTCCAGCGCCGCTTTGTATTGCACCTCGGTGAGCTCGTACGGGTTCTTGATGCCCAGTTCCGGCTTGGTCGATTTGAGATAGAGCGCCGCATCGGCGATATAGATCGGGCCGTCATAGGCTTGCACACGACCCTTGTTGGACTTGCCGTCGGGCAGGGTCTGCTCTTCGAACACCACACTCCAGCTGTCCGGGGCTGTTTTGAATACATTGGTGTTGTACATCAACACGTTCGGGCCCCATTGATAGGGCGTTCCGTAGGCCTGTTTATTGACGACGTACCAAGGTCCGTCCTTAAGACGCGGGTCAATGTTCTTCCAGTTCGGGATCAACGCGGTGTTGATCGGCTGCACCCGCTTGCCAACGATCAACCGCAACGACGCATCGCCGGACGCCGTTACCAAGTCGTACCCACCCTTGGCCATCAGGCTGACCATTTCATCGGAGGTCGCGGCGGTTTTTACATTGACCTTGCAGCCGGTTTCCTTCTCGAAACCGGTGACCCAGTCGTAGGCCTTGTCGCTCTCGCCACGTTCGATGTAGCCAGGCCAAGCGACGATATCCAGCTGACCTTCGCCGGCACCGACGACTTTCAGCGGTTCGGCGGCCTGGATACTGGCACTGGCGAGCAATGCAGTGGTGATTGCACTGAGCAGTGCGGTCTTGTGCACGAACATGGGGTTTCCCTCTTCTTTAATTATGGTCGGGGCAGTTGTGAACGTGGTGAAGCATGCCGTTGGCTGCTTGTTATTAGCGTAGTCAGAGATGCTGGCCGTGGCGGGCCATGATGTGCCGCACCACGCTGTAGTCCTGAAGCGAATCGCTGGATAAGTCTTTGCCGTAGCCCGAACGCTTCAGGCCGCCATGGGGCATTTCGCTGACCAGCATGAAATGGCTGTTGATCCAGGTGCAGCCGTACTGCAAGCGCGCCGCGACCTGCATGGCCTTGTCGAGGTTCTGGGTCCAGACCGATGAGGCGAGGCCGTATTCCGAATCGTTGGCCCAGTCCACGGCTTGTTCGAGTTCATCGAAACGGGTGACGGTGACCACCGGTCCGAACACTTCGCGCTGGACGATCTCATCGCTCTGTTTGCAACCGGCGAGCAAGGTCGGCTGGTAATAGAAGCCGGCACCGGAGTGCACTGCGGCGCCGGTGACGCGTTCGATGTGCGGCTGGCCGAGGGCACGTTCGACGAAACTGGCCACACGGTCGCGTTGACGGGTGCTGATCAGCGGGCCGATTTCGTTGTCGGCGTCGCGTTTACCGGCGAAACGCAGGCTGCTGACCGCTGCGCCCAATTCCGCCACCAAACGGTCGTGAATTCCGGCCTGTGCGTAAATCCGGCACGCGGCGGTGCAGTCCTGGCCGGCGTTGTAATAACCGTAGGTGCGCACGCCTTCGACCACCGCTTGAATGTCCGCGTCGTTGCAGACAATCACCGGGGCCTTGCCGCCGAGTTCGAGGTGGGTGCGCTTCAGGGTTTTCGCCGCAGCCTGGAGGATTTTTTGCCCGGTGACGATATCGCCGGTCAACGACACCATGCGCACTTTCGGGTGACTGACCAAGTGACTACCGACGCCTTCACCGCCGCCACAGACAATGTTGATCACCCCGCGCGGCAGGATTTCCGCCAGTGCTGGCGCCAGGGCCAGGATCGACAGTGGCGTGTGTTCGGACGGTTTGAACACCAGCGTGTTGCCGGCGGCGAGGGCCGGGGCGATTTTCCACGCGGCCATCATGATCGGGTAGTTCCACGGCGCGATGGAGGCGACGACCCCGATAGGATCGCGCCGCACCATGCTGGTGTAACCCGGCAGGTATTCGCCGCTGAGCTGGCCGGTCTGGCAACGCACCGCGCCAGCAAAGAAACGAAACACATCAACCGTGGCGCTCAAATCATCCTGACGGGCCAGGTGCAACGGCTTGCCACAGTTCAGGGATTCGAGGCGGGCGAGCAGGTCGGCGTTTTTTTCGATGGCGTTGGCGATGTCCAGCAACAGGTTGGAGCGTTGCTGCGGCGTGGTACGCGACCAACTGGCAAAGGCGCGGTGGGCGGCGAGGATCGCGGCTTCGACTTGCTCGGTGCTGGCTTCGGCGATGTGGGTCAGCACTTCCCCGGTGGCCGGGTTGAGGATCGGCTCGACAAAGCCCTGGCCTGCGACCAATTCGCCATCGATCAATAACGCGGTGAACAGCGGGGTCTGCGCGCCAGCCATTTTTCGGGTTCTCTTTTCTTGTGTGGCCATGGTGCTCCCAGTGACTGGGGCCCGGCCGTCTTATAAAGATGTAACAAGACTAGTGCTCAGGCCCGAGGTCGACAAATTCTTAATACTGAAGGTGGCGTTCGATTAAATAGATGGCTTGCGCCCGCCGTGAGGCTGCTCGCGGGCGACGGTCAGGAACGGATCGACCAGCGCCGGTCGCGCGGTGCCACGGCGCCAGGCCAGGCCGACGTCGAGGGTCTGACTGAGATCGGCGATGGGCCGGGCTTCAATGATGTCGCCCTCCAGTGACCACGGGCGGTAGGTCATGTCGGGCTGGATCGACACACCCAATCCTGCCGCGACCAGGCTTCGCACGGCTTCCGTGGATGCGGTCCTCAGCGTGATGCGCGGTTGCAGCGAGGCCGCCGACCACATGCGTTGGGCGTTGCGGTCCATTTCATCGACGTTCAGTTGAATCAGTGGCTCTCGCGTCACGTCGGCGAGGTTGATGCTGTCGTGTTCCAGCGACGGATGCTGGGCTGGTAGCCACAAGCGGTGGGGAGAGTGGGTGAGGACTTCGGTCTGCAACGCGTGGCGGTCTTCGAGGTTGGAGAGGATCAGCACGCCGACATCGATCTCGCCGCTGACCAGCAAATGCTCGATGTACGGCCGCTCGTCTTCCATCACCCGGATTTCGACATTGGGATAAGCACGCTGGAACCGGGTGAGCAAATCCGCCAGATAGTAACCGGCGACGAGGCTGGTCACGCCGATGATCAACTGCCCGGCAACCTGATCGGTGCTTTGTTGCAGGCTGCGTTTGGCGTTATCCACGGTGGCGAGAATCAGGTGCGCCTGACGTAGGAATTGATGACCCTGGTGCGTCAGGGTCATGCCTTTGGCGTGTCGGTTGAACAGGCTGACGCCGATTTCCTGCTCCAGTTGCTGGATCGCCAGGGTCAGGGTGGATTGGGAAATAAACGCGGTTTGCGCGGCGGCGGAGATCGAGCCGGTCTCGGCCACGGCGATGAAATGACGGATCTGACGCAAGGTCATCATGTGGAAAGTACCCGGTGGGCGGTTTTTATAGATTTGTTCGAGTGTATATCTTTTTAATCGATGGCCCAGGTTGAGGCCTAGGCAAGCGGGCAACATCTGGAAGCACTCTCACGGGCAGGTTGCGGGCACTTTCGATCTAGGCTGGTGGCCTGAATGATCCGGTTACCCCGAATTCGTGGAGGCAGCAAATGAACACCCGTGGATTGCTCGATCAGCTACTCAAGTCCGGTCAGGACATGTTGCAGAACAAGACTGGCGGCCATCAGAACAAGGCCTCTGGCGGTGGGCGGGGCGGTTTGCTCGGCGGCAGCGGTGGCTCGGGTGGCCTCGGTGGTTTGCTGTCGGGCGCGGGTGGCGGTGCATTGGCGGCTGGCGCGATGGGGCTGCTGATGGGTAGCAAGAAAGTCCGCAAGGTGGGCGGTAAGGTTGCTATCTACGGAGGCCTCGCGGCATTGGGCGTAATTGCCTACAAGGCTTACGGCAACTGGCAGGCCCAGCAGGGCACTGCGGCGAAGACTGAGCCACAAACCGTCGACCGCTTGCCGGCCGCGCAGGTCGAATTGCACAGCCAGGCGATTCTCAAGGCGTTGGTGGCAGCGGCCAAGGCTGACGGCCATGTCGATGAGCGCGAGCGCGCGTTGATCGAAGGCGAATTCACCAAGCTTGATAACGACCAGGAACTGCAGCACTGGCTGCACGCCGAACTCAACAAACCCCTCGACCCAAGCGACGTCGCCCGCGCCGCCAGCACCCCGGAAATGGCCGCCGAGATGTACATCGCCAGTGTGATGCTGGTGGATGAGGAGAACTTCATGGAGAAGTCCTACCTTGATGAACTGGCGCGGCAGTTGAAACTGGAACCGGGGTTTAAGGCTGAACTGGAGAAGCAGGTGCGGCAGGCTTCCTTGTAAATTTTGAAATTGCCTTCGCGGGCAAGGCGGATCGTCGCACCGCAACACATCCATCCCCAATGACCAATCCACGGCCCATTTCTGCCGATACGCCACTGGCACTCCTTCCCCGAGATAGGGGAAAGTCCCCGCTCTACACCGCTGCCTGCAACGGCACGGAAACCTGATATTGCCGACGCCAAAGCGCGGTATCGCAAAGGATGCAACGCATGACCTCGCAGAATCGCCTGACGCACCTGGATGCCCTGAGAGGCATCGCTGCGATGATGGTCGTGGTGGCTCACTTCATCGAACGGACACCGCTCAAGGACACCTTCTTTTTCACCTATGTGAACCTTGGGCAAATGGGTGTCGTCATCTTTTTCCTGCTCAGCGGAATGGTCATTCCCTATAGCCTGAAACAAGGGAAACATCCGCTGGTTGCCTTTGGCATTTCCAGATTCTTCAGGTTGTACCCGGCTTACTGGTTTTCCATTGCGCTGGCCGTGATCAGTTCGTACTGCTTCTTATCGACGCCGGTCCCGGTCAATAACGTGCTGATCAACATGACGATGTTTCAGGCGCTCTTGGGTGCGCCTGATTTATTTGGCGTCTATTGGACACTGATCATGGAGATGTTCTTTTATATGTCCTGCGCCGCGTTATTTAGCGTCGGCTTGCTGGGACGTATCTCCGTACGATTTGGCGTGGCAGTCGGGTTGTTGGTTGTGGCGCTGGTTTTTTCGATCGCCAGGTTCTATCTGGCGAAGAAAATTCCGGTGGGATTGCCTTTATGCCTGTCGATCATGTTCTTTGGCAGTTTCTGGCGAGACGTCAGTCTGGGCTCCACCAACAAGCTGGATCGCCAGTACGTCTATGTGTGGCTCGCACTGTTCTTCGTCTTTCTGCCTTTCATTTGTTTTCTCGCCTATAACGCCAATTATGGGCATAACGAAAATCCTTACTCGTACTGGGCCAGCTACCTCGCAGGGATGACGTTTGCTATCGCCATGACCCTGTTTTTGCGCCGACCAATAAAAAGCCTGACCTATCTGGGCACCATCAGTTATTCGGTTTATCTCGTGCATCCCTTCTTCCTGGAGTGGGCGGCGTACACAACAAACCTGCCCGCGGCGTTCAACGTGGGCGTTTTCCTGTTGTACATCCTGGCAACGCTCGCGCTATCGAGCATCAGCTACGCCTTGTTGGAAAAGCCCTGCGTCAGCCTCGGAAGAACCCTGAATAAAAGGTTGCAGACCGGCGCCACACCCCGTGTGCCGCCGCTGAATACACCGGCAAGCGACAGCAGCGCTGGAAGGTAGCGGCGGCAGAATGAGAACTGGCAGGCCTGGCGTCTTATAAATGAGACACCCTCAGCTATACTCCGCAGCATTTGAAAATGGCCCGAGGACTTACTGTGAAGAACTGGACGTTGCGCCAACGCATCTTGGCGAGCTTTGCGGTCATTATTGCCATCATGCTGTTGATGGTGGTCGTCTCGTATTCCCGACTGCTGAAGATTGAAAGCAGTGAAGAAAGCGTCCGCGACGACGCGTTGCCTGGGGTCTATTACAGCTCGACCATCCGTGGCGCCTGGGTCGACAGTTTTCTCCAGACCCAGGAAATGCTCGGCTTGAAGGAAGGGCAGGGCATCAGTGCCGAAGACGCCGCTGACTTCAAAAGCTTCGAGACGCGCGTGCAAGAAGCGATGGCCAGCTATCGCAGCACGGTGACGACAGATGAAGACAAGGTCGAATTCGCCGCCTTCGAAAAACTCCATGAGGACTACGGCAAGATCCTCGCTGCTGTGCTCGACTTGCATAAGCGCAATCAGGAAGCCGAAGCCATCAAGTTGTTCAACGAACAACTGACCCCGGCGTGGACCGCAGGACGCGTGAAGCTCAATGACATCCTGCGTGAAAACAAAGCCGTGGCCGACCATGACATGGCGAACATCGATGACGCCGTGGGCACCGCGAAGGTGATCATGGGTGTTTCCCTGCTGATCGCGGTGCTGGCCGCCGGCCTCTGTGGCCTGCTGCTGATGCGGGCGATCATGGCACCGATGAATCGCATCGTGCAGATCCTCGAAATCATGCGCACCGGCGACCTCAGCAGTCGCTTGAACCTGGAGCGCAAGGACGAATTCAACGCCGTGGAAACCGGCTTCAACGACATGATGACCGAGCTCACCGCCCTGGTGTCCCAGGCCCAGCGCTCGTCGGTGCAGGTCACCACGTCGGTGACGGAAATCGCCGCCACCTCCAAGCAACAACAAGCCACCGCCACCGAAACCGCCGCCACCACTACCGAAATCGGCGCGACCTCCCGGGAAATCGCCGCCACGTCTCGTGATTTGGTGCGCACCATGACCGAAGTCTCCACTGCCGCCGATCAGGCCTCGGTGCTGGCCGGTTCCGGGCAGCAAGGCCTGGCGCGCATGGAAGACACCATGCATTCGGTGATGGGCGCAGCCGATCTGGTCAACGCCAAACTGGCGATCCTCAACGAGAAGGCCGGCAACATCAACCAGGTGGTGGTGACCATCGTCAAGGTCGCCGACCAGACCAACCTGCTGTCGCTGAACGCGGCGATCGAGGCCGAGAAGGCCGGTGAATATGGTCGCGGATTCGCCGTCGTCGCCACCGAAGTTCGGCGTCTGGCGGACCAGACCGCAGTCGCCACTTACGACATCGAGCAAATGGTCCGTGAAATCCAGTCGGCGGTGTCGGCCGGGGTCATGGGCATGGACAAGTTCTCCGAAGAAGTGCGTCGCGGTATGTCCGAAGTGCAGCAGGTCGGCGAGCAACTGTCGCAGATCATCCATCAGGTTCAGGCGCTGGCGCCGCGGGTGTTGATGGTCAACGAAGGCATGCAGGCCCAGGCCACCGGCGCCGAACAGATCAACCACGCGCTGGTGCAGTTGGGCGATGCCAGCAGCCAGACCGTCGAGTCCTTGCGCCAGGCCAGTTTCGCCATTGACGAACTGAGTCAGGTGGCGGTCGGGCTGCGCAGCGGCGTCTCGCGATTCAAAGTCTGATGAGCGAGCTCACGGCTAAACGTGGCGCCGTGACAGCGGCCAGGCTTGCGCTGTTCCTGGTGTTTCGCATCGGTAACGAGCGGTACGCCCTGCAAGCCGTCGAGGTGGCGGAGGTGCTGCCGCGCCTGCCGTTGAAGCCGATTGCCCGGGCTCCGGAGTGGGTCGCCGGGGTGTTCGCCTATCGCGGCGCGGTGGTGCCGGTGATCGACCTCAGCGCGTTGACCTTCGGCCAACCGGCCCAGGCCCGTACCAGCACGCGTCTGGTGCTGGTGCACTATCGGCCGGACGAGGCCTCGCCGACGCAATTGCTCGGGCTGATCCTGGAACAGGCCACCGACACCGTGCGCTGCAATCCGGCGGATTTTCAGCCCTATGGCCTGGACAATCGCCAGGCGCCCTACCTCGGCCCGGTACGCAAGGATGCCCAGGGTTTGCTGCAATGGGTGCGCGTCGCCGATCTGCTCGATGAGCAGGTGCGTGCGCTGCTGTTTCCGGCGCAGCCCATGGACCTGCTGAAGGAGCAGTCATGAGCAGCGACCAGCGGTTTTTCGACTTCCTCAAGGATCGCATCGGCCTCGATGTCGCATCGGTCGGCCCGGCGATCATCGAGCGCGCTGTGCGTCAGCGAACGACCGCATCACAGGCCCTGACTGCCGACGAGTACTGGCACACCTTGCAGGGCTCGCGGGATGAACAGCAGGCGTTGATTGAAGCGGTGATCGTCCCGGAAACCTGGTTTTTCCGTTACCCGGAATCCTTCGCGACCCTGGCGAAACTGGCGATCAGGCGCCTGGCCGATATCAATAACATGCGCGCCCTGCGGATTCTCAGCCTGCCGTGTTCCACTGGCGAAGAGCCGTACTCCATCGCCATGGCCTTGCTGGATGCGGGGCTCAAACCCCATCAGTTCAAGGTCGAAGGCATGGACGTCAGCCCGCTGTCGGTGGAGAAAGCCAAGCGTGCGCTGTACGGCAAGAACTCCTTTCGCGGGCAGGACATCGCGTTTCGCGAACGACATTTCAGCGCTGAAGAGGACGGCTATCGACTCAGCGAGCGGGTGCTGGAGCAAGTGCGTTTGCAGGTCGGCAATCTGCTGGATCCGGCCTTGCTGGCCAGCGAACCGGCCTATGACTTCGTGTTCTGCCGCAACCTGCTGATCTATTTCGACCAGCCGACCCAGCAACAAGTGTTCGAAGTGCTCAAGCGTCTGACCCACGTCGACGGCGTGCTGTTTATCGGCCCGGCCGAGGGCAGCCTGCTCGGACGTTTCGGCATGCGTTCGATCGGCATCCCGCAGTCGTTTGCCTTCAGCCGCCAGAGCGCGCCCGAGCCCGAGCCATATCCAACGACGTTCGTTCCGACGCCACTGCCGGTGCGCCAACCGGTGAGTGCGACCCCGCCACCGGTGCGCAGCCGCCCGTTTTCCACCGTGGTGCCGCTGCCGAACACCTTGAAAGCCGCCAACCCGGACGCCGCTACGCTGCTGGCGAACATCGCCGCGCTGGCCAACGAAGGCAAAAGTGCCGAAGCCCGCGCCGCGTGCGAGAGTTATCTGCGTAGTCACGAACCGGTGGCCCAGGTGTTTTATTGGCTGGGGCTGCTCAGCGATGTTGCTGGCCGGGCGCTGGAGGCCCAAGGGTTTTATCGCAAGGCTTTGTACCTCGAACCGCAACACCCCGACGCGTTGATGCACCTGGCTGCTTTGCTGCAATCCCAGGGTGACACGGCGGGCGCCAGACGATTGCAGGAGCGCGCCGCCCGCAGCGAGCGCGCCGCCGACAGTGAGCGTAAACGATGATCGTCTCCGACACCTTGAGCGTCACCCACGAAGATGCCCAGGCCATCGACGACTGCTGGAACCGCATCGGTATCCACGGCGACAAGTCCTGCCCGCTGCTGACCGAGCACATTCATTGCCGCAATTGCGCGGTGTATTCGGCGGCCGCCACCCGTTTACTCGATCGCTACGCCTTGCAGCAGGAAGATCACGAGCAGGTGGCGGCGGTGGTCGAAACCGACGTGAAAACCCGCTCGCTGCTGATGTTCCGTCTCGGCGAAGAATGGCTGGGCCTGGCCACTCGCAGTCTGGTGGAAGTGGCACCGCTGCAAACCATTCACTCGTTGCCGCACCAGCGCTCCCGGGCCTTGCTCGGGGTGGCGAATGTGCGCGGTGCGTTAGTGGCGTGCCTGTCGCTGGTGGAGTTGCTCGGCCTCGACGCCACTAACAATGTGGCGTCTGGTGCTCGGGTCATGCCGCGAATGTTGATCATCGCCGCCCGGGGCGGGCCGGTGGTGGTGCCGGCGGACGAAGTCGACGGAATTCACGCCATCGACGAACGCATCCTCGAAGAAGCGTCGCAGTCCGGCGCCCAGGCCAGTGCCAAGTACACCCGTGGCGTATTGCAATTCAAAGGTCGCAGCCTGCGTTGGCTGGATGAAGAGCAGTTGCTGTCCGCCGTGACCCGGAGCCTCACATGACCCCCGAGCAAATGCGCGACTCGTCTTTGCTGGAGCTGTTCAGCCTGGAAGCCGAGGCCCAGACCCAGGTGCTGAGCGCCGGTCTGTTGGCCCTTGAGCGCGACCCGACGCAGGCCGATCACCTGGAGTCGTGCATGCGCGCGGCGCACTCGCTCAAGGGCGCGGCGCGGATTGTCGGCGTGGATGCCGGGGTCAGCGTGGCCCATGTGATGGAGGATTGCCTGGTCAGCGCGCAGGAAGGGCGGTTGTACCTGCGTCCGGAACACATCGATGCTTTGCTGCAAGGCACCGATCTGCTGATGCGCATCGCCACGCCGAGCAACGCACCGTCGACGGTGGAAATCGACGCCTATGTAGCGCTGATGGGGCAATTGCTTGATCCGATGGCCTTGGCGCCGCCGATCAGCACGCCGATTGCGCCCTTCATGGACGAGCAGCAGTTGCAGCCGCCAGCGGTCGAAGTGCCGATACCGGTCATCGAGTCGCCAGCTATTGTCCCTGCCGAACCGCCGCGCAAGACCAAACGCACCACCGAAAACGGCGAGCGTGTGCTGCGGGTCACCGCCGAACGGCTGAACAGCCTGCTCGACTTGTCGAGTAAATCCCTGGTGGAAACCCTGCGGCTTAAACCGCACCTAGCCACCATGCAACGGCTCAAACGCACGCAAAGTAACGGCTTGCGCGCTCTGGAAAACCTCAACGTCCATCTCAAGGATCTTGGGCTGAGTCTGGAAGCCCAGGAAGCGCTGGACGATGCCCGCCGGTTGTTGGCGGAAGCCCAGCAACTGCTGGTGGAAAAGAACACCGAACTGGATGAATTCGCCTGGCACGCCAGTCAGCGTGCGCAGGTGTTGTACGACACGGCACTGGCCTGTCGCATGCGGCCGTTTGCCGACGTGCTGACCGGGCAAGTGCGGATGGTCCGTGATCTGGGCCGTGATCTGGGCAAGCAAGTGCGCCTGGAGATCGAAGGCGAAAAGACCCAAGTCGACCGCGACGTGCTGGAAAAACTCGAAGCGCCGCTGACCCATCTGCTGCGCAACGCCGTGGACCATGGCATAGAAACCCCGGAGCAACGGCTGCTGGCCGGCAAACCGGCGGAAGGCCTGATCCGCTTGCGCGCGTCCCACCAGGCCGGTCTGCTGGTGCTGGAACTCAGTGACGATGGCAATGGCGTCGATCTGGAAAAGGTCCGTCGCAGCATCATCGAGCGGCAATTGTCCCCGGCGGAAACCGCGGCGCAGTTGAGCGAAGAGGAGCTGCTGACGTTCCTGTTCCTCCCCGGTTTCAGCCTGCGGGACAAGGTCACCGAAGTCTCCGGGCGTGGCGTTGGCCTCGACGCGGTTCAGCACATGGTCCGCCAGTTGCGCGGCGCGGTGGTGCTGGAGCAGACGGCGGGTGAGGGCAGTCGTTTTCATCTGGAGGTGCCGCTGACCCTGTCGGTGGTGCGCAGTCTGGTGGTGGAAGTCGGCGACGAGGCTTACGCCTTCCCGTTGGCGCACATCGAACGCATGTGCGACCTGGAACCGGAAGACATCGTGCAGCTCGAAGGTCGCCAGCACTTCTGGTACGAAGGGCGGCACGTCGGGTTGGTCGCGGCCAGTCAGTTGTTGCAGCGCCCGGCGAGCCAGAACAGCCAGCAAACCCTCAAGGTCGTGGTGATTCGCGAGCGCGATGCGATCTACGGCGTGGCAGTCGAGCGCTTTATTGGCGAGCGGACCTTGGTCGTATTGCCGCTGGATGAGCGGCTGGGCAAGATTCAGGATATTTCCGCCGGGGCCTTGCTCGACGACGGTTCGGTGGTGTTGATCGTCGACGTCGAAGACATGCTGCGTTCGGTAGACAAACTGCTCAACACCGGGCGTCTGGAACGTATTGCCCGTCACAGTAATCAGGCCCCGGAAGCGGCGCGCAAGCGGATTCTGGTGGTGGACGATTCCCTGACCGTGCGCGAGTTGCAGCGTAAGTTGCTGCTCAATCGCGGCTACGACGTGGCCGTCGCGGTGGATGGGATGGATGGCTGGAACGCCCTGCGTTCGGAGGATTTCGACCTGCTGATCACCGACATCGACATGCCGCGCATGGACGGCATCGAACTGGTGTCTTTATTGCGCCGGGACAATCGCCTGCAATCGCTGCCGGTTATGGTGGTGTCCTATAAAGACCGAGAAGAAGACCGTCGTCGTGGACTGGACGCCGGAGCGGACTATTATCTAGCCAAAGCCAGTTTTCATGACGACGCCCTGCTCGATGCAGTGGTTGAGCTCATCGGGGGAGCGCGGGCATGAAAATCGCAATTGTCAACGACATGCCCATGGCGGTAGAGGCCCTGCGCCGCGCCTTGGCATTCGAACCGGCGCATCAGGTGATCTGGGTCGCCAGCAATGGCGCCGAGGCCGTGCAACGCTGCGCCGAGAACACCCCGGACCTGATCCTGATGGACTTGATCATGCCGCTGATGGATGGCGTGGAGGCGACCCGGCGGATCATGGCCGAAACGCCATGCGCCATTGTGATCGTCACCGTCGACCGACAGCAGAACGTGCACCGGGTGTTCGAAGCCATGGGGCACGGTGCGCTGGATGTGGTTGATACGCCGGCGATCGGTGCCGGCAATCCGGCGGAAGCGGCGGCGCCGTTGCTGCGCAAGATCATGAACATCGGCTGGTTGATCGGCGACAAGGGCAATCGGGTGCGATCGGCACCCAGCCCGCTGCGCAGCTCGGGCTCTCGGCAGAAACTGGTGGCCATCGGTTCCTCCGCGGGCGGACCGGCAGCGCTGGAAGTCTTGCTCAAGGGCTTGCCGCAGAATTTTTCGGCGGCCATCGTGCTGGTGCAGCACGTGGATCAAGTGTTCGCCGCCGGCATGGCTGAATGGCTCAGCAGCGCCAGCGGCCTCAATGTGCGCCTGGCCCTGGAAGGTGAACCGCCCCAGGCCGGCACGGTGTTGCTGGCCGGCACCAACCACCATATTCGCTTGTTGAAGAACGGAGCGCTGGCCTACACCGCGGAACCGGTCAACGAGATTTACCGGCCCTCCATCGATGTGTTTTTCGAGAGCGTGGCCAGTTACTGGAACGGCGACGCCGTCGGCGTTTTGCTGACTGGCATGGGTCGCGACGGGGCGCAGGGACTTAAACTCATGCGCCAGCAGGGCTACCTGACGATTGCTCAGGACCAGAACAGCAGTGCGGTGTACGGCATGCCGAAAGCGGCTGCGGCCATCGACGCCGCCGTGGAAATTCGCCCACTGGAAAAGATAGCGCCACGATTGCTGGAGATATTCCCAAAATGAAGACTTTTCACAGCAATCCTGGCCCAAGCAGTACTCAGGTGACCGCACATGAATGACTTACAGCTCGACGACTTCAAGACCGATGAAAACGCCGCCATGGTGTTGCTGGTGGACGATCAGGCGATGATCGGCGAGGCGGTTCGGCGCGGTCTGGCGAATCAAGAGAACATCGACTTCCACTTTTGCGCCGACCCGCACCAGGCCATTGCCCAGGCGATCCGGATCAAGCCTACGGTGATCCTCCAGGATCTGGTGATGCCCGGTCTCGATGGTTTGAGCCTGGTGCGCGAGTACCGCAACCACCCGGCGACCAAGGACATTCCGATTATCGTCCTGTCGACCAAGGAAGACCCGTTGATCAAAAGCGCGGCGTTCGCGGCCGGGGCCAACGATTACCTGGTGAAACTGCCGGACAACATCGAGCTGGTGGCGCGCATCCGCTATCACTCGCGTTCCTACATGACCTTGTTGCAACGGGATGCGGCTTACCGGGCGTTGCGGGTCAGCCAGCAGCAGTTGCTCGACACCAACCTGGTGTTGCAACGCCTGATGAACTCCGACGGCCTGACCGGCCTGTCGAACCGCCGGCACTTCGATGAATACCTGGAACTGGAGTGGCGCCGTTCACTGCGGGACCAGACTCAATTGTCATTGCTGATGATCGACGTGGACTACTTCAAGTCCTACAACGACAGCTTCGGCCACCTCGAAGGCGACGAAGCCCTGCGCAAAGTTGCTACGGCGATCCGCGACGCCAGCGCCCGACCTTCGGACCTGCCCGCGCGTTATGGCGGCGAAGAATTTGCCCTGGTGCTGCCCAACACCTCGCCGGGCGGCGCGCGGCTGGTGGCAGAGAAACTGCGCCAGACCGTGGCGGCGTTGAAGATTCCGCATGTGTTTCCGGTTGAAGGTTCGAATCTGACCATCAGCATTGGCCTGTCGACGATTACCCCGCAAGCGGGCAGTGATTGCCGGCAATTGATCTCGGCGGCAGATAAGGGGCTGTATCTGGCGAAGAACAATGGGCGCAATCAGGTGGGGATTGAGTAGCGGGTCGGCCGGTGTAGAAGTTCTCCAGGCTCGCGCGCACCCTGTGGCGAGGGGGCTTGCCCCCGTTGGGTCGCGAAGCGGCCCCCTGCATTCACACAGTCATACCCGGCAAGCAGGTTTCACGACTGCTTCGCAGCCGAACGAGATGGTGCGGCATTCCGACAAACTCCCTCGCCACTGTTCATTCATCGTTCGCCGATGTAGCGACCGTCCGCAGCAATTCAGCGTGGAGTTTTTCGCCACCCCGATGACGAAAGGCTCGATGCTCAATAGTCGCTAACTGCTCCTTCCTCGCCTCGATAGCCTTGTGTTTCGCCTGTGCCTCCCCGAACGTTGCCACGTTGAATGACCGGGACAGTTTTTTGCCTTGGCGAGTCGTCGTTTGCGCAATCCAATAGGTGTTCTTGCCGTTCGTTTGTCGTGAAACACCCGCCAGGCCACTGGTGTTAGTGACACGCAACTTTTGCCGGACCATGCAGCTCAGTGGTGGTGGGAAACGCAGCATCTGCTCATTGCGAAACCGCTCGGCAGCGCAACGCGCCTCACGCTCACCGCCATGGCGGATGAACGTAAATTCCTTGTGTACCTTCAAGACGCCATCCCGGTACAACGACACCCGCCAAGCCAACGCCCCCGACTTTTTGTGGCGGACCCGGATGATTGCGTAGTCGTTGGTGCTTGCAGGCGCATCCGGGTTATCTGTGAGCAGTGCCCCGTTGTCGAGTGGTGGCTGATTAATCGACATAGGTCAAATACCCCGCCATCAAGTTCGGCCGTCGAAACGTGTCGATTCTGGCAACGCGTTGATGCATCTCCCTGACCACTTGCTTGAACGTCGCATCGTCCATGTCGATCCAGAAACGCGGGTTGCGGCCGGTGAGGCGGTCGTATTCGGCGGTGGTGGGGTCGAGGTGGCGGTATTCCTCGTATTGCGGCAGGTCCGGCAGCGGGCGGCTGACGTCCATGTAGTTCTGGATGAAATCCCACAGAGCGCATGCGGGTTGCACTTCGGGGCCGGGGCAGAGTAATGCGCCGAAGTTGATCATGATGTTGCGGTAGCGATGGGCGAGGTAAAGCACATTCATCGGCATGCCCTGGCTGTCCGGGGACGTGGCGATGTAGGCGTCGAATTCGTAGAACGGCGCGGTGAGTTCACCGATGGTGCCGTTCTTTTTATATTCACCGTTGTTTTTGTAGTCGAAGACGGTGACTAGACCGGTGCGGCGGTTGAGTTCCCAGATGGGGCCTCGGGAGGGTTTTATCCAGAAGTTGGGGAACTTATGTATCACCAGTTTTCCTACTGTCCATGAAATTAATGGGGCTCCGAGAACTATGGAGGAAAATCTAATTAGGTAATATGCTACTTCTCGCTGATCTTCATCGATAGTCATTAGTATTAAGAAAGAGGTTGCGGATAATATAAACAGCAACAGCCAAAATAGAAATCTACCTATCGAATATAAGTGGATCCAGAAGTGAGATCTTTTTGATAAAAGTGCATGTCTAAATTTTTCATGGCTTTGAATTGCATGAAATTCGTTTTTTTCAAAAGGTGCTGGAGTATGACTTCTGACCGCTAGGTGTTCTTTGCGCTCTTTGTTAAGCCTCTCCCATAAGCGGAGATTTTTTGGCGAGTTTTTATCAAAAAAGCTGATTGGGGATATTTCTTCGGTATTGCCCCAAGGCAATCTTATCTTGGCAAATTGCATGACCCAGGAACGTCCAGTTGAGGGCGCTTGATCAGGTATTTTTCCGGACCTGAAAACGGTCTCTCCGTAATAGCAATTGCTGGTCATTTATCACTATCCTTGGGCTTGTGAGTTATTTCATCTGCCCAGTAAATCGAACCTTCATTTTCGAAGTTTGGTTTTTTGTGTGTTTCACGAAATGGCGTGCCATCCTTTGGCGGTGGTGCAGGAAAGTGCCATCGTTGATTTTTTTGTTCCAGTACACACTGCGCTCTCACTTGCCATTGTTGTGAGATGCCAGATGATCCTGTTACCAAATCGAAAGCGTAGTTTGGTGGTGTTTGGAAAAATAATTCCAAGCCTTGGGGTAGCAGTCTTTGCGCTTTAGGCGAGACGAATTGGCTATTGATCAGCTTCTTGAATGGCACTGTTTCACTTTTAATGCGTCCACCTTTGACTTCGAATGTATTGAGTCGGCAGTGGGCATTGATGTTGAGCGCACCCAGGTTTGAAATTAAGCCTGGTAAGTTACTGTCTATGCGAATGCAGGTGTTGGATGAGATCACTTGAAAAGGTGTCTTTGCGTGAATGTCATGTTTGGCATTGGGGATGAAATCGGGGTTGATGCCAATACTGATACGAATGTCTGCAAACAAACTGACGAGGTAGTAGAAGCCGCGTTGTGGATCTAGCAGGTGCGCATTGTCTGAATGAACTTGAGTGCCGAACGGACCATTGACCAGCCATTCTTCTATGGGCTTATCGGTCAGCCACCATGCCAGCCCTGCGCCGATTACGATCAATATCAGAGCTACCCAACCTGCCGGACCAAGACCAAGAAAATTGACTGTGCCAACAACCAGACCGCTGAGAGCGCTGATGGAGCCACCCATAGCCATCATTAGGTACGCCCAACTAGCGTCGTCACCCCATTTCCAAGTGTGCCAAGCGTCCATCAGACAAATTCCGGTGAATATTAGCCCGGTGGCTATCTGTGCGATAAGTCGTCCAGTGAATTTTTTTGCTAAGCTTTCGGCTATAGGCCCAGGGAGTCTTTCAGCTACTCCATCCGAAATAATAAATAGAACCTTGCGACCTGCCGCTAAAACTGTGTGATCTCCCGCCAGTTTTACCGTCAGCATTTCTAGTGCAATTGTGAGATCAAGTATTGCTCCCCCAGACCCGATAACTGCTCTTTCGATTCCTTTTTCTCTGGTGATCTGTTTGAAAGCATTGATCTCCGTCCTAACATTCCAAACCTCCAACATAAAAACCCCCGCCGCAAACGGCAACGAGTTCAACACCCGATAAACCCGGCTATTCCCCAACTCCCCAAGTTCATCCACACCCTTTTGCAACGCCCCTTTCACATTCGTGTTATCACCGACCCGCGCTTCAACATCCGCCTTATGCACCGCATTAATCCGCTGATTCAGCGCACTAAGACTCCGCGCCGTCGGATGTTCCACCGGCATCACCAGCAGTTTGTAATTGCCTATACGCGGGGCACTCGGCGTCTCAAACACATCAGCCGCATTCCCCACCTTCAACGGCCGCCCCTGAGCATCCAGATATTCCCCCATCACCCGCCGTGGCCGCTGATCCCCGGTCGGCACGTCGGACAAGCCAAAGACGTGATAGCGCTGCGGATCCGCATCGCGGCGATTGATGAAGTGCATTTCACCAAAGGTCTTGGGCATCAGACTGCGCAACAGTCCCACGCCAAGTCCATGCAGATAAGCGCTGGTGGGGGCGTGGGCGACCTGTGCCTTCACCGCGCTGCTGGCGGTTTCTAAAGAGCCCGCCAGATTTTCGTAAATGCTGACCAGCGTCCCGACCGCCGCTTTCGATTGGCCAGTCAGTGTGCTGTTCAGGCTGCCGCTGGCCAGTAATCCTTCCAGCAAGTGCCCGTCGAGGTGTTCGACCTGCGGGTAATAAGGCCCCGGGTCGGTTTCAAATACGGCGAGGTGTTTGGGGCGCAAACAACCATCGCCCTCGTTAACCGTTTTCTCGGTGGGCGGCACATAAGGCGCAGCCAATGCGGCTTCATCAACGGCCGGCCAAAGCATCCCGTGCAGCGGGTGTGTCGGGTCGTGAGCGATGTCGTTGAGCAGGGTCTGGCCGACGCTGGCCTGCGGGCTGTAGAGGCTCAAACCGGTCAGCGCATTGGTGACATCGCCATTGCGGGCCAGCGGATCGAGTTGCGCGGGCACAGTGGCGAGGCTGGCGAAAACCTGGCTGACGGCAAACAGCGCCGCCAGGTAATCAAAACCCTCCAGGCTCAAATGATCGGCGAGGGTTTGCTGGTTGACCGGTTGTTGCATGCACTCGGCAAGCAGCGACTGCGCCATGTTCAGTTGTTGCCAGAGCAGGGCGCGTTCAGCGGTGGCGGTGAAGCGGTTGATGTCGCGGCGACCGGCCTCCTTCACTTTGTCGAAGCTGGCGTGCAACGGGTTTTTCTGACCACCGATGGTCGCCGGCACGATCAGTTGCTGAACCATGACCGCGCTGGCGTGGTGTGGGTGCAGGCTGGCGCGCTCGGCATACAGCGTCAGCAGTTGCTGTTGTTGCTGGATCTGCGAAACCAGATGCCGTACGCGGTGGCGCGGGTCTTCAAGCAGCACGCCGCACACACGCCGTTGCCGAGCGGCTTCCAGCACGTCAACGACCGTGGGCTGGGGCTGCCAGAGATCGGCGTCATCGGCGTTCGGTGTTTTTCCTCGCAATTGATCCAGCAACGTGGCGAGGCAATCCGCCCAAGCGCTGCTTTCAAACGTTTCAGGTAACGCAGCTGTAGCGCCTTGCTCCCACTGATCCAGACAGGCCTC
Source organism: Pseudomonas sp. 5Vm1k (assembly GCF_056161485.1). NCBI lineage: Bacteria > Pseudomonadati > Pseudomonadota > Gammaproteobacteria > Pseudomonadales > Pseudomonadaceae > Pseudomonas > Pseudomonas sp. 5Vm1k. The sequence goes on from NZ_JBSPCZ010000003.1 coordinate 173,575, forward strand.
GGCTTCGGTTTTACGCTGCGCCGCGAATTGTCCCGAGAGGTCGCACACGTAGCGCCCGGGATGCTCCAGCACATATTCGAAACCGCTTTGGCGTGCCCGTTGCGTGGCGATCAGGCTGACGGGAAAGGCTCGTGCGGCGAGGTTGCGCCATGTGATGCTGGCCTTCGTCGCGGCATCGGACGCTTGTGCATCCCATAGGTTAAAACCACTGAAGGCTTCCAGCATCGCCGACCCATCGGGCTGCTGGTCAAAAAGCCGTTCGAACGTCTGGCTCTCGCACTGTAATGCGGGACTCTGACACCGCTGGGCGCGCAACTCTGGGTCTTCCTCCAGACGTTTCAGGCGTGCAGCGCTGAGCTGGATTTCGCTGAAACACAGTTGCACAGCTTCGGCAGGCAGATTGTTCCAGGTCGCGGGCAGCCAGATGTCGCTGAGATCGACACCACTGGCCTGTCGGTAATCGCTGCTGAATGCCTGATTCAGTCGATAAGCCTGTAGATCGATATCGCTAAAAGTCGTGAGTTCGTCGTCCTGCCGCACTTCCAGCTCCCGCCAGAGACGATCACGGTAAAACACGTAGACATAACCGCTGCGGCACAGCACCGGCGTGCCGAGGTCGTACTTGCTGCGAGTCCCGGGCAGCGCGACGAAAGGCAGGACCGGCACGATCTGATTCCACTGCGCTTCCAGTTGGCGCGGCGTGACACGCACGTCCTCCAGCAACGGCAGGCGAATGGGCGGGCCCTGGGTGGTGGCAATTTCCAGCCACAACTGGTGCTTGAGCTGTGCCGACCAATCCCACACAAATAGCTCACTGTGGACGCTGGTCGAACGCTCGGTTTCGCACGCGGCCTCATCGGTCAGGGCCTGGAGAGGTTCGACGCCCGAGTGATCGACGAGCAGCAGTCGCTGGTTCTTGGAATGTCCCGTGCCAATGACCTGGACAATCAGCTTGTCACGCTCGCAGCCGGGGCCGCTGGTTAACTTCCCGAGGCGCGTCATGACTCAGCCTGCGTGCAGTGAGCGCTCAGGAAGACGCTGATGTCTTCACTGTCGTCGATGCCCTGACTCAGCGCTTGTTCCAGCCAATGGCTGGCCTGCATAAAGGAGTGCTGGGGATGTTGCTGCCACCAGTGATAGAGAAACTGTTCATTGCGCTGGCGCGTCAGTGCCTCCTCCTGGGCGACGCTCAGCACCATCGCCCGGTGTGTCCATTCAATGCGCCAGTCGTTCGCGTGGAGATTGTCCAACCGCTGCCAGCCAGCTTCGCCTGTCGCTTGAGTGGCCCACGTCGCGCCGAACCAGCGAAGACAACTGATCGGGCCGAGCCACAGGCTGAGGTCTTGCGCGGTACACGCGGCAAAAAAATAGCTGGCGACAGTCGGGTTGCTGTAGCGCAACACGCCTTTGCGTTGCTGGTCGAAGTTGACGAACAGCATCTGGCGCAAGTGCGCGAGTACCGAGGGCGTGTCACACGTGCTTTCGATCAGCAGACCGGGCCATTGCACCGGGATTTGCTCGATCGCCTGGGTGAGCGTTGGCTGGTTGTTCAGCCGGACCAGCAGTGGGCTGTGCTCGGCGAAACCGTCGAGTGAAGTGCCGGCGAACAGCTTCTGGGTGTCGGGATGTGTCGCCAGGCGGTAGAGCGTTTCGAGCTGCGCAGCGGGGCGCTCCAGCAAAATCCATGTATTCATGAGCGATCTCCATAGCCTAGAGCTTTGCGGCATTGGCAGTCGCTCAGCGGGCAGTCCATCGGCGTTCCACCGCTGGGCATCTGGCAGAGTTCAATCAAGGCTTCGTCGCCGAGCAGTTGTTTGAGAAGGGCGGTTGAAAGCGTTTCGGCGAGTGCCGGCTCGCCCGCGTCGAGCGCCACTGGGGTGGCCGCCATCAACGGCATTGGCGAACCACCTTGCGTAACCGGCACGCTGCTGAAAATGCCTGCCGCATTGATCGTGATCCATCCGCCTTCGGCCTGGATCGTGACGCTGGCGCCGCCATCGATGACGATGTGTTGGCCGGCGCTGACGTGGACCTGCTGTTGAGCGCTCAACCGATGGCTGGTGGCGCGGATATGACGGTCGCCATGCACCGTCAGGTGGTCGTCTTGCCGGATTTCCGTCAATCGGTTGCCGTGGGTGATGCGCTGTTCTTCGGCGTGCAGTTCATGACGGGCGTTGCCGCCGACCACGATGCTGCGCTGGTTGTCGACTTGAATCCGTTCGTCGTTCAGCACGTGCTGTACGTAATCACGCTGGGCGCGGACGGATATTTCCTCGGCCCCTTTGCGATCTTCGATGCGCAGTTCGTTGAAGCCGGAGCCGCCAGGGCTGCTTTGGGTTCTGAAGGTGCTTCGGGTTTTCTCGGCGGGGAGGTCGAGCGGGGGCCGATTGGCGCCATTGGGCAGGCAGCCAACGATCAACGGTTTGTCCGGGTCGCCCTGATAAAAACCGACGATCACTTCCATGCCGACGCGGGGGATCAATACGCTGCCATAACGGTCGTGAGCCCAGCCGCTGGCGACGCGCACCCAGCAACTGGAGTGATCGTTGTGCTCGCCGTCGCGGTCCCAAGGAAACTGAACACGGACGCGGCCGTATTCGTCGCAGTGGATTTCTTCGCCGGGCGGACCGCAGACCACGGCGTGCTGGTAGCCGTTGATCGTGGTTTTGGGGTGAGCGAGCGAGGGCCTGAACGGGGTGTCCCACGGGGTCGCGAGAAAAGTGTTGCGGTAGCCTTGGGAAAAGTCATCGCTCGGGGCACTGGTGATCGACTCTTCAAGCACGCTCGGTTGTTTCCCGATGTGAATGACTTCGGTCAGCAACCACAAGTCGTTCCATTCCTGGCGCGGGTGGTCGATCAGGGGCAGGAAATGGCCACTGAGCAACATCGGCTGATCGCTGCGTCCGGTGGCTTGCCGATAATCGCTGCGGTGACGCTCAAGTGCTCGCCGAGCGCGGTCCTTGCCCTGTTCGCGGTCGGTGAAATGGCCGGGGAAGCCGTAGTCTTCGAGTTGCAGCGGCGAAGGATCTTTCGCACGGCTCTCCAATTGCAGTAAAGGCTTTTCGAAGTCGTAGTCGCGGCGGGTCACACCTGTGGGGCGGGTTTCCATGGCGAGGGTGAAGGCGTTGATCACCGGATCATCAGCGACCATCCCGCTGTCCTGCAGGTAGGCGGTGGGGCGGTGGAGTCTGGGGAATACTGTTTGATCATCGCCGAACACCAGCACGTGCCCCTCGCGGCGGTGTTCAAAGTGGTAATGCAGGCCTTCTTCTTCGCACAGTCGCTGCAGAAAATTCAGACAGCTCTCGCCGTACTGAACGCAGTAGTCCCGTGGGCGGTAATCGGTGCCGAGGGCGAAGCGGTAGCTATCACGGAGAATGCCGTGGCTTTCCAGGACCTGGGCGATGATCTGCGGCACGCTCAGTTTCTGGAATATTTTCTGGTCGAAACGGTGGCCCAGCCAGGCAAGGCTGGGCATCAGGCTGAGTTGGTAGTGGGTCAGGCGCTTGCCTGCATCGCCCTGGCCGACGCCGTAAACCTGGCCATGAATGCCGGCGCCGTGGCGGTCAAAACTGAGAAAAGCCATTCGATGCAGAAGGCTTTCCAGGTCCAGATCGGGACGTTCGCTAACCAATTTTAGATCAAAGCGAAAAGGTTGGCTGATGGCTTCCTTGCCGGTGAACTCAAGGACTCGCAGATCGTGGGCAAACCCCTCGATGTCCAGAAGGAAAGAGGCTTGGTTGGCAGGCCCGAACATCACACATCCCTAGTGCTGATTTAGAAGGGCGGGACTGTGAATGAGTGAATGCGGGGTTTATGCAGGGCAAGTCTGTTTCGAGTGTAGGAAGAGTCGTTTTGCTGGTTAGGGTTTTTCCTGGGGAAGGTTTCCCTCATTTGAGGCGGCCAAAACGGTATTGAAGCGCATTCAGTCCGCCAGGCGGGCTGCCGTGACAGCTTGATTACGTTATACTCGCCGGCTTTCAAAAGTTCGCCAACGAGTGCTGCCCGCCATGGAAATCAACCCGATCCTTAACAGTATCAAGGACCTGTCCGAGCGCTCCGAAACTATTCGGGGGTATCTTTGACTACGATCAAAAGCATGAGCGTCTGACTGAAGTCAATCGCGAGCTTGAAGATCCGGCAGTCTGGAACAACCCGTCGTATGCACAGGAACTGGGTCGCGAGCGCTCGCTGCTGGCTCAGATCGTCGAAACCCTCGACGAAATGCACACCGGTCTGGCCGATGCCAAAGACCTGCTGCTGATGTCCGCCGAAGAAGAAGACCAGGCTGCCGTCGATGACGTCGCTGCCGAAGTCGAACGTCTGCGCGAATCCCTGGAAAAACTCGAATTCCGTCGCATGTTCAGCGGTGAGATGGACGCCAATAACGCCTACCTGGACATTCAGGCCGGCTCCGGCGGTACCGAAGCCCAGGACTGGGCCAACATCCTGCTGCGCATGTACCTGCGCTGGGCTGACAAACGCGGTTTCGACGCGACCATCATGGAGCTGTCGGCCGGTGAAGTCGCCGGGATCAAGGGCGCTACGGTCCACATCAAGGGCGAATACGCCTTTGGCTGGTTGCGTACCGAGATCGGCGTTCACCGTCTGGTGCGCAAGAGCCCGTACGACTCCGGCAACCGCCGCCACACCTCGTTCTCGGCCGTGTTCGTGTCGCCGGAAATCGATGACAACATCGAAATCGACATCAACCCGTCGGACCTGCGCATCGACACCTACCGCTCCTCCGGTGCCGGTGGTCAGCACGTAAACACCACCGACTCGGCCGTACGTATCACCCACGTACCGTCCAACACCGTGGTCAGCTGCCAGAACGAACGCTCCCAGCACGCCAACAAAGACACCGCGATGAAAATGTTGCGGGCGCGCTTGTACGAGCAGGAAGTGCAGAAACGCAACGCCGCCTCCCAAGCCCTGGAAGACACCAAGTCGGACATCGGCTGGGGTCACCAGATTCGCTCTTACGTGCTTGATGCGTCGCGAATCAAGGATTTGCGCACTAACATCGAACGCAGTGACTGCGACAAGGTGCTCGACGGCGATATCGACGAATACCTGGTAGCCAGCTTGAAACAAGGGCTCTAAAGCACGCGCTACAGGATCTGCGGACACTCCGCGATCCTGTAGGAGCGAGGCTTGCCCGCGAACCCCGGCGAATGCCGGGGGCAACGAACCTGATGGAATATTTAAAGACATGAGCGACCTAGAACTCGACCCGCAAGCCCTGCAACAGGAAGAAAACTCCCTGATCGCCCTGCGCAAGGAAAAGCTGGCTGCCGAGCGCGCCAAGGGCAATGCCTTCCCGAACGACTTCCGCCGCGAAAACTACTGCGAAGACTTGCAGAAGCAATACGCGGACAAGACCAAGGAAGAGCTGGCAGAGGCTGCAATCCCGGTCAAGGTTGCCGGTCGCATCATGCTCAACCGTGGCTCGTTCATGGTGATCCAGGACATGACCGGGCGCATTCAGGTTTACGTCAACCGTAAAACCCTGTCCGAAGAAACCCTGGCCTCGGTGAAAACCTGGGACATGGGCGACATCATTGCCGCCGTTGGCACCCTGGCGCGTTCCGGCAAGGGCGACCTGTACGTCGAAATGACCGAAGTGCGTCTGCTGACCAAATCCCTGCGTCCGCTGCCGGACAAGCACCACGGCCTGACCGACACCGAGCAGCGCTACCGCCAGCGCTACGTTGACCTGATCGTCAACGAAGACGTGCGTCAGACCTTCCGCGTGCGTTCGCAAGTGATTGCGCACATCCGCAGCTTCCTGATGAAGCGCGACTTCCTTGAAGTCGAAACGCCGATGCTGCAAACCATTCCTGGCGGCGCGGCGGCCAAGCCTTTCGAGACTCACCACAACGCCCTGGACATGGAAATGTTCCTGCGTATCGCGCCGGAGCTGTACCTCAAGCGCCTGGTAGTCGGTGGTTTCGAGAAAGTCTTCGAGATCAACCGCAACTTCCGTAACGAAGGTGTTTCGACGCGTCACAACCCAGAATTCACCATGTTGGAGTTCTACCAGGCGTACGCCGACTACGAAGACAACATGGACCTGACCGAAGAACTGTTCCGCGAACTCGCGCAGCTGGTTCTGGGCAGCACCGACGTGCCTTACGGCGACAAGGTGTTCCACTTCGGCGAACCGTTCGTGCGTCTGTCGGTGTTCGACTCGATCCTCAAGTACAACCCTGAGCTGACCGCTGACGACCTGACCGACATCGACAAGGCCCGCGCCATCGCCAAGAAGGCCGGCGCCAAGGTGCTGGGCTTCGAAGGCCTGGGCAAGTTGCAGGTGATGATTTTCGAAGAGCTGGTCGAGCACAAGCTGGAACAGCCGCACTTCATTACCCAATACCCGTTCGAAGTGTCGCCGCTGGCCCGTCGCAACGATGACAACCCGAACGTCACCGACCGTTTCGAGCTGTTCATCGGCGGCCGCGAAATCGCCAACGCCTACTCCGAGTTGAACGACGCGGAAGACCAGGCCGAACGCTTCATGGCCCAGGTGGCCGACAAGGACGCCGGCGACGACGAAGCCATGCACTACGACGCCGACTTCGTTCGCGCGCTGGAGTACGGCATGCCGCCAACGGCTGGTGAAGGGATCGGCATCGACCGTCTGGTGATGTTGTTGACCAACTCACCGTCGATCCGCGACGTGATCCTGTTCCCGCACATGCGGCCGCAAGCGTAAACGTTTCAGTTAAAAAGCCGCCTAAAACAGGCGGCTTTTTATTGCCTGTCTGGTACAAACGTATCAATTGGTTACTTTTGACGTAAGAGGGGAACACCTGTCGTGAATCGTGCATTGGCTCAAGAAGGCGCAGCGGGTATCGCCACTGCGGTCGCTGAAAGTGTTCAGTACCAAGGCCGCAAGGCCAGCCGGCAGGGCAGCGAACAGCGTCGACAGGATATTCTCGATGCGGCCATGCGCATTGTCGTGCGCGATGGCGTGCGGGCGGTGCGGCACCGCGCCGTGGCGGCAGAGGCCGGTGTGCCGTTGTCGGCCACCACTTACTATTTCAAGGATATCGATGACCTGCTCACCGATACCTTCGCCCAATACGTCGAACGCAGCGCCGCTTACATGGGCAAGCTGTGGGCCAGCAACGAAGGCCTGCTGCGCGAGATGGTTGTCAGCGGCGATGGCAGCGCGGAATCGCGTTCGCAGTTGGCCGATGATATTGCGCGGCTGATGGCGGACTACGTCCACCGGCAACTGATCAATCGTCGAGAGCACTTGATGGCCGAGCAAGCCTTCCGCCAGGAAGCGCTGCTCAACCCGCGCCTGGCCCTGTTGGTGCGCTCCCATCAGCAAATTTTGTTGCAGGGCACCTGCCAGCTTTTCGAGGTATTGGGTTCCCGCGAGCCACAACAAGATGCCAAAGTGTTGACGGCCATTATCGGACGGATGGAATATCAGGGCCTGCTCAACGACGCCGAGCCTGCGAGCGAAGCCGAAATGCTCGGCATCCTCACGCGGTATATGCATTTGGTGCTCGCGTCGGTGTAAACGCGGATCCCCGTAGGAGCTGCCGAAGGCTGCGATCTTTTGATCTTGATCTTCGACGATGGTGAGCAGGTTGAAGATCAAAAGATCGCAGCCTTCGGCAGCGCCTACGAAAGCGGTGTGACAGTCGATGTAGATGTTGAAGGTTAAACCGCCTTCGCGAGCAAGCCCGCTCCCACATGGGGTCGGTGGCCACATGAGGTCTGCGTGTGTTCATAGGGAGTGTTGAATGAAAGCCTGGCGCGTCGTTGTGATCGCCTTGTCGTTCCTGCTGCTCAGTGGCTGTCTGGTGACCTTCAAGGACCCGCTGCCTTCGAGCGAACCCGCGCCCAAGGGATTACTCGGCAAATGGACCAGCACCAACGCCTGGGGCGAGCCGATGAATCTTGAACTGACGCGCCTCGGCGACAACCGCTATCAGGCGGTCAGCTACTTCAAGGCCAAGCCCCGTGAGCGCGAGGCCTATCCTTTCACGGTGTCCCGCCACGGCAATCGCTGGTATTTGTCGGCGCCAGTGCCAGCCAGATTCGGCGGGCATTTCACCATTGCCGGTTTCGAGCTCAACGAAAAGCATGAACTGGTGGTCTACAACCTCGACCTCGAGCAGATCAACCAGGCCCTGGGGCAAAAAGCCCTCAGCGGTGAAGGCTTCCAGACTGACGATGGCGATGGTGTATTGATCAACACTGACATGAACCAAGTCTTTGCTTACCTCGACGACCCGGCCAATTCCGATGTGTTCGTCGAAGCGGTGCGCTATCAGCGCCTGGCCAAAGCTAAAGTCAAATAAATCCAGCACCTAACGGTTTTTCTACAGGAGTTTCGGGTGGACGATTACCAGCAGACGATACGCATTTTGTCCGATCGCATAGTGCTGGCGCAGACGCCGATTCGCGTCCTTGATGCGGTCAAGTGGGACGACAACATCCGCAAGGGTTTCCTCAAGGCTAAGGGCAAGGAAATGCCGGCGGTGGACCGCGACTATTACCTGAACCGGCCGCTGTCCTTCGACTCCAGCAAGGTCAAACTGGAATTCCAGAATATCGAGCGCGACATCACCCGCCAGCTCGGCCAGTTCAACCCGGTCGGCCAGATCATGCGACGCATGTGCAAGGAATACCGGATGGTGGTGCGCATGCTCGAAGCGCGCGGCACTGAGGATTTCGGCCTGATTTCCCAAGAGTTGTACGGCGCCGCGTCCGACGCGTTCCACGCCGGCGACCCGACCCTGGCCGACCTTGGCCTGATGATGTCCGACTACCTGAACAACATCGATGGTCGTGGCGATCTGAAGGATGAGCCGAAAATCCTCACCGCCAAGGATGCCGTGCACCTGCTGCAAACCCGCCTGAACAAGGTGTTTGGCGAGGCCGAGGAAACCATTCGGGTGTTCGAATCCGACGGGATCGTCGCCGATGCAGCGGCGGGCGCCGACTACATCAAGATCCGCGCCGACGCGATGTTCAACGACCGCGATGTGCGCGCCCTGGAAGTCCATGAAGGGCTGGTGCACGTGGGCACGACCCTCAACGGCTTGAACCAGCCGATCTGCACCTTCCTGTCCAAGGGCCCGCCGTCGTCGACGGTGACTCAGGAAGGCCTGGCGATCCTGATGGAAATCATCACCTTCGCTTCTTACCCGAGCCGCTTGCGCAAACTGACCAACCGCACCCGTGCCATTCACATGGTCGAGGAGGGCGCTGACTTCCTGCAGGTGTTCGAGTTCTTCCGCGAGCAAGGCTTCGAGATGGCTGAAAGCTACGGCAACGCCAGTCGGGTTTTCCGTGGCTCGGTGCCGAATGGCCTGCCTTTTACCAAAGACTTGTCCTACCTCAAGGGCTTTATCATGGTTTACAACTACATTCAGTTGGCCGTGCGTAAAGGCAAGCTGGAGCAGATACCGCTGCTGTTTTGCGGCAAGACCACGCTGGAAGACATGCGGACCTTGCGCCAATTGGTAGACGAAGGCCTGGTGGTGGCACCCAAGTATCTGCCGGACCAGTTCCGCGACTTGAACGCACTGTCGGCGTGGATGTGCTTCTCCAACTTCCTCAATCACTTGAGCCTGGATCGGATCGAAGCGGATTACTCCAACATCTTGTAAGCACCACAATACCCCCTGTGGGAGCGGGCTTGCTCGCGAAAGCGGCTTAACATTCAACATTGATGTTGCCTGACACACCGCTTTCGCGAGCAAGCCCGCTCCCACAAGGGGGAATGAGTTCCAACCCAAATTTCTGCGAGGTTTCAACGGATGAGAATCCTCGGCATTGTCTGCCTGCTCCTGACCCTCGGCGGTTGTAGCTCGCTGCTGTTCTACCCCGAGCCCGGCCAACCGTTCACCCCGGACAAGGCCAAACTCGAATTTCGCGACCTCACCCTGACCACCGCCGATGGCCTGAAGCTGCACGGTTGGTGGCTGCCGGTGGCCAAAGGCGTCGAGGTCAAAGGCACCGTGCTGCACCTGCACGGCAATGGCGGCAACCTGTCTTATCACTTGGGCGGGAGCTGGTGGTTGCCGAAAGAGGGTTACCAAGTGTTGCTGGTGGACTACCGCGGTTATGGCCTGTCCGAAGGCAAACCGAGCCTGCCAGAGATTTATCAGGACATCGACGCGGCGTTCAAATGGCTCGACCAGGCGCCCGAGGTCAAGGGCAAGCCGTTGATCATTTTGGGCCAGAGCCTCGGCGGTTCGATGGCCGTGCATTACCTGGTCCAGCACCCGGAACGCCAGCCTCAAATCAAAGCATTGGTCCTCGACGGCGCGCCCGCCAGCTACCGCGATGTCGGCCGATTTGCCCTGACCAACTCGTGGCTGACCTGGCCGTTCCAGGTGCCGCTGTCGTGGCTGGTGCCGGACGGCGATAGCGCGATCAACTCCATGGCGCAGCTCAAAGACGTGCCAAAACTGATCTACCACAGCATCGACGACAACCTCGTGCCCCTTTCCAATGGCATTCGTCTGTATCAAGCTGCGCCGCCACCACGGGTGCTGCAACTGACCCGAGGCGGTCATGTGCAGACCTTCGCCGACCCGGTCTGGCGTCAGGTGATGCTGCGCTATCTCGAAGACCCGCAGCATTTCAACGGTCTGCGCCGCCTGGGTGAAGTCCCGAACTACCCGGTGCCGGTCAATTCAAAAGATGAACCACCAGAGAGTCCGCAATGAGTGAAGAACGTAACGCCATCCCGCTGATCATCACCGGTATCTGCACCATCCTCGGCACTGTCGGGGTGTTGTGGTACTACGGCTACCTGCACTTCGCCAAACCCGAGGATGCGTTGCTGCTCAACGAATTCACCATGCTCAAGACCGTGCCGGGTGAAGACTACAAAGTCGCTTTGGAGCCGGCGCCACAAGTGGCCCAGTGCGTCGATGGCGTGCTGGTGCTGTTCGACACCGAACAGAAAGGCCTGACCGGTGTGTTGATCAACGGCCAGAAAAAAGCGGTGCGTTGCATGGGCCAGGAAACCCCGCAGAAGCTCGAGCAGTAACCCCAATCCCGTGATCACCAACGATCTCCTGTGGGAGCGGGCTTGCTCGCGAAGGCGTAGTGTCAGTCGACATTGATAGTGGCTGACCCACCGCTTTCGCGAGCAAGCCCGCTCCCACAGGGTTAAGTGAACGCCCGACAAAAAGCCCCGCCTGATCAGATCAGGCGGGGCTTTTGTGTTTCAGCGTGACGCTTAGTTCGAGCTAACCGCCGAACGTGGCACCACTGGCTGGTTGTCGTTGGAAATGGTCACTTCCACTCGACGGTTCATCGCACGGCCCGACACGCTGCCGTTTTCGGCAACCGGGTATTCCTTGCCATAACCCTGAGCGACGATGCGCGCTGGATCAACGCCCATTTTCACCAGTGCCGTACGCACGGAATCGGCACGACGCTCGGACAGCGTCTGGTTGTGGCCAGCGCTACCGGTGCTGTCGGTGTAGCCTTCGACAATCACTTTACGGTCCGGGTTTTCCTGGAGGAATTGCGCCAGTTTGTTGATGTTCACCAGACCGCTGGATTTCAGGTCAGCACGGTCGGTTGCGAACAGCACGTCACCGAAGGTCACCAAGGTGCCGCGATCGGTTTGCTTGGCGTTCAAGCTGTCCTGCAGCTGCTTGATCTGCTGGTCACGGGCATCCAGACGCGCCTGGGCACGTTGGGCTGCGGCGTTTTTCAGATTGTTTTCAGCGGTGCGCAGGGCGATGGTCTGCTTGGCCACTTCCACGCGCTGGTTGGTCAGGTAAGCCAGTTGATCAACCTTGGCCTGGTCCTGTTTGTCCTGGTAAGCCTTGTCGGCCTTGTCCAGGTAATCACTGGCGTCTTTGGTCTCAAGGGCCGCGACTTTGCTGGCTTGCGGGTTGGCTTGCAGGCCGGAGTAGTTCACGCGGGCCTGTTCCAGGTTCGCATTCGGCGGGGTGGAGCAGGCAGCCAGGGCGACGCTTGCGGCCAGGAGAGCGGGGATCATCAATTGTTTACGCATAATGGTTCGTCCTTTCTATCGATAAGAGCTTCAGGCGTGTGGTCCGGATGCGCGCTTACTGCACAGTGCGCTGACTTTCCTGACGCAGTTCCTGAACACCTTTCTGGGAATCCTTCACAGCCTGTTCGGCTTTCATCGCCTGGGCCTTGCGTTCTGCTACACGAGCGTCCCACTCGGCTTGTTCGGCCAGAGTGCGGGCTTCGTCATACTTCTTGTCGTGCATGGCGATTTCGGCTTGTTTGAGTTTGTCCTGTGCGGACTTCATTTCCACGGCTGCGAACTCGGTACCACCGGCGCTGACAGCGCTGTTCACGGCGGACTGGGTCACAGCGTATTGCTCGGTCGGCGGGTTGCCAGCGCAACCGGCCAGTACGAAGGTGCTGCCGATCGCCAAGGCAGCCAGTTTCAGACCGCGCAGGTGGGTGAACGAGGATTTGGCAGTGCTGGTCGTCATGGTCTTCAACTCCATTGGATATCTCCTGAAAAACATCTAAATCCATCCTGGTGTAAGGAGCCGTAACCGTACTTTCAAAGCGTGATTTGAAACGGCCGTACCAGGCGTGGTTAATGGGTACGACCCGAGGCGTTTTTCAAAAGTTCAGAGAAGATGGCGTATTGCCTAAAAAAACTTTGACCGAGCGGACAAGGCTCTAGAACGGGAACTTTCGCGATGCGGGGCGGTATTCCCGGACATTTCAGGGCTCGGGATTACACCAATTTTGAGGGGATATGCAGGCCAATGTGGGAGCGGGCTTGCTCGCGAAGCGGTGTGTCAGTCGACATTTATTTCAACTGATACAACCTCTTCGCGAGCAAGCCCGCTCCCACAGGTTCGGTGTCAAATTCAATGTTTTTGTTTGTCGTCGCCAGCTGACAAATCATGCAAATGCCGACGGGACAACGCGAGGAAACGCGGGGTCGGGCCGACGTCTTCGTACAACGGATCGCCTTCTTCATCGGTGGCGACCACGGTCTGTCCTTTGACATACGGGAAGCTTGCTTCGAGTTCCTCCAGCGCCGCGCCGATCAGTTCGCCCAGCAGTTCTTCGGGATGCCGTTTCGGGTACATCTCGGTGATCGCTGCCAGCCGTGCGGCGGCTTCCACGTCCAGGTGAATCGCATAGCCAGTGTCAGTCAGGCGACCCTTGGCGTTTTCTTCCCAATGCTGGGCTAGCTCACGGATTTTCATAGTGACCTCATGGCGCACCTGCTCGTGGCAGGCAGGGTGAATGTCCGGCGATGGCTGCCGGTAAGCCGTTGTACGGCCTACTGTTGAGACTAGCTTTATCGCCTAAGGTTTAAAGTCCCTTCGTCGTTTGCTTGTAAGAAGCGCTTTACGACGGCACTCTCTACCTTCAATGCATGGCACTAAAGTCACCCGGATTTTTGCTGGAGAACTGCTGATGACTGATATTGATGCACGCTTGCGCGAGGACGTTCACCTGTTGGGTGAACTGTTGGGCAACACCATTCGTGAACAGTACGGGGACGGTTTTCTCGACAAGATCGAGCAGATCCGCAAAGGCGCCAAGGCCGACCGTCGTGGTTCGATGGACGCCGAACTGAGCGCCAGCCTCAACCAGTTGAGCGAAGACGAGTTGCTGCCGGTGGCGCGGGCGTTCAACCAGTTTCTCAACCTGGCCAATATCGCCGAGCAATATCAGCTGATTCACCGCCGCGAAGAGTCGCAGCCCGCGCCATTTGAAGCCCGGGTGCTGCCGGAACTGCTCGCGCGCCTGCGCGCCGAAGGCCACAGCGCCGAATCCCTGGCCCGGCAACTCGGTCGGCTGGAAATCGAATTGGTGCTGACCGCGCACCCGACCGAAGTCGCACGCCGCACGCTTATCCAGAAATACGACGCCATCGCCGCACAACTGGCCGCTCAGGATCACCGTGACCTGACCACCGCCGAACGCGAGCAGATCCAGGCGAAATTGCAGCGCCTGATCGCCGAAGCCTGGCACACCGAAGAAATCCGCCGCACCCGCCCGACGCCGGTTGACGAAGCCAAATGGGGCTTTGCGGTGATCGAGCATTCGCTGTGGCAAGCAATCCCCAATTACCTGCGCAAGGCCGACCAAGCGCTACACGCCGCGACGGGCCTGCGTTTGCCACTGGAGGCGGCGCCGATTCGTTTTGCGTCGTGGATGGGCGGCGACCGCGACGGCAACCCGAATGTCACGGCGTCCGTCACCCGCGAAGTGCTGTTGCTGGCGCGCTGGATGGCCGCTGACTTGTACTTGCGCGATGTCGATCACCTGGCCGCCGAGTTGTCGATGCAGCAGGCCAGCGAAGCGTTGAAAGCCAAGGCCGGCGACAGCGCCGAGCCTTATCGCGCGGTGCTCAAACAACTCCGTGAACGCCTGCGCGCGACTCGTAATTGGGCCCACGCTTCGTTGACGAAGACCACACCGGCACCGGCCGATGTGCTGCAAAACAACCGCGACCTGCTCGATCCGCTGGAGCTGTGTTTCAACTCGTTGCATGAGTGCGGCATGGGCGTGATCGCTGACGGTCCGCTGCTTGATTGCCTGCGTCGGGCGGTGACCTTCGGCTTGTTCCTGGTGCGCCTCGATGTGCGTCAGGATTCGTCCCGGCACACCGCCGCCATGACCGAAATCACTGACTATCTGGGACTCGGTCGCTACGAAGACTGGAGCGAGGAAGAGCGCATCGCCTTCCTGATGCGTGAACAGAACAACCGCCGACCCTTGTTGCCGGCGTATTTCAAACCGTCCGCCGACACTGCCGAAGTGTTGGCGACCTGCCGGGAAATTGCCGCAGCACCGGGGGCATCCCTCGGCTCTTACGTGATTTCCATGGCTGGCGCGGCTTCCGATGTGCTGGCCGTGCAATTGCTGCTGAAAGAGGCCGGCGTGCTGCGGCCAATGCGTGTGGTGCCGTTGTTCGAAACCCTCGCCGACCTCGATAACGCCGGCCCGGTGATTGAAAAACTGTTGCTGCTGCCGGGCTATCGCGCGCGCCTGCAAGGGCCACAGGAAGTGATGATCGGCTATTCCGACTCGGCCAAGGACGCCGGCACCACGGCGGCCGCCTGGGCGCAGTATCGGGCCCAGGAACGCTTGGTGGATATCTGCCGCGAACAACAAGTGGAATTGCTGTTGTTCCACGGTCGCGGTGGCACCGTGGGTCGTGGCGGCGGTCCGGCTCACGCGGCGATTCTGTCGCAGCCGCCAGGTTCGGTGGCCGGGCGTTTCCGCACCACCGAGCAGGGGGAAATGATCCGTTTCAAATTCGGCCTGCCGGACATCGCCGAGCAAAACCTCAATCTGTACTTAGCCGCGGTGCTCGAAGCGACCTTGCTCCCGCCACCACCGCCAGAGCCTGCGTGGCGCCATTTGATGGACGAATTGGCCGCCGACGGCGTCAAGGCTTACCGCGCCGTGGTGCGGGAAAATCCGCAGTTCGTTGAGTATTTCCGTCAGTCGACGCCGGAACAGGAACTCGGTCGTCTGCCGCTGGGCAGCCGCCCGGCCAAGCGTCGCGCCGGCGGGATTGAAAGCCTGCGCGCCATTCCGTGGATCTTCGGCTGGACCCAGACGCGCCTGATGCTGCCGGCCTGGCTAGGCTGGGAAGCGGCCCTGAGCAAGGCGCTGGAACGTGGCGAAGGTGAGTTGCTGGGTCAGATGCGCGAGCAATGGCCATTCTTCCGTACCCGCATCGACATGCTGGAAATGGTCCTGGCCAAGGCCGACGCGGACATCGCCCAGTCTTACGATGAACGGCTGGTGGAGCCCGATTTGCTTCCTTTGGGTGCGCATTTACGCGACCTATTGTCGCAGGCCTGCGCAGTGGTCCTTGGGCTGACCGGTCAGTCGCAGCTACTGGCACATAGCCCAGATACCCTGGAATTCATTCGCCTGCGCAACACCTACCTCGACCCGCTTCATCTATTGCAGGCCGAGTTGTTGGCCCGTTCGCGGCAACAGGAAGTGGCGCAGGGCAGCCCGGTAGAACAGGCGCTGCTGGTGTCTGTGGCGGGGATTGCCGCCGGTTTGCGAAATACCGGCTAAGGTTTTCCTCTTGGGTTCGGGCACTTGGCACTTGCGCCCGGTGCCTGTAGGCGAAGGGCCAAAAAGGTCTGGCAGGCGACAGTTAATGACGGGGTTGCGACTTGGGGTACCCCGTCCAAAGGTCACAACCGGCGCGGGTTTCTCCGACTTTCGGCGGCTTGTGTGGTCAGGGCCTGCTGTGTATCTTGATCAGCCTTTGGCCGTTTGGGCGGCCACGACCCTATTTTTGAGATTGGCCCCACGAGGCGAATCTGACGTTATCTATATAAAAAATTGAGGAGCACATCGATGCGCGTCATTCTGCTGGGAGCTCCCGGGGCCGGTAAAGGTACTCAGGCTAAGTTCATCACCGAGAAATTCGGCATTCCGCAAATCTCCACTGGCGACATGCTGCGTGCAGCGGTCAAGGCCGGCACCGAGCTGGGCCTGATCGCCAAGAGCGTCATGGACAGCGGTGGTCTGGTCTCCGATGACCTGATCATCAATCTGGTTAAAGAGCGCATCAGCCAGGCTGATTGCGCCAACGGTTTCCTGTTCGACGGTTTCCCGCGCACCATTCCCCAGGCTGAAGCCCTGGTGAAAGCCGGCGTCGAGCTGGACCACGTGGTCGAAATCGACGTCAAAGACGAAGACATCGTCCAGCGTATCGCCGGTCGCCGTGTGCACGAGGCTTCTGGTCGCGTGTACCACATCGTCTACAACCCGCCGAAAATTGCCGGTAAAGACGACATCACCGGTGATGAACTGGTGCAGCGCAAAGACGATACCGAAGAAACCGTGCGTCATCGTCTGTCGGTCTACCATGCTCAGACCGAGCCGCTGGTGAAGTTCTACCAGGAACTGTCCACCGCTCAGGGCAAACCGAAGTACAGCCACATCGAAGGTGTTGGCTCGGTTGAAGCGATCACCGGCAAGGTGCTTGAAGCGCTGAACTGAAAAGTCTGAAACGCTTCATCTTCTACGGCCCGCTTGCGGGCCGTAGTTGTTTATACTGGCGCACTTTTTCTGACCTCTCTTACGGAAACATCGATGAGCACCTTGCTGGCCCTGGACACCGCGACTGAAGCTTGCTCCGTTGCCTTGCTGCATGACGGCAAGGTTACGAGCCATTACGAGGTGATCCCGCGCCTGCACGCGCAAAAGCTATTGCCGATGATCCAGCAACTGCTGGCCGACGCCGGGACCACCCTGCAAGCGGTGGACGCCATTGCATTCGGGCGTGGGCCGGGGGCTTTTACCGGTGTGCGGATCGCCATCGGTGTGGTGCAAGGTTTGGCATTTGCCCTGGAACGCCCGGTATTGCCGGTATCGAACCTCGCCGTGCTGGCCCAGCGCGCCTATCGTGAACACGGTGTGAGTCAGGTCGCGGCGGCCATCGATGCGCGGATGGACGAAGTGTATTGGGGTTGCTACCGCGAAACGGCAGGTGAGATGCGCCTTGTCGGTAATGAAGCTGTGTTGCCACCGGAAGTGGCAGCGTTGCCGGCGGATGCCAGTGGCGAATGGTTTGGCGCGGGCACTGGTTGGGGGTACGCCGAGCGTATAGGCGTCAGCCTGATCGGCCAGGATGCGGGGATGTTGCCCCATGCTGAAGACCTGCTGACCCTGGCGCGGTTTGCCTGGGAGCGGGGCGAGGCGATTGTGGCGGATGAGGCGCAGCCGGTTTATCTGCGCGACAAGGTTGCGACCCCGAAAGCACGCTGATCAAAGCGACCCCATGTGGGAGCGGGCTTGCTCGCGAAGGCGTAGTGTCAGGCGACATCATTATTGACTGACACGCAGCCTTCGCGAGCAAGCCCGCTCCCACAGGACTCGCGCTAACCCCTGTAGGAGCGAGGCTTGCCCGCGAAAGCGATCTGACGGATATCGCCAATCGTCAGTTTCTAACCCCCAGCTTTAAACCTTTTTCCTTTTATGTGTTCTAGTTATCACTCGACAGTTTGCGAAGTGGCTTGTGCGCCACTAAACTGCCATCACTGATACCGAGCATGCACTTATGCGTATAGACGGCCTTTCCTCTCAGTCTTACCCCATCAAGCGAAAGCCTCGCAAAGGCAATATCGCGCTGGATGAGTCCGTCGATGACATCGACGGCGAGCTGGAAATCCCGACCGAAGAGCAATTGGCCGCCCGCGCTGCCAAAGCCTCCGCACAACGCTTGAGCAATCTCCCCGCCCGTCAGCAAGACATGATTTACCACCGCGCCATGAGCAAAAGCGTAGCGATGGCCCTGGCCAGTTACCTGAGCACCGCCGGTTTTGTCGATTGGGATGCCGATGTGCTGGGCCTCGACCTGTACATCTGATGTTGCTGCCTTACTACCTCGGTTGCCCGTCCTGGAGTGAAAACGCCTGGCGCGACTATCTCTACCCGCAAGACGCCAAGCCCGCCGAATTCCTTAATCTCTATTCCCAAGTGTTCAACGCCGTTGAAGGCAATACCACCTTCTACGCGAGCCCGGCTGCATCCACTGTGCAGCGCTGGGCTGAGACCATGCCCGAACATTTTCGCTTTACCGCCAAGTTCCCCGGCGACATCAGCCACGGCGGCGACCTGCGCGAACAACTGACCGCTGCCGAAACCTTCCTGCAATTGCTCAGTCCACTCGGCGAACGGGTGTCGCCGGTCTGGCTGCAATTGTCGAAAAGCTTCACCCCGCAGCGACTGTCAGAGCTGGCTGGTTTTATCGACGCCGTGGACCGACCATTGGCGGTCGAAGTGCGGCACAGCGAGTTTTTCGCCAAGGGCGATGCCGAGCGCATGCTCAATCGCCTGCTACTGGATCGAGGCGTCGAGCGTATCTGCCTCGATCCGCGCGCGCTGTTCAGTTGTATCTCGACCGATCCCTCGGTGCTCCACGCCCAATCGAAAAAGCCCAACGTACCCACCCGTCCGGCAGCGTTTACGCAATGTCCGCAGGTGCGTTTTATCGGCCATCCACAACTGGAGGCCAATGACCCATTCCTGGTGCCCTGGGTCGAGAAAATCGCCGGGTGGATCGAGGAGGGTCGTACGCCTTATATTTTCCTGCACACCGCCGACAACTTGCTGGCGGCGAAACTGGCGCAACGTTTCCACGCACAACTGATGCTGCGTTTGCCTGGCTTGCCGCCGCTGCCTGAGCTATACAGAGAACCCGCCGCGGAGCAACTTGGCCTGCTCTGAGGTGGATTCTTCCTCTTTTCAGGAGCCTGCCAATGGATGCGCAAACCCTTCGAGCCCAGGCGTTCAAAGCACTGCATGAACGCGCGGGGGCTTTTGTGATTCCCAACCCGTGGGACGCCGGCTCGGCGAAAATGCTCGCCAGCCTGGGTTTCGAGGCGCTGGCGACCACCAGTGCCGGTTATGCTTTTTCCAATGCTCGCCCCGATGGCGGACTGTCGCTGGACGACACCCTGGCCAACGTTCGGGCGATTGTCGCGGCGACTGATCTGCCTGTCGCTGTCGATCTGGAAAACGGTTTCGCTGATGATCCGGTCGAATGCGCCCAGAGTATTTTGCGCGCAGCAGAGGCGGGCGCTGTCGGTGGCTCGATTGAAGATGCCACCGGTCGTGAAGAGGCGCCGATCTACTGCTTCGAACATGCCGTAGCGCGTGTCGAAGCCGCCGTGAAAGCAGCTCGCAGCCTGCCATTCCCTTTTATGCTGACGGCCCGTGCCGAGAACTTTTTGCACGGTAATCCTGACCTGGCCGACACCATCCGCCGCTTGCAAGCGTTCTCCGAAGCTGGCGCCGATGTGCTTTATGCGCCGGGTCTGCGCAGTGCCGACGACGTGTTGGCGGTGGTCCGTGCCGTGGCACCGAAACCGGTCAATGTGTTGATGTCCGGCGGGCTCAAATTGACGGTCGAGCAACTGAGCGAAATGGGCGTCAAGCGCATCAGCGTCGGTTCGGCGCTGGCCCTGGCGGCGTATGGCGAGTTCTTCCGCGCGGCTGAAGAGATCAAGACGTCTGGCACCTTCAGCTTTACATCGCGCTCCATGTCGTACGCGAAGGCCAATCAGTTTTTCAAAGGCTGACGATGCGGTTTGCCAAGGGATTGCTGCTGGTGTTGTTGATGATTGGGGCGGCGGGACTGAGCGTCTGGCGCGGCTGGATTCCCGTGCCTGCGCAGTGGAATCCCTGGGCGCCGCTGGACGTCAGCGCCGCGCCCAACCTGCTGACCCGCTACAAACTGATGCGCCTGCGCGATGACCCGCAGTTATGCGATCAAGCCCTGAGCAGTTCCGGTTTGCGCGTTACGCACCAATCCGATAGCCCGGATGCTGTCTGCCCGTTGACCAACACCGTACGCGTACAAGGCGGCGAGGTGGCCCTGAGCAGCAGTTTCCTCGCCAGTTGCTCGTTGGCGGTGGCGTTCGCCCTGTTCGAACGCCACGCCCTGCAACCAGCGTCACAGGCGGTTTACGGCCAGGCCGTGACGCGGGTTGATCATCTTGGCAGTTTCGCCTGCCGCAACATGTACAACCGCGAGAACGGCGCTCGCAGCCAGCACGCCAGCGCCAATGCGTTGGATATCGCCGGTTTTCGTCTGGCGGATGGTCGAACCATCAATGTGCTCAAGGATTGGCCCAAGGATAATCAGGATGCGCGGTTTCTACGCCAGGTCCGCGACGGCGCCTGCGACATGTTTAGTGTGGTGTTGAGCCCGGACTACAACGCCGCCCATCGCAATCACTTTCATCTGGATGTGGGGCCGTGGTGGGTGTGTCGCTGAGAGATTCTGAGGGATCAGGCGGCGATGCGCAGGTTCTGCAGAACGATCGGGCGTGCCCAGCCGTTATCGAAATCGAGTTGCTTCTGTTGCTCCACCAGTTCTTCGGGCGAGAACGGCGGGAACGGTTTGTCCAGCAGATGCAGTTCAAACTCGGCAATTGGCAGGTGCAGCGGACGCGGCTGCGGTGCAGGGCCGGCTTCAGGTACTGGTTGACCAGCGGTGAGCACGATCGGGCGCACCCAGCCGCTTTCGAAGTTCTGCTGTTGCTGTTGGGCGACGATTTCTTCCGGCGGGAACGGCGGGAAAGGTTTGTCAGCCAGGTCCATTTCGAACTCGGCAATCGGCAGGAACAGCGGCTCTGGCGGTTTGACCTGGGTTTCTGTCACATCGCATTCACGCTGGGACACGATGTGCGCGTAGAGCTCGCTGCCAACGGTCGGCTCGACCGGGCTTTCCAGATCAACCGGTGGAAAGGTCCCGCACGCAGGCACCACATCACTCGACTGTTCGGCCAGGGCCTGAGCAAAAAAATCTTGCCACAGGTGACTGACGCCGCTCAGTGCTTGGGAGTTTCGCAGGCCATAATCGCCATGACGCGATATGTAGCCTACGGATGTGGTTTGAATGTCTGACATTTTTCTCGGTCGACGCTCAGCTCTGGCAAAATGCTCGATAGTTTTGTTATCGGACGTTTTCTGCCGATCATTAATTTTTTGAGCACCTTTTCCCATGATTGATCAACCCGCGGCCTGCCGCATCCATGTCGAGGCTTCGGCCCCGGCGTTTCAGCCACAGGCCGAGCAATGGGCCGAACGCCTGGGCTTGCCCCTGCAGGTGGATGACGGCGAGTTTGCCTTGCAGGTGGGCGAGCAGGGTTTGCAGCTGCAACAACTGGGGCCTGATGCGCCGGGGCCGGTGCGAGTGGACTTCGTCGAGGGTGGTGCCGCTCATCGTCGGTTGTTCGGCGGCGGCACGGGGCAGATGATCGCCAAGGCTGTCGGCATCGCCCAAGGCGTACGCCCACGGGTGCTGGATGCCACGGCGGGGCTGGGCAAGGATGCATTTGTGCTGGCCAGTCTGGGCTGTGAGATAAGCCTGATCGAACGTCAGCCGCTGATCGGCGCCTTGCTGGAAGATGGACTGGCCCGTGGCGCCGAAGATTTCGACGTGGCGCCGATCGTGGCGCGGATGCGCTTGCTCAAGGGCAATTCGATTGAAGTCATGCGCAATTGGGAAGGCGAGCCGCCGCAGGTGATCTACCTCGACCCGATGTTCCCGCACCGTGAGAAAACCGCCCTGGTGAAGAAGGAAATGCGCCTGTTCCGCCCGCTGGTGGGCGATGACCCGGATGCACCGGCCTTGCTTGAAGCGGCGCTGGCCCTGGCCAGCCACCGGGTGGTGGTCAAGCGCCCGCGCAAGGCGCCGTGCATTGACGGGCCGAAGCCGAGTCATGCGCTGGATGGCAAATCCAGTCGGTATGACATTTATCCGAAGAAGGCGCTTAAGCCCTAAGACCGAGGCGCTGCCTTCGCGGGCAAGCCTCGCTCCTACAGGTTGTGCGCTAACCCCGTTGGAGCGTGGTTTGCCCGCGAAGGCGTCCTATCAAACACCGGCAATCTCTCAGGCTGTCTCAGGCCGATAAGCCCGCATAAACAACCCCACCACTTCAAGCACATGTTCCTCGGCCGCATCCCCGGTCAATGGGTCGCCGCAGCCATACAACAACCGAAAATTCCCCGCTCCCTTGAGCAGGCAGAAGAAATGCCCGGCGGCATTGCGCGGTTTATCGATGCTCAATACGCCGGTCTGATCAATCCTGCTCAACAACCGCTCCATGCCATTCAACATGCGCTCCGGCCCGGCCTCGAAGAAGATCAGCGATAGCTTCGGGTCCTGGCTGCCCAAGCTGATCATCAAGCGATGAAGGTTCACCGATTCGTCGCTATTGACCAGTTGATGAAAGCCGCGAGCAATGTTCAACAGCACCGTTTCCACCGCAATGCCGTCCGGTAATTCAAAAAACAGCGGCGGCAATTGCTCTTCGCACTTGGCCACCACGGCAGCGGAGAACAGCGTCTCCTTGTCGTTGAAATGGCTGTAGACCGTCAACTTGGACACCCCGGCCTCGGCCGCCACGGCATCCATGCTGGTGCTGGCATAGCCATTACTCAGAAACAGAATTTTCGCCGCATCGAGGATGGCTTGGCGCTTGGCCAGATCCTTGGGGCGGCCCGGACCATTGGATGCTGAAAGATTGTTCGACATTATTCGCTTTTAATACTGGACTGGTGAGTTTGCTATTAATAACATACTGGCCAGTATAATTATTCCAAGCACCATTAGCGAAAGGTCCTTCACCATGTTCCGCTATGCCTTGCCCCTCGCGTTGCCAGTCAGCCTGGCTTTTTTATTGTCGGCGTGCGGTCACGAAGAGGCGCCGCAAGTCAGCGTGCGCCCGGCCATGGTGGTGCAGCCAGAGCCTTCGGCCCAGGCGATGGAAAGCTATCCCGGCGAAGTCCGCGCCCGTTATGAGCCGGATCTGGCGTTCCGCATTGGCGGTAAAGTCAGCCGACGACTGGTCGAGGAAGGCCAGCGGGTCAAGGCCGATCAACCCTTGGCCGAGCTCGATCCCCAGGATGTGCGCCTGCAACTGGAGGCTACCCGCGCTCAAGTCACCGCTGCCGAAGCCAATCTGAACCTGGTTCGCGCCGAGCGGGATCGCTACAAGACGCTGATGGACCGTCAGATGGTGAGCAAGTCTGCGTACGACAATTCCGAAAACCTTTACCGATCCGGTGAAGCGCGCCTCAAACAAATCAAAGCCGAATTCAATGTCTCGACCAATCAGGCGAGCTACGCGGTGCTGCGTGCGCCTCAGGATGGCGTGGTCGCCAAGCGCGCGGTGGAAGTCGGCCAAGTGGTGGCTGCCGGGCAAACTGTGTTTACCCTCGCCACCGATGGCGAGCGCGAAGTGTTGATCAGCCTGCCGGAGCAAAGCTTCGGTCGTTTCAAGGTCGATCAACCGGTGTCGGTGGAACTCTGGACCCAGCCTGATCAACGTTTTGCCGGGCGCATTCGCGAACTTTCGCCCGCCGCCGATCCCAAATCCCGGACCTTCGCGGCGCGTATTGCCTTCACTTCCGGCAAAGTCCCTGCCGAACTCGGCCAGAGTGCCCGGGTGTTTATCCAGTCCGCCGCCGTAGTATCGCTGGCCGTGCCGCTCTCGGCGGTTACCGCCGAAAACGGTGCCACTTATGTGTGGGTGGTCGGCGCCAACAACACGTTGAAGAAAGTCCCGGTCCGGGTCGGTGCCTTCGGTGAGAAAACCGTGCCGGTACTCGAAGGGTTGAACGCCAGCGACTGGGTGGTGGCCGCCGGCGTTCATGTGCTTCATGACGGGCAGCAAGTGCGCCCGGTGGATCGCTCCAACCGCGTGGTCAATCTGGCGGACAAGGAGTAATCCCCGATGGGTTTCAATCTTTCCGAATGGGCGCTGCGCAATCGCCAGATCGTACTGTTCCTGATGCTCTTGCTGGCAATCGTCGGCGCGCTTTCCTACACCAAACTCGGCCAAAGCGAAGACCCGCCGTTCACCTTCAAGGCCATGGTGATTCGCACCAACTGGCCGGGGGCCACGGCCCAGGAAGTCTCGCGCCAGGTCACCGAGCGCATTGAAAAGAAGCTGATGGAAACCGGCGAGTACGAGCGCATCGTCTCGTTCTCCCGTCCGGGGGAATCCCAAGTGACATTCATGGCTCGGGATTCGATGCACTCGGCGCAGATCCCGGAGCTCTGGTATCAGGTTCGCAAGAAGATCAGCGATATCCGCCAGACCCTGCCGCCGGGCATTCAAGGGCCGTTTTTCAACGATGAATTCGGCACGACGTTCGGCAATATCTACGCGCTGACTGGCGACGGCTTTGACTACGCGGTGCTCAAGGATTACGCCGACCGCATCCAGATTCAGTTGCAGCGGGTCAAGGACGTGGGCAAGGTCGATCTGCTCGGTCTGCAGGACGAGAAGATCTGGATCGAACTGTCCAACGTCAAGCTCGCCACCCTCGGCTTGCCGCTGGCCGCCGTGCAGCAGGCGCTTGAAGAGCAGAACGCAGTGTCCACTGCCGGATTCTTCGAAACCAGCAGCGAGCGATTGCAGCTACGGGTCTCGGGGAATTTTCAGACGGTCGATCAGATCAAGGCCTTCCCGATCCGGGTCGGTGATCGTACGTTCCGCATCGCAGATGTGGCGGACGTGCGTCGCGGTTTCAACGATCCACCGGCGCCCCGCATGCGCTTCATGGCTGAAGACGCCATCGGTCTGGCCGTAGCGATGAAGGACGGCGGTGACATTCTGGTGCTTGGCAAGGCCCTGGAAGTCGAGTTCGACCGCATCCAGAAAAACCTCCCCGCCGGCATGCAACTGCGCAAGGTTTCGGACCAGCCTGCTGCGGTGAAAACCGGTGTCGGTGAATTCGTCCAGGTGCTGGTGGAAGCCCTTGCGATTGTGTTGCTGGTGAGCTTTTTCTCCCTCGGCGTACGCACCGGCATGGTGGTGGCGCTGGCCATTCCGCTGGTGTTGGCGATGACGTTCGCCTGCATGTATTACTTGGGAATTGGCCTGCACAAGATTTCCCTCGGCGCACTGGTTCTGGCCTTGGGCTTGCTGGTGGACGACGCGATCATCGCCGTGGAAATGATGGCGATCAAAATGGAGCAGGGTTTCGATCGGATCAAAGCCGCGAGTTTCGCCTGGACCAGCACCGCGTTCCCGATGCTCACCGGCACGCTGATCACCGCAGCCGGTTTCCTGCCGATTGCCACCGCGCAATCGGGCACGGGTGAATACACCCGTTCGATCTTCCAGGTGGTGACTATCGCACTGCTGGCCTCGTGGATTGCCGCCGTGGTGTTTGTGCCGTACCTGGGGGAAAAACTCCTACCGGACCTGGCGAAGATTCACGCCGCCAAACACGGCACTACTGGCGGTCAGCCCGACCCCTACGGCACGCCGTTCTATCAACGCGTTCGGCGCTTGGTCGAATGGTGCGTGCGCTGGCGCAAGACCGTGATCGTATTGACCGTTGTGTTGTTCATTGGCTCCATCTTCCTGTTCCGCTTCGTGCCGCAGCAATTCTTCCCGGCCTCGGGCCGTCTGGAATTGATGGTCGATCTGAAACTGGCCGAAGGCGCGTCCTTGAGCAACACCACCGACGAGGTTAAACGCCTTGAAGGTCTGCTGAAGGACCACGCCGGCATCGATAACTATGTGGCTTACGTCGGCACCGGCTCGCCGCGCTTTTACCTACCGCTGGATCAGCAACTTCCTGCCGCGAGCTTCGCCCAGTTTGTCGTCCTGGCCAAGACCATCGAGGAGCGCGAAACCCTGCGCACCTGGCTGATCGAAACCCTCAACGAACAATTTCCGGCCCTGCGCTCGCGGGTTACGCGTTTGGAAAACGGCCCGCCGGTTGGCTACCCGGTGCAGTTCCGCGTGACCGGTGAACACATCGAAGAAGTCCGGGCTCTGGCGCGAAAAGTCGCGGAGAAAGTTCGCGAGAATCCCCACGTGGTCAACGTCCATCTGGACTGGGAAGAACCGAGCAAAGTCGTGTACCTGAACGTTGATCAGGACCGCGCCCGCGCGCTCGGCGTGAGCACCGCCAACCTCTCGAAGTTTTTGCAAAGCTCCCTGACCGGTTCCAGCGTCAGTCAGTATCGCGAAGACAACGAGTTGATCGAAATCCTGCTGCGCGGCACCGTGCATGAACGCACCGAACTGTCGCTGCTGCCGAGCCTGGCGGTGCCCACCGACAACGGCAAAAGCGTCGCGCTGTCGCAGATTGCGACCCTGGAATATGGCTTCGAAGAAGGCATCATCTGGCACCGCAATCGCCTGCCCAACGTGACGATTCGCGCCGACATCTACGGCAAGGAGCAGCCGGCGACCCTGGTGCAGCAGATCATGCCGACCCTCGACCCGATTCGCGCCGAACTGCCGGACGGCTACTTGCTGGAAGTCGGCGGCACCGTGGAGGATTCGGCTCGCGGACAGAACTCGGTGAAGGCCGGCGTGCCGCTGTTCATCGTCGTGGTGCTGACGTTGCTGATGCTGCAACTGCGCAGTTTCTCACGCACGGCGATGGTATTCCTGACAGCGCCATTGGGCTTGATCGGCGTGACCCTGTTCCTGATGGTGTTCCGCCAGCCGTTCGGCTTTGTCGCCATGCTCGGGACCATCGCCTTGTCCGGGATGATCATGCGCAACTCGGTGATCCTGGTGGACCAGATCGAGCAAGACATCGCCGCCGGCCTCAAGCCGTGGCAAGCGATTATCGAAGCCACGGTGCGCCGATTCCGGCCAATCGTGTTGACGGCACTCGCCGCCGTGCTGGCGATGATCCCGCTGTCGCGCAGCGTGTTCTTCGGGCCGATGGCGGTGGCGATCATGGGCGGATTGATCGTGGCGACGGCGTTGACGTTGCTGTTCCTGCCGGCGCTGTATGCGGCGTGGTTCCGGATCAAAAAAGACCCAGCGTGAACCGGGCGGCCGTCGGGCCACCTACTTTTGTGGGAGCGGGCTTGCTCGCGAATGCGGTGTACCAGTCGATATCAACGTTGACTGATACACCGCTTTCGCGAGCAAGCCCGCTCCCACATTAGATTTCCTACAAATATTTCAGAATGCTCTGATATTGAGTCGCAGAGGGCTGAATGCTGTACTCCAGACTCGGTTTTGATGAGTTCTTGAGGCAGTCGTAATGAAAAAGCCCCCTGCGCTGAGAGGCAGGTCCGACCCTGTGTTTGACCTGCTGGCGCAATCGCCGCACAAAGAACGCCTTTCGGATTACCTCGTACTGCTAAAGCCTCTGGACGGTCAGGGCCGTTACCTTCCATTTGATGACTTGCGCCATCGCTGGGCGCCGGGCCTGGATCCCCGTCTCTGTTGGGCACTGGTCAAAAAGGCCCGCACCGCCCAATACGCAAACCTGCTGCCATTGGGTGAGCCGATCCAATGGAGCAATTTCGTGCTGACACCGGTCGCACAAATCGCGATATCTACCGTCGACCGACAGGCGACGACTGCAGCGTTGGCGTACATGAGTAGCCAGATTGGTGAGCACGCGCATTTCAGCTATCTGCTCAATGACCTGATCGAAGACGAAGCCATCAGCAGCAGCCAACTGGAAGGCGCTGCCACCACCACGCGGGTGGCCAAGGACATGCTCAAGCGCAAGCGCCTGCCGCGCACGCCGGATGAGCGAATGGTCATCGGCAATTACAAGATGATGAATTTCGCCTGGGAAATGCGTGACCGGCCCTTGAGCGTCGAATTGATCGCCGCGATCCATTGCGTGGGCGTCGAAGGCATCGACGACGCGCAATACAGTCCCGGAACTTTCAGGGTCAAAGATGATGTGGTGGTGCAGGACGGCGAGGGCAACACCGTTCACACACCGCCTCCCGCAGTGGGGCTGGCGTTGCGCTTGGATGCGTTGACGAAGTGGATCAACCAAGCCCACAACGACCCCTTCCACGGGGATTATGTTCATCCCTTGATCAAAGCCATCGCGCTACATTTTGCCCTGGGCTACGAGCATCCGTTTCGCGACGGCAACGGCCGCGTCGCCCGAGCGCTGTTTTACTGGTTCATGTTCAAAAATGATTTTTCGGCCTTTCGCTACATCGCCATCAGCACACTGCTGCGCAACGCACCGGTGAAATATGGACGCTCGTATCTGCACACCGAAGCCGATGACCTGGACTTGACTTACTTCATCGATTTCCAGTGTTCGGTCGTTTTGAGGGCGGTGACTGGCTTTACCGAGGTCTACCGCAAAAGCCTGACTTACTGTAGGAGCGAGCCTGCTCGCGAAGGCAGTGTACCAGTCGATATCAACGTTGACTGATACACCGCTTTCGCGAGCAAGCCCGCTCCCACAGGGTTTTATGTTTGAGCTTAGAGCGTGCCGAAGACTTTCTTCGCGAGGCTGGTCGCCGCAGCCGCCGGGTTTTGGCGGATGGTTTCTTCTTGCTTGCCGATCATCTCGAACAAACCGTTCAATGCCTGCTCAGTCACGTAGCTTTCGATGTTGGCGCTTTTCGCGTCCACCACACCCAGTGTCGCAGCTTGGCCGGCGAACGAGTTGTATTGTTTGGCCAAACCGACCTGGTCGGTGGCTTGTTTTACGATTGGCAGGAACTTGGCGCGGATCTGTTCGCGGCTGGATTTATCCAGGTACTGAGTGGCCGAGTCTTTGCCACCGCTGAGGATGCCCTTGGCGTCGGACACGCTCATTTTTTTCACGGCATCGACGAGGATCGGCTGGGCCTGGGTCACGGCGGTTTCAGCCGCTTTGTTCATGCTGGTTTCCAGCTGATCGACTTGGTCGCCCATCCCGAACTGCTTCATCTTTTTCGCGACTTTGCCCAGTTTGCCCGGCAGTTCGATCTTCACGTCCGGGTTGTTGCTGAAGCCGCCCGGCGTGCCGAGTTGTTTAACGGCCAGTTGTGCACCTTGGGTCAGGGCGTCCTTGAGGCCGCCGGTGGCGTCGTTTTGCGACAGGTCGCTGAGCGACAGGGCCATGGCACTGGCAGAAATCATCAAACCTGCGCACAGGCCGGCGAAGCGAAGGGTAGGGCGGAACATGGCGGCTTCCTTGTACGAATAAGGGAAATTAACGGACGGCGTCGACGCGGACTTTCAGCGGCTGCGGATCGTTGCCATCGAGTTGCACTGCATGGTTTTCGGTGGTGATGAACATCAGTTCACCGTTCACTTCAATGCGTGCGCTGACCGAATAGCGATGGCCGGGTTTGACCTGTGCCGGATCGTAGCTCAGATGGAATGGCAACGGCACTTGGCCTTTGACCGGGCCTTTCTGTTCGTCGAGGACGACGGCTGGCGCGTCGGCCAGGGATATGTCCTGCAGGCTGACGCTCAAGATTGCGCTCGGCGGCAGAGCGATGCGTTGCAGGTAGAACACTTCGCCGTCGAGGCTGGTTTTGGCTGAAGGGTGCATGGATTGGCAGGCTCCCAGCAATGCGGTCAGGGCTAGTAGAGAGAGTTTTTTCATCGCAGATCTCCAGTCAATGTGGGAGCGGGCTTGCTCGCGAAGGCGGTTTAACATTCAACATCTCTGTCGTCTGACACACCGACTTCGCGAGCAAGCCCGCTCCCACAGGGAATTGCATCAAGCCTCGGGCTGTGTGGCGACCTGATCCGCCGCATCTTCACTGCGATGCAGCGCCACCTGACGGATCGACAAACGGATCTCCGCCGGCAGTACACGCTTGGCCGCGCCTTCGGCCAGTTCGCCGAGCAGTTCGTGATAGCTCAGCTTGCCGGCTTCATCGCGCTTGAGCACGTCCAGATCGAGCATGGTCTGGATGAAGTGGCGGAACAGGCTCTTGTCGAAGAACTCTGGGGCGTTCAGGCCATGGAGGATCGACAGGCGCTGGGCCATGACCGTGCACAGGTCTTCCAGTTCTTCGGCGCTGATGCTGTTCTGGCCGCTGTTGAGCAGCAGGGAAACGGTCATATAGAAGCGTTGCAGGGTCTGGGCGATGCTTTTTGACAGCAGCGTCAGCAGCACGAAATGTCGCGAACTCGGTGCCGGACGCAGATACACGTCGTTCTCGAATCGCAGCAGGCCTTGCTCGACAAAGGCTTCGAGCCACTGATCGACCACGCCCTCCAGCTCATCCATGGACCAGCGAATGAACAGCTCCGATTGCAGGTACGGATACAGCGCGCGGGTGTAGCGCAGGATCTGTTCGCGGCTCATGCGCGACGCACTCTGGAAGAAACTCGCCAACAGCGCCGGCAAGGCAAAAATGTGCAGCACGTTGTTGCGGTAGTAGGTCATCAGGACGGCGTTTTGCTCGTCCAGATACAGAATCTTGCCCAAGGCATCGCTCTGTTCGGACAGCAGGTCCATGTCCTTCACATGCTCGATCAACGCCCGACCGTCACCTTCCGGCAATGTGGTGTGTGGGGAGTACGGCACTTTGCGCAACAGCGCCAGATACAAATCCAGCACCCGCGCCATCGCGCGATCATCGAGAGCCAAACGGCTGGTGGACAGTAACGCCAGGGCCACCAGGTTGACCGGGTTGATCGCCGCCGCTTCGTTCAAATGCTGCGCGACTTTCTCGCCGAGGCGGTTGGTGGTTTCGTTGAGCCACGCCGGTTTGAATTGCGGGCCGAGTTCCTGGGAGCGCCAGTCTGGCTGTTCGCTGTCGAGGAATTCCGCCAGTTTGATCGGCTCGCCGAAGTTCACCGCCACCTGGCCGAAGCGCTGCTTGAGGGCGCCGATGACTTTGAAGATGTCGAAGATCGATTCTTTCTTCTTGCTCGCGCCGCGCAGTTCGCCGAGGTAGGTCCGGCCTTCGAGTACGCGCTCATAACCGATGTACACCGGGATGAAGACGATGGGCATGCGCGACGAACGCAGGAAACTGCGCAGGGTGATTGCCAGCATTCCGGTTTTCGGTTGCAGCATGCGCCCGGTGCGGGAACGGCCGCCCTCGACGAAGTATTCGACCGGAAAGCCTTTGGTGAACAAGGTGTGCAGGTATTCGTTGAACACCGAGGTGTACAGCGGGTTGCCCTTGAAGGTACGGCGCATGAAAAACGCGCCGCCACGGCGCAGCAGGCTGCCGATTACCGGCATGTTCAGGTTGATCCCGGCGGCGATGTGCGGCGGGGTCAGGCCGTTGCGAAACAGCAGGTACGAGAGCAGCAGGTAATCGATGTGGCTGCGATGGCAAGGCACATAGATCACTTCGTGACCCTGGGCGACTTTCTGCACGCCTTCGATATGGTTGACCTTGATCCCGTCGTAAATCTTGTTCCAGAACCAGCTCAGCACCACTTCCAGGAAACGGATCGCGGTGTAGGTGTAGTCCGAGGCGATCTCGTTGCCGTAGCGCAGGGCCTGGGCCTTGGCTTTTTCCGGGGAGATGTTCTCGCGCTCGGCTTCATCGAGGATCGCTTGCTTGACCAGTGGCTGATTGAGCAGGCCCTTGACCAGGTTGCGACGGTGGGAAATGTCCGGGCCGATCACTGCGGCTTTGAGGTTGCGGAAGTGCACCCGCAGAATTCGCTGGGCCATGCGCACGGTGCGCTCGTGGCCCTTGTTGTGCTCGATCAGCTCACGCAGATGGATCGGCGCCGAGAACTGCACGCGGGTCTTGCGCCCCAGCACGATGATGCTGAGTAAGCGGCGCAGACGCCCGGTGACCGCCCAGCTATCGGCGAACAACAGCTTCCACGGGCTCGACTCGCTGTCCGGCGACTGACCCCAGAACACGCTGACCGGGATGATCTGCGCATCTTCGGCGGCGTTCTGGCTCAAGGCGCTGACCAGACGGGTCAGGGTTGGCGGTGCGCCGCGTTTGTCCTGGCGGCCGAGCCAGTCGGGCTCCGGTGTCAGGTAAAAGAACGCGGCGGGCTCCAGCAGATTACCCACCGACACCGGCAGCACCGGGCGCGGCAGACCGGCCTTGGTGCACTCGGTGTCGACCACGGCCAGGTCGGTCAGCGAAGGATTTTGCAGGACGTAGAACACCGGACGGCTGCGGTCGAGGTTGAGGGTAAAGGACGACTGGTTGATCGTCTCCGAGCGAACCCAGAGGTACAACAGTCGGCGCAGGGTGCCAAACACAAGACGACGGAACGGGGAGCGGGTCATACGGCTTCTGCGTGAGTGAATAAAACCGAGCAAATGCTCGGGCGGCCGATAGTGTGCCGTATTCGCCGAAAATCGGCAAAAAAGCGGGCAAGTAAACTTGAGTTGAGAGTTTTAGCGGCTGTCATATACTCGACCGCTCAAAATAAAAACAAGGGGGTAACGAGACATGGCTACGCGCGAGACCGGCAATGTGAAGTGGTTCAACGACGCCAAGGGCTACGGCTTCATTCAACGCGAGGACGGGGTGGACGTGTTCGTGCATTACCGCGCGATCCGCGGCGAAGGCCACCGTTCGCTGGCTGAAGGCCAGCAGGTTGAATACGCCGTGGTGACGGGCGAGAAGGGGTTGCAGGCTGAGGATGTTGTAGGTCTGTAAACCCGATCCCCGGATCACGCATGACCCGTAGGAGCGAGGCTTGCCCGCGAAGGCGTCATCACTGGCGCTAAAAGCTTCGCGGGCAAGCCTCGCTCCTACAGGTTTGTGGTGTTGCTGGTCTTATACGGTTTTCCAGGTGATCTCTTCTTCACCATCAGCGCTGATGCGCATCCAGCGATCGGCGGTTTCTTCGCCTTCTTCCTCGACCCACGTTCC
Source organism: Pseudomonas sp. 5Vm1k (assembly GCF_056161485.1). NCBI lineage: Bacteria > Pseudomonadati > Pseudomonadota > Gammaproteobacteria > Pseudomonadales > Pseudomonadaceae > Pseudomonas > Pseudomonas sp. 5Vm1k. Next base: position 206,621 of record NZ_JBSPCZ010000003.1, read on the forward strand.
CGGCGCGCAACGCACTTCGACGTTCAGCGCGGCAAAGGCTGCGCGGGCGCAGGCGATGTCGTCTTCCCACGGGGTCTGGTCGCTGTCCAGGAACAGGCTGTTCCATTTGCCGACGGCTTTCGGCAGCCAGGTCACCGGCACGTTGCCGGCCTTGCACTTGTAGGTCTGGCCCTTCTTGACCCATTCACTGCACTGGCCCAACGCCTCGCTAAGCCAATCTGCGACGGCTTTGTAGTCGACGTCGGCGTCTTTCAGGTAAATCTCGATATCGGGTTGGCGCATGGATGTCCTCACTGCGGTCTTGAAAAATCCATTCGCGGATTTAGCCGGCCTCAAGCGATTGCTAAAGGCCAAAAAATTAGGGTTTATTGAAGTACGAAATAATCGTAGCGCATCGACACGGTGACCTCGAACGGCTCGACCTGCTCGATGACCGCTGCCCGGCGTTCGGCACTGGCGCGCCAGCCGTGGGGCGTCATGGCCAACAGGTTGGCACGATCCTGACCGCTTGCCAGCGTCAGTTTGAATTCCAGGGTTTCGCTGTGCGCCAGCGCCATGCCTTCCGGCACCAGGGCCAGGTGCTTGTCGTCGGTGTATTCGCGCACTTCGTCATACAGGCTTTCGCGCAATTCCATCAGATGGCCGCTGGTCGGCCCGACTTTCATCAAGCCGCCGCCAGGGCTGAGCAGGCGTTTGGCTTCTTCCCAGTCCAGCGGGCTGAAAACGCTCGCCAGAAACTGGCAGCTGCCGGACGCCAATGGCACCCGCGCCATACTGGCGATCAACCAAGTCAGCTGCGGATTACGCTTGCAGGCGCGTTTGACCGCTTCCCGGGAAATATCCAATGCGTAACCATCGGCATTCGGCAAGGCTTCGGCGATTTGCGCGGTGTAGTAACCCTCGCCACAACCGATATCGAGCCAGCGCTGGGGCGCGTACTGCGCCGCCAACTCCGCCAGGCGCTTGGCCACCGGCGCGTAATGGCCGGCGTTCAAGAAGTCGCGTCGGGCCTCGACCATCGCCAGGTTATCCCCAGGGTCGCGGCTGTTCTTGTGCTGCACCGGCAGCAGGTTCAGGTAACCCTGGCGCGCGCGGTCGAAACGATGCCCGGCGGGGCAGGCCACGCCGTTGTCCACCGCGTTAAGCGGTTCGCTGCAGATCGGGCAGGCAAGCATCAGGCGAGCAACTTGATCAGGGTCTGGTAGTAGATTTCGGTCAGCACGTCGAGGTCGGCGGCCAGCACACGCTCGTTGACCTGGTGAATCGTCGCGTTGACCGGCCCCAGCTCAACCACCTGGGTGCCCATAGTCGCGATGAAACGACCGTCGGACGTACCGCCACTGGTGGACGCCTTGGTTTCGCGACCGGTGATGTCCTTGATGCTCGATGCAACAGCATCCAGCAGGGCGCCCGGTTCGGTGAGGAACGGCAGGCCCGACAGCGCCCAATCCACGTGCCAGTCCAGGCCATGCTTGTCGAGAATGTCGGCGACGCGTTTTTGCAGGCCTTCAACGGTGGATTCGGTAGAGAAGCGGAAGTTGAACACCGCCACCAGATCACCCGGAATCACGTTGGTCGCGCCAGTGCCGGAGTTCACGTTGGAAATCTGGAAACTGGTCGGCGGGAAGAAATCGTTGCCGTGGTCCCAATGCTCGGCGGCCAGTTCGGCCAGCGCCGGGGCAGCGAGGTGGATCGGGTTCTTCGCCAGGTGTGGGTAGGCCACGTGGCCCTGAATACCGCGTACGGTCAGCTTGGCGCCGAGGGAACCGCGACGACCGTTCTTGACCACGTCACCGACCAGGGTGGTGCTCGACGGTTCGCCGACGATGCACCAGTCCAGACGCTCCTTGCGCGCGGCGAGGCGTTCGATCACAGCCTTGGTGCCGTGGTGTGCCGGGCCTTCTTCATCGCTGGTGATCAGGAAAGCAACCTTGCCCTTGTGATCCGGGTAGTCGGCGACAAAACGCTCGGCGGCCACCGTCATCGACGCCAAGCTGCCTTTCATGTCGGCGGCGCCACGGCCGCAGAGCATGCCGTGTTCATCGATGACGGCGTTGAACGGCTCGATCTGCCAAGCGGTGACCGGACCGGTCGGGACCACGTCGGTGTGACCGGCGAAGCACAGCACCGGACCGTCGTGTTTGCCGTGAGTGGCCCAGAAGTTATCCACATCTTCGATGCGCATCGGTTCCAGTTGGAAACCGGCATCGCCCAGGCGCTGCATCATCTGCTTCTGGCAATCGGCGTCGACCGGCGTCACGGACGGACGGCGGATCAGGTCAATGGCGAGTTGAAGGGTCGGCGAAAGGTCGGCGTGGGCCGTCATGGAAAACTCCGGAAGCTGAAAATGTAGGAGCGAGCCTGCTCGCGAAAGCGGTCTGACAGTCACCATAAAGGTTGAATGTGACGGACTCTTCGCGAGCAGGCTCGCTCCCACAGGTATTAGGTCGGGCCACTAAGGCAAGGCCTGCAAAATGGCGGTTATCTTAAAGCAAAACGGCGGCCATTGGCCGCCGTTTAGTGCATCTGTACTGATTTAGACGGCCGGTGCCGGCTCAGGCTCGGCGGCCGGTTTGGGCAGCGAAGACAGGAACGCCATGATCAGCGCCGCCAGGTATGGCAGCGACTGCACCAGCAACATGATCACCCAGAAGCGCATGTCGTTGCTCGGCAGGCCGTTCACCAGGAAGATCCCGAGTGCCGCGCCCCACAACAGCAGCATGATGAACATCTCTTCGCGCGCCTCCGAAATCGCTACCCAGAAGCCGTGGTTATCGGCGTTTTTCGGCGTACGGAAGAACGGAATGCTGCTGGTGAAGAAGCCGTACAGCACCGCTTTGGCGATGGTGTGCGACAACGCCAGACCGGCCAGCGCCGCGCAGAACGCGTCCTTCAAGTTAACCCCGACCGCACGGCGATAGAGGAAGATGATCTTGCCTACCTTGAATACGAACAGCGCCAATGGCGGGATTGCGAAAATCAGCAGCGGTGGATCGACCCGTTGCGGCACGATGATCATCGCCGCCGACCACAACAGGGCGCCGACGGTGAAGAAGATGTTCATGCCGTCCGCCACCCACGGCAACCAGCCCGCGAGGAAGTGGTAACGCTGGCCACGGGTCAACTCGGTGTCCTTGCCGCGCAGCAAGCTGGCGGTGTGACGCTTGATGATCTGAATCGCCCCGTAGGCCCAGCGGAAACGCTGTTTCTTGAAGTCGATAAAGGTATCGGGCATCAGGCCTTTGCCGTAGCTGGTGTGGTAATACGCCGCCGACAAACCTTTTTCGAACACTCGTAGACCCAACTCGGCGTCTTCACAGATGCACCAGTCAGCCCAACCGAGTTCTTCGAGCACCGAACGGCGGGTCATGGTCATGGTGCCGTGCTGGATGATCGCGTCACGGTCGTTACGGGTGACCATGCCGATGTGGAAGAAGCCTTTGTATTCCGCGTAGCAGAGCTTCTTGAAGGTGCTTTCGTTCTGGTCGCGATAATCCTGTGGCGACTGCACCACGGCGATTTTCGGATCGGCGAAGTGCGGCACCATGTGCTTGAGCCAGTTCGGGTCGACGCAGTAGTCCGAATCGATCACCGCAATCACTTCGGCATCCTTGGCGGTGTGCGGAATCAGGTAGTTCAACGCGCCACCCTTGAAACCGGCCAATGGGGCGACGTGGAAGAACTTGAAGCGCGGGCCGAGGGTTTCGCAGTAATCGCGCACCGGTTCCCAGACCGCCGGGTCCTTGGTGTTGTTGTCGATGATCAGGACTTCGAAGTCCGGATAGTCGAGGTTGGCCAGGGCGTTGAGGGTCTGTTTGACCATCTCCGGCGGTTCGTTGTAGCACGGTACGTGAATCGACACTTTCGGTCGGTAGTCCGAATCCCCCACGACCGGCAGGAATTCTCGCCGGCGCTTGTGGGTCCAGACCGCTTCGGCCAGTTCGTGGGCTTCGGTCAGCAACACGATAAACACCCCGAGCGCACCGAGGGCGAGCAAGAAGCCCACCGTCAGGCTGAACCAGGTGCTGTATTGCTGGCTGTAGTCGTAGCCGATCCAGACTAGAACCGACCCGCAAAGGAACGCAATAAAGGTCAGGAAAGTGCGGCCACGTTGACGCAAGGCCGAGCCGTCGATCATCAACAAGGTCAGGGAGAGCAAGGCCAATACGGCCGAGCCGATTGCCAGCACGCGCCATTGCGGGATCGCGACTACCGGACCTTCGAAGTTGAATTTCTGTTGGCGTGCGGCGTTGAACACGCCCCAATACGCGCCCACCGAACCTTCGTCGCTGGCTTTCCATGGCTGGTCAAACGCTTCGATCACGAAGTAGTTGAAGCCTTGGCGGTTCAGCTTGTTGACCAATGTACGCAGGTAGATCGCCTGATCCGCCGGGCTCGCGTCGGTGCCGCCACGCATCCGACCGTTGCTCGGCCAGCCAACCTCCGAGAGCAGCAGTGGTTTTTTCGGGAACATCTTTTTCAGGTCCCGGGCGCGGTCGAGGACGAATTGACCGGCCTTGTCCACCGGAATGAACTCCCAGTAAGGCAGAACGTGCGCGGCGATCAGGTCGACGTGCTTGGCCAGTTCCGGGTGTTCTTCCCAGACGTGCCATTGCTCGGACGTGGTCACCGGCACTTTCACGGCTGCGCGGACGCGGTCGAGGATGACGCTGAGGTCCTTGGCGGTAATTTCCTTACGGAAGATCGCCTCGTTGCCTACAACCACGCGAACCACGCTGCGTGAGGTGTTGGCCAGTTCGATGGCGCGCAAGATCTCGCGCTCGTTGCGTTCCTGGTCCGGGCTGATCCAGATCCCCAGGGTCACCCGCAGGCCGAACTCTTCCGCCAGTTTGGGAATGTCCTCCAGCGTGCCGTCGACCGAGTAGGTACGGATGTTGTCCGTCAGCTTGCTCATGATCTCCAGGTCGCGACGCATTTCATCGTCGGTCGGGTACTGGTCTTTCTGTGGGTACTGGCCTTGTTGAAACGGCGAGTAGGAAAAACCGGAGATCTGTTCAGGCCAGTTGGGGGCGGTGACCGGGCGATTGATCAGCGCCCAGAAGCCGGTAAACAAGGCTGCGATGGCGAGCACCACGACCAGGTTGAGTCCAAATTTACGCGATGACATAGCTTTTTCGGGTTCCAAAGGCTGTGGAACGAAGGAACGGTTTGCGGCTGGCTGCCAGGGGGCAGGGGCGCGCATCCTACACTGGAGGTTCTCTGACCGTACAGCGAACAGGGAAACGCCCGACATTGGGCACTTCGGTTTCACATAAGTTCTTACACTTATAGCCGGAAGGTTAAAAGTTCTCGCGCTGTGGCCCTATAATGCGCGCCGGTTTTTGGGGTAATGGTCATGAGTACAGAAGATCCGCGGTTTGCCGGCATTGCTCGGTTGTATGGCATTGAGGGCCTGGAGCGCCTGCGCGCGGCCCATGTGGCGATCGTCGGCGTCGGTGGCGTCGGTTCCTGGGCGGCGGAAGCCGTGGCCCGGTGTGGCGTGGGCGAGATTTCGCTGTTCGACCTCGATGACGTCTGTGTCAGCAACGCCAACCGTCAATTGCATGCGCTGGACAGCACCGTCGGCAAGCCCAAGGTCGAGGTGATGGCCGAGCGCCTGCGCGGGATCAACCCGGACTGCACGGTGCACGCGGTGGCGGATTTCGTCACCCGCGAAACCATGGCCGAGTACATCACGCCGAACATCGATTGCGTGATCGACTGCATCGACAGCGTGAATGCCAAGGCTGCGCTGATCGCCTGGTGCAAACGGCGCAAGATCCAGATCATCACCACCGGTGGCGCGGGCGGGCAGATTGACCCGACGCTGATCCAGGTCTGTGATTTGAACCGGACCTTCAACGATCCGCTGGCCTCGAAAGTGCGCTCGACGCTGCGCCGTGACTACAACTTCTCCCGTACCGTGACCCGTCATTACAGCGTGCCGTGCGTGTTCTCCACCGAACAGCTGCGCTACCCGAAACCGGATGGCAGCATTTGCTTGCAGAAGAGTTTTGTCGGTGATGGTGTGAAACTCGACTGCGCCGGCGGGTTTGGCGCAGTGATGATGGTGACGGCGACATTTGGCATGGTCGCGGCGACCAAGGCTGTGGATAAGATTGTGGCGGGTGTGCGGCGGCCGGCGGATCGGGTAAAACCCGAGGCTTGATCGGTGTGGCTGATAGCCTCTTCGCGAGCAAGCCCGCTCCCACATTGGAATGCATTTCCCTGTGGGAGCGGGCTTGCTCGCGAAGGCGATTAACCAGCCAACTCATTCATTCGCTGTAACACGGCATTCAGGCCATTACTGCGCGACGGCGACAACTGCCGGCTCAATCCAAGCTGATTGAACCAATCCGGCAAATCCACCTGCTGCAACTCAGCCGCCGACAACCCGTTAACCCGCGCCAGCAGCAACGCCACCAACCCGCGAATCAACCGCGCATCGCTGCTCGCGGCGAACTGCCAATGCCCATCCTGCAATGTTCCCACCAGCCAAACCTGGCTTTCACAGCCATGCACGCGGTTGGCGTCAACCTTATCCACATCGCTCAACGCCGGCAGGCGATCGCCCCATTGCATCAGCAATCGCGCCCGCTGTTCCCAGCTACCGGCTTGTTCAAATGTTTCCAGCGCCAAAACCGCATCGGCCGGCAAACTCATCGCAGCAACTCCAGCGCCTGATCCAGCGCTTCAAAGAACCGCTCCAGATCCTCGGAGTCGTTATACAGCGCCAGCGATACCCGAATCGCCCCGGCCAGTTCGAAGCTCTTGAGCAGCGGCATGGCGCAGTGATGACCGGCGCGCACGGCGATCCCCTGTTCGGTCAGCAAATGCGCGAGATCGGAGTTATGCACACCCTCGACGACAAAACTGGCCAGCGCGAGTTGCGGCTTGCCCAGCAATCGAATGCCATTGCGTGCCTCAAGACCTTTCAACAAGTAGTCATGCAGCGCCGCTTCGTGTGCGTTTACCGCGTCCTGATCCAGCCCAGCGAGGTAATCCAGGGTCGCCCCCAGACCGATCACACTGGAGATCGGCGGCGTTCCTGCTTCGAAACCCAGCGGCGCCGGGCGGAAACGGGCGTCGTGGTAATTGGCGTCCAGCACCATTTCGCCACCGAATTGCCATGGGCGTAGCTGTTCAAGGGCTTCATTGCGCCCGAACAGCACGCCAAGGCCATCGGGGCCGTAGAGCTTGTGGCTGGAAAACACATAGAAGTCGCAGCCCAGCGCCTGCACGTCGTGCCGGCCATGAACCACGCCTTGCGCGCCGTCGATCACGGTCAGGGCGTCGTGCGCCTTGGTCATCGCCAACAACTCGGGCAACGGTTGCCAGACGCCGAGCACATTGGACAACTGACTGACCGCCAGCAAACGGGTTCGCGGGCCGATCAACTGCGCGGCAGCTTCAAGGTCGATCACACCGTCGGCGTCCAGCGGCAAAATCAGCAGTTTCAAGTCGCGGCGCAGGGCCAGTTGCTGCCAGGGCAGCAGGTTGGCGTGGTGCTCCAGAGCGCTGATGACAATCTCATCGCCTGGATTTAATAGGTGTTCCAGGCCATAGGCCAGGAGGTTCAGCGCGGAAGTCGCGCCGTGGGTAAAGATTATCTGCCCGCAATCGCCGGCATTCAGCCATTGGCCGACTTTACTGCGGCTGTCCTCGAACGCCTGGGTGGCGTGGGCGCCGGGCAAGTGCTGCGCCCGATGCACGTTGGCCGCGCCATTGGCGTAGTAATGCGCCAGAGCATCCAGCAGGGCTTGAGGTTTTTGCGTGGTGGCGGCGTTGTCCAGATAGGTCTGGTCTTGCCTTTGTAATGCGGCGATGGCCGGAAAATCGGCGCGCCAGGGAGAAGGAATCATCATGCTATCGGGCCCTGTTGAACATGGGCGAGGGGAGCGCCTGACCTTGATTTTCCTCGTCCTTGCCCTTGTAGGAGCGAGGCTTGCCCGCGAAGCTTTTGGGCGTCAGTGATGACGCCTTCGCGGGCAAGCCTCGCTCCTACAAGATCAAAATCAAGATCGAGGGCAAGGTGCAGGTGATCGTTTTGCGCTCTGCTTAGTTGTGAGCGTGCAGCGCTTCGTTCAGTTCGATGGCCGATTTGTGGGTTTTGCATTCCACCGCACCGGTCTCCGAATTGCGACGGAACAGCAGGTCAGGTTGACCGGCCAGTTCACGGGCCTTCACCACTTTGACCAGCTGATTTTTCTCGTCCAGCAGCGCCACTTTGGTGCCAGCGGTCACATACAGGCCCGACTCCACGGTGTTGCGGTCGCCCAACGGGATACCGATACCGGCGTTCGCGCCGATCAGGCAACCTTCGCCAACTTTGATCACGATGTTGCCGCCACCCGACAGGGTGCCCATGGTCGAGCAACCGCCGCCCAGGTCCGAACCCTTGCCGACGAACACGCCAGCCGACACACGACCTTCGATCATGCCCGGGCCTTCGGTGCCCGCGTTGAAGTTGACGAAACCTTCGTGCATCACGGTGGTGCCTTCGCCCACGTAGGCGCCCAGACGGATACGCGCAGCGTCAGCGATACGCACGCCGGCCGGTACCACGTAGTCGGTCATTTTCGGGAACTTGTCCACCGAGAACACTTCCAGCAGCTCGCCGCGCAGACGGGCTTCCAGTTGATGCTCGGCCAGTTCGGCGAGGTCGATGGCGCCCTGGCTGGTCCACGCTACGTTTGGCAGCAGCGGGAACACACCGGCCAGGTTCAGGCCGTGTGGCTTGACCAGACGGTGAGACAGCAGGTGCAGCTTGAGGTAAGCCTCAGGCGTGGACGTCAGTTGCGCGTCGTCGGCCAGGATGGTCGCGACCAGCGGCTTGTGGCTTTCGGCCAGACGGGTCAGCAGCGCGGCTTGGCCGGCGTCGACGTTTTTCAGCGCTTCAGCCAGTTGCGAAGCCTGGGCAGTGCTGAAAGCGATGGCCTGGTTGCCTTCGGTGTAGCCCAGAACCGGCGCAATGGCTGCAACCAGTTCAGCCGATGGATTGAGCAGTGGCTGCGCGTAAAACACTTCCAGCCAGGCGCCTTGACGGTTTTGAGTGCCGACACCAAAGGCCAGGCTGAACAGGGAATTGGACATGTTGATACCTCTAACAAAAAGAACGGGCTGCCTTACTTGAGTGCGGCCGCGTAGATATCTGGCTTGAAGCCAATCAGGGTTCGGTCACCGAGATCAAGCACCGGGCGCTTGATCATCGAGGGTTGTGCGAGCATCAGTTCGATGGCTTTTGCTTGATCGAGATCGGCTTTGCGTTCGTCGTCGAGTTTGCGAAAGGTCGTGCCTGCGCGGTTCAACACCACTTGCCAGCCGTGCTCGTCGCACCATTGGTTGAGGTGTTCACGGTCGATTCCGGCCGTTTTGTAATCATGAAAGTCAAAGCTGACAGCGTGTTCATCGAGCCAGGTGCGCGCCTTTTTCATGGTGTCGCAGGCTTTGATGCCGAAAAGGTGCAACGTTTTGCTTGAATCGGTCAAGGAATTGCCCCTTTGCAGGTGCTGGAAAAAAATGGTGACGGATTATGCCATGGCCTTTCAGTTAAAACGCAAAACTGATCCTGATGTGGGAGCGGGCTTGCTCGCGAAGGCGTCGTGTCAGGCAGCAGTGATGGCGGCTAACACCACGCCTTCGCGAGCAAGCCCGCTCCCACAGTGGTTTTGCGGTGTTTGCGGGCGATGCGACATTGGTGCAACGGCCTGCCCGCAGTCTAAGCGGCTAATATGGCACTTCAATGCTGTCGATTGCCTGGGAAAAACGCTTTATGCAAACCGCCTACACCGTCCTGATCCTGTTGATGCTGGTCGGCGTTTCACGCCTGATCGGACGGGTGATCCCGCTGCCCTTGCCGTTGGTGCAAATCGGCGCGGGTGCTTTGCTGGCCTGGCCTACGTTGGGGCTGCATGTAGCGCTGGACCCGGAGTTGTTCCTCTTTCTGTTCCTGCCGCCGCTGTTGTTTTCCGATGGCTGGCGCATGCCCAAGCGTGAACTGTGGCGCCTGCGCGGGCCGATCCTGACGCTGGCCGTGGGTTTGGTGCTGTTCACCGTGGTCGGCGCCGGGTATTTCATTCATTGGTTGATCCCGAGCATTCCACTGCCGGTGGCGTTCGCGCTGGCGGCGGTGTTGTCGCCAACCGACGCCGTGGCGGTTTCGGCGATTTCCCAGAATCGCTTGCCGACACCCCTGATGCACATGCTCCAGGGCGAGGCGTTGATGAATGACGCCTCGGGCCTGGTGACCTTCAAGTTTGCCTTGGTTGCCGCCGTGACCGGTGTGTTTTCCCTGGCCAATGCCAGCCTGACCTTCGTGCTGGTCGCCGTTGGTGGCCTGGCCATTGGTGTGGCGCTCAGTTGGCTGGTCGGCCGCTTGCGCTCGTGGATGATCGCCCGGGGCTGGGATGACCCGGCGACTCACGTGGTGTTCATGCTGTTGCTGCCGTTCGCCGCGTACGTGTTGGCCGAACGTCTCGGTGCATCCGGCATTTTGTCGGCGGTGGCAGCGGGGATGATGCAGAGCTGGCTCGACCTACTGCCACGCCAGACCAGCACCCGACTGCTCAATCGCAGTGTCTGGTCGTTGCTGGAATTCGCCTTCAACGGCTTGATCTTTCTGCTGCTGGGCTTGCAATTGCCGGACATCATCTAGGCCGTGGCGAGCCACGAAACGTCGTTGTGGCCGACCCTGCTTTACCGTTGCCTGGACGTGGTGGCGATTTTCCTGGTGTTGCTGGTGCTGCGGTTTATCTGGGTGCAGAGCACGTGGCGCTTCTCGGGACTGTTGCGGCGCTGGCGTGGCAAGGGCGAGCTGACATTGGTGCCCACGGCGCGATCCTGCTGGTTGCTGACCGTCGGCGGCGTGCGCGGTGCGGTGACCCTGGCGGGCGTGCTGTCAGTGCCGTTATTGATGGGGGCTGATGAATTTCCCGAGCGCGACTTGCTGATTTTCATCGCCGCGGGAGTGATTCTGCTGTCGCTGATTGCCGCGTGCATCGCCTTGCCGCTGTTGTTGCGCGGCATCGAGAAAAGCCCCGACGACAAGCGTCGCAATGAAGTGCGCGATGCCTGGCGCAAAACTGCTGAAGCGGCGATTCATGCGCTGGAAGTCGACGAAGCCAAGCCGGCGGATGCCGCTGAGGCGGCGTTGGCCACTGAACTCAAGGCGCGGATCATGTCCGAATATCGGCATCAACTCGACGTGTTCAACGACTCTGCCGAAGCCCAGGCCCTGGCGTTTCAGATGGACTTGCTGGAGCGGCGTTTGCGCTTGAAGGCGCTGCGGGCGCAACGCCTGGAGTTGTACAGCCTCAGCCGTCACCACCAGATTGGTGATGACGTTTTGCGTGAAGTGTTGGGCGAACTGGACCTGAGCGAAGCCAACCTCGGCCAAGTGAAGTAGAGCAACCTCTTTGTGGGAGCGGGCTTGCTCGCGAAGGCGTTGTGTCAGTCAGCATAAATGTTGATTGTTACACCGCTTTCGCGAGCAAGCCCGCTCCCACAGGTTGGGGTTATTTGCGGCGCTGGATGAAGGCGCGAATCCGCTCGGCGGCTTCAACACACTCGGCCAACGGCGCAACCAGCGCCATGCGCACCCGACCAGCGCCAGGATTGGTGCCGTCCACGTCACGGGACAAGTACGACCCCGGCACCACCGTCACATGTTCTTCAACGAACAAATCCCGGCAGAACGCCTCGTCATCACTTTCAACGTTCGGCCACAAGTAGAAACCGCCGTCCGGACGTTGTACATCCATCACCGGGCTGAGGATTTCCAGGACTGCATCGTATTTTTCGCGATACAGCGCACGGTTGGCGCGCACGTGCACTTCGTCGTTCCACGCGGCAACGCTGGCCAGTTGGGTCTGAACCGGCATCGCGCAGCCGTGGTAGGTGCGGTACAGCAGGAAGCCTTTGAGAATATCGGCATCACCGGCGACAAACCCCGAACGCAGCCCCGGCAAGTTGGAGCGCTTGGACAAGCTGTGGAACACCACGCAGCGCTTGAAGTCCGTGCGGCCCAGTTCCACGCAGGCACTGAGCAGGCCGGGCGGCGGGGTTTGTTCGTCGAAGTACAGTTCGCTGTAGCACTCGTCGGCGGCGATCACGAAGTCGTATTGGTCGGCCAGGGCGATCAGTTTCTTCAGGGTTTCAACCGGGATCAGTGCGCCGGTCGGGTTGCCCGGCGAGCACAGGAACAGGATCTGGCAACGTTTCCAGATGTCGGGCGAAACGGCATCGAAATCCGGGTTGAAGCCGTTTTCGTCCAGGCACGGCAGGTAATGCGGCTTGGCCCCAGCGAGGAATGCCGCGCCTTCGTAGATTTGATAGAACGGGTTCGGGCTGACCACCAGGGCGTCGTCGCCACGGTTGACCACGGTTTGGGTGAAGGCAAACAGCGCTTCACGGGTGCCGTTGACCGGCAGCACATTGCGCGCCGGGTCGAGCCAGCCGTTCGGGACGTTGAATCGACGCTCACACCAGGCCGCAATGGCTTCACGCAGGGTGGGGATGCCGAGGGTGGTCGGGTAAACGGCCATCTGATCCAGATTGCTGGCCAGGGCTTCGGCGACAAAGCTTGGCGAACGGTGCTTCGGCTCGCCGATAGACAGCGCGATAGGGCGCTTGTCCGGGTTGGGCGTGACGCTGCCGAGCAGGGCGCGGAGCTTCTCGAACGGGTAGGGCTGCAACTGGTTCAGAGCGTTGTTCATCGGGGGCCTCGTTCAATGTGGGAGGACTAACGTGGTGGCAGGGCTTATGTGGCGAGGGGGCTTGCCCCCGTTGGGCTGCGAAGCGGCCCCAAAACCTGTGGACGCGGTGTATCAGGTACACCGCATGCACTGTTTTACGACTGCTTCGCAGCCGAACGGGGGCAAGCCCCCTCGCCACAACAAGCCCCACATCACACATGTCCATCCCCACAGGGGAAATGTGTTGTTCAGATGCTAATGCGCGACAGTTTGATATCGGGTTCTTGGCTGACACTCAGCTGTTCAACGATCGCATCCTGCAAACGGCTGCACAGCAACGGGTCGGACAACGGCTGGTTGTTCGCGTCGGTGATAAAGAACACGTCTTCCACCCGCTCGCCCAAAGTAGCAATCTTGGCGTTCTGCAGCGACAGATCGAACTCGAGGAAGATGCCGCCAATGCGTGCCAGCAGGCCCGGGCGATCCGGCGCGCTGAGTTCCAGCACGGTCACCGGGCGCTGGGCATCGTTGTGGATCGTCACCTGTGGCGCAAACGCAAAGTGCTTGAGCTGGCGCGGCACCCGACGCTGGATGATCGTCGGGTAATCGTCCGGGTTACGCAGGGCTTCGGTCAGGCCGTCGCGGATCTGCTTGACCCGCGTCGGGTTGTCGCCGATCGAGTCGCCGTCGGTGTCGAGCACGATGTAGGTGTCGAGGGTGAACTGGCTGCTGGAGGTGATAACCCGCGCGTCATGAATGTTCAGGTTGAGCTGGTCCATCGCGGCCACGGTCACGGCGAAGAAGTCGTGCTGGTCCGGCGCATAAATGAAGATCTGCGTGCCGCCCTCGAACTCGCGCTGGGTGGTTTCCTTGATCAGCACCAGCGGCCCGCCATCGGCCGGCTGCTGCAGGATCGCGTCACTGTGCCAGGCGACGTCGCCGGCGGTGTGGCGCAGGAAGTAGTCATCGCCCAGTTGCGCCCACAATTGCTCGACGTCGTCCGGATCGGTGCCGCCGCGCACCAGAATGTCCAAGGCCGCGCTCTGGGTCTGGCGGATCTGCTCTTCGCGGTCCACCGGGTTTTCCAGGCCGCGACGCAAGGCGCGCTTGGTTTCGGTGTAGAGCTGGCGCAATAGGCTGGCGCGCCAGGAATTCCACAGCGTCGGGTTGGTGGCGTTGATGTCGGCGACGGTCAGCACGTACAGGTAATCGAGATGGGTTTCATCGCCGACGATCTGTGCGAAATCGTGGATCACCTGCGGATCGGACAAGTCCTTGCGCTGGGCGGTGGTCGACATCACCAGGTGGTTCTGCACCAGCCAGACAATCAGGCGGCTGTCCCACACCGGCAGCTGGTGGCGCTGGCAAAAGGCTTCGGCATCGACGGCGCCGATGTCCGAGTGGTCGCCATGCCGGCCTTTGCCGATGTCGTGGTATAGGCCGGCCAGGTAGATCAGTTCAGGCTTGGGCAGTTTGGCCATGAGCTTGCTGGCCAGCGGGAATTTTTCCGACACCTGGGTGTACTGCAACTTACGCAGGTGCTTGATCAGGTTCAGGGTGTGGGCGTCGACCGTATAAATGTGGAACAGGTCGTGCTGCATCTGCCCGACAATGAAGCCGAACTCCGGCAAGTAGCGCCCGAGGATGCCGTAACGGTTCATCCGTCGCAGGTTGCGGTGAATACCGATCTTGCACTTGAACAGCTCGATAAACAGGCTGGTGTTGCGAATATCGTTGCGGAAATCATCGTCGATCAGGTGACGGTTTTCCCGCAGCAGACGAATGGTATCGGCACGCACGCCTTTGATTTCCGGCTGCTGGGCCATCAGCACGAAGATCTCGAGCATGGCGAACGGCGTACGGCGGAACACGTTGTTATTGCGGGCTTCGATGTAGCCATCGTGCAGTTGGAACCGCGAATTGATCGGCTGCGGCGGCGCTTCGTCTTCCGGCGCGAGAATGACTTCCTCGAAGTGCTGGATGATCAGGTCGCTGAGCTGGGCGATGCTCATGACCACCCGGTAATACTGCTGCATGAAGTTTTCGATGGCTTGCTTGGCGTCATCGCCTTCGAACCCCAGCAGCCCGGCGATGGAGCGCTGATGGTCGAACAGCAAGCGGTCTTCGGAGCGTCCGGCCAGCATGTGCAGGGCATAACGGACTTTCCACAAAAACTCCTGGGACGAGGCCAGCAGGGCGTTTTCGCTCTCTACCAGAAAGCCTTCGCCGGCCAAGGCCCGCAGGTTCAGGGTGCCGTACTCGCGACGGGCGACCCACAGAATCGTCTGGATATCCCGCAAACCGCCGGGCGAGCCTTTGACGTTGGGTTCCAGGTTGTATTCGGTGTCGTTGTACTTGTGGTGACGAGCCTTTTGCTCGGCGCGTTTGGCCAGGAAAAAGTCTTTGCTCGGCCACATATGCGCGGTGCTGGTGACGTCCAGCATGCGTTGACGCAGGCGTTCGGGGCCGCAGATGGTGCGGCTTTCCATCAGGTTAGTGACCACGGTCAGGTCGGCGCGGGCTTCAACGGCGCATTCTTCCACCGAACGCACGCTCTGACCGACTTCCAGGCCGATGTCCCACAACAGCGTCAGAAAACGCTCGATGGAATCGCGGAAAACTTCGTGGTCGGCACTGTCCAGCAGGATCAGCAAATCGATGTCGGAATACGGGTGCAACTCGCCGCGACCGTAGCCGCCGACCGCGACCAGCGCGATGTCGGCGTCTTCGCTCCAGTTGAACTGCTCCCAGGCCTTTTGCAGGATGTTATCGACGAACCAGGCGCGATCCTCGATCAGCCGGCGAATTTCCCGGCCACTACGAAAGCGCCCGTCGAGCACCTCGCGGGCCTGGCGAATCGCCTTTTTGAAGGCCGCGATCGGGCTGGCCTTCAAGGCCAGCTCAGCCTGGAACTGGCCACGGTCGAAGAGTTCGGGATCCACCTGCGGCATCGATTGGCTTTCCTTTCTATAAGGCTATGGGCAGAGCGGGTTGATCAGGCCGATACGCGAGGGATGGTGTCATCGGCGCGCAGGGTGAAGATCTCGTAGCCGGTGTCGGTCACCAGCAGAGTGTGTTCCCACTGGGCGGACAGCTTGCGGTCCTTGGTGATCGCGGTCCAACCGTCGCCCAATACCTTGGTGTCGGCCTTGCCCTGGTTGATCATCGGCTCGATGGTGAAGGTCATGCCGGCTTTCAGTTCCATGCCGGTGCCGGCGCGGCCGTAGTGCAGGATCTGTGGTTCTTCGTGGAACACCTTGCCGATGCCGTGGCCGCAGAATTCGCGAACCACCGAGAAACCATTCTTTTCAGCATGCTTCTGGATCACTTCACCGATATCGCCCAAGCGGCAGCCGGGTTTGACGATTTCGATAGCCTTGTACATGCATTCCTGAGTGACCTGCGACAGGCGCTCGGCCCAGACCGGCACGGTGCCGACGTGGAACATGCGGCTGGTGTCGCCGTGGTAGCCGTCCTTGATCACGGTCACGTCGATGTTCACGGTGTCGCCATTCTTCAGCGGCTTCTCGTTCGGGATGCCGTGGCAGACCACGTGGTTGATCGAGGTGCAGATCGACTTCGGGAAGCCTTTGTAGTTGAGCGGGGCAGGGATGGCTTTCTGCTCGTTGACGATGTAGTCGTGGCAGATGCGGTCCAGTTCTTCGGTGGTAATGCCCGGTTTGACATGTTCGGCAATCATTTCCAGCACATCGGCGGCCAGTTTGCCGGCGATCCGCATTTTTGCGATGTCCTCGGGGGTTTTGAGGGTGACGGTCATACAGGCTCTCTCTGCGCTCGATGGCGCTTTCTAATACGGAATGGGCATTGCGCGAGCTATCTTCGCGGCCCTGAAAAACGCGATTCTAACAGACGATCAGCGCAAATCTGAGCCTCTGTGCGTCGCTTCTCTCTATAGATAGGCGCATTCTTGGGGGATTCCAAGGGGCGCGGATAAAGGCGCGCGCCAGGAATTGAGAATCCGGGTTCCGTTTTTTGCAGCCTTGTGATATAAAATGCGCCGCTTTCCGGGGATACCCCGAAAGGCTTAAATCCACACACGTGTCGACACGATGACCTGGGTGCCTTCAGCTGATGCTGCTGGTTGGTCATTGGGATACGTGGAGGCCAAACCCGACTTATTAAGGAACTATCATGTCCCAAGTCAACATGCGCGATATGCTGAAGGCCGGTGTGCACTTCGGTCACCAAACCCGTTACTGGAACCCGAAAATGGGTAAATACATTTTCGGCGCGCGTAACAAGATTCACATCATCAACCTTGAAAAAACCCTGCCAATGTTCAACGAAGCTCTGACTTTCGTAGAGCGTCTGGCCCAGGGCAAAAACAAGATTCTGTTCGTCGGCACCAAGCGTTCCGCTGGCAAGATCGTTGCTGAAGAAGCAGCACGTTGCGGTTCGCCGTACGTCGATCACCGCTGGTTGGGCGGCATGCTGACCAACTTCAAAACCATCCGTGCTTCCATCAAGCGTCTGCGTGACCTTGAAGTGCAAGCCGAAGACGGTACTTTCGCCAAGCTGACCAAGAAAGAAGCGCTGATGCGCACTCGCGATCTTGAGAAGCTCGATCGTTCCCTGGGTGGTATCAAGGACATGGGCGGTCTGCCAGACGCACTGTTCGTTATCGACGTTGATCACGAGCGCATCGCGATCACCGAAGCCAACAAGCTGGGCATCCCGGTTATCGGCGTAGTCGATACCAACAGCAGCCCGGAAGGCGTTGACTACATCATCCCAGGCAACGATGACGCAATCCGCGCTATCCAGCTGTACATGGGTTCGATGGCTGACGCTGTAATCCGCGGTCGCAACCACGTTGCTGGCGGCACCGAGCAGTTCGTTGAAGAAGCTCCGGTAGCAGCAGCTGAGTAATTGACGCTTTGGCGTTAACTCAGTAAGCAAAAAGGGGGCTTGGCCCCCTTTTTGCCACCTCGAAAACCATTTGTCGGTAGCGCAGCTACAGCTTCTGTAACGTGCAGCGACTTACAAAGGTGTTTCGGGAAGAATTGAACGCCCGTTCGATCGGGTGGAATGGTTGATAACCTATCCAAGAGGATTTTTGAAATGGCAGAGATTACTGCAGCGTTGGTTAAAGAACTGCGTGAGCGTACTGGCGAAGGCATGATGGATTGCAAAAAGGCCTTGACCAAGGCCGGCGGCGACATCGAAAAAGCCATTGATGACATGCGTGCTTCCGGCGCGATCAAGGCTGCCAAAAAAGCAGGCAACGTGGCTGCTGAAGGCGCAATCGCTCTGAAAGAAGACGGTAAATCCGCCGTTCTGCTGGAAGTGAACTCGCAGACCGACTTCCTGGCTTTGCAGGACGATTTCAAGGCATTCGTTGCTTCGAGCGTTGAAAAAGCGTTCGCTGACAAACTGACTGACGTTGCTCCGCTGATCGCCGCTCAAGAAGCCGATCGCCTGGTTCTGGTCGGCAAGGTTGGCGAAAACGTCAACATCCGTCGCCTGGCTCGCGTCGAAGGTGATGTTGTTGGTGGTTATCTGCACGGCAACAAGATCGGTGTTGTGGTTGCCCTTAAAGGCGGCAGCGTTGAGCTGGCCAAAGACATCGCTATGCACGTAGCGGCGACCAACCCTGAATTCCTGCTGCCATCGGAAGTTTCCGCTGAAGCGGTCGAGCGCGAAAAAGGCGTGTTCCTGACCCTCAACGCTGACAAGATCGCTGGCAAGCCAGAAAACATCGTTGAAAACATGGTCAAAGGTCGTATCAGCAAGTTCCTGGCTGAAGCGAGCCTGGTTGAGCAGGCGTTCGTCAAGAACCCTGAAATCAAGGTTGGCGAACTGGCCAAGAAAGCCGGTGCTGAAATCGTTTCCTTCACCTACTTCAAAGTAGGCGATGGCATCGAGAAGCCGGTCGACAACTTCGCTGAAGAAGTTGCTGCCCAGCTGGCTGCCGCCAAGCAATAAGACGGTTTTTATAACTGTCGCCCTGAAGAGGCTGCCCGCTTACGCGCGCAGCCTCTTTTCAGATGGGCTACCAATTTTTTATTGGTTTCCCTTTGGAACTGGCTTACAAAGCCATGTTCCGATGGCGCTGAAGCAGCGCCAAGCTAGAGTGAACGCCAGCTGTAAACAGCTCGCAAAGAATTTTTAAAATACGCCGCAGGAGAGATTCGCAATGGCTCAGCAGGGCAGTGGTTATCAGGCTCGCTATAAACGCATTCTACTCAAGCTTAGCGGCGAGGCCCTGATGGGCTCGGAAGAGTTCGGGATCGACCCGAAAGTTCTGGATCGCATGGCACTGGAAGTCGGTCAATTGGTCGGCATCGGTGTGCAGGTCGGTCTGGTGATCGGCGGCGGCAACCTGTTCCGCGGTGCAGCGCTGAGCGCGGCCGGCATGGATCGGGTTACCGGTGACCACATGGGCATGCTGGCCACTGTGATGAACGCCCTGGCCATGCGCGACGCGCTGGAACGTGCCAATATCTCGGCCATCGTGATGTCGGCCATTTCCATGGTTGGCGTGACCGATCACTACGATCGCCGCAAGGCCATGCGCCACCTGAACGCCAAGGAAGTCGTGATTTTTGCGGCCGGTACGGGCAATCCGTTCTTCACCACGGATTCGGCAGCCTGCCTGCGTGCAATCGAAATCGATGCCGATGTCGTGCTCAAGGCGACCAAGGTCGATGGCGTCTACACCGCTGACCCATTCAAAGACCCGCATGCCGAGAAGTTCGATCATCTGACTTACGATGAAGTACTGGATCGCAAGCTGGGCGTGATGGATCTGACCGCTATCTGCCTGTGCCGCGACCACAAGATGCCGTTGCGCGTATTTAACATGAACAAGCCCGGCGCCCTGCTGAACATCGTACATGGCGGCGCTGAAGGGACCCTGATCGAGGAAGGCCAACAATGATCAACGAAATCAAGAAAGACGCTCAAGAGCGCATGAAAAAATCCGTCGAGTCGCTTCTGCACAACTTCGGCCGTATTCGTACTGGTCAGGCGCATCCAAGCATTCTCGAAGGCGTGATGGTGCCGTATTACGGTTCCGACACCCCGATCAAACAAGTCGCGAACATCACCGTCAAGGACGCCCGTACCCTGCAAGTCGTTGCCTTTGAGCGCAACATGCTGGGTGCTGTCGACAAGGCTATCGGTAGCGCGGGTCTGAACCTCAACCCGACCAACCTGGGTGAGTTGCTGCTGATCTCCATGCCGGCCCTGACCGAAGAAACCCGCAAGGGCTTCACCAAGCAGGCTCGTGATGTTGCTGAAGACGCTCGTGTTGCCGTGCGCAACATCCGTCGTGATGCGAACAGCCAGCTCAAGGATCTGGTCAAGGAAAAGGAAATCAGTGAAGACGAAGAGCGTCGCGGCGCTGGCGAAATTGATGATCTGACCAAAAAATACGTGGCTGAAATCGACGCGAATTTGGCGCAGAAAGAAAAAGACCTGATGGCCGTATAAGGGTCGATTTTTCATGGACAAGACCAAGCAGACTGCGCCGTCCGCGGTGCCGCGCCATGTCGCGATCATCATGGATGGTAACAATCGCTGGGCGAAAAAACGCTTTATGCCGGGTGTCGCCGGGCATAAAGCGGGTGTGGATGCTGTTCGTGCGGTGATTGAGGTGTGCGCTGAGGCCAAGGTCGAGGTGCTGACCCTTTTCGCGTTCTCCAGTGAAAACTGGCAGCGTCCGGCCGATGAGGTCAGCGCCTTGATGGACCTGTTCTTCAAGGCGTTGCGCCGCGAGGCCAAGCGTCTGAACGAGAACAACATCAGTCTGCGCATCATTGGCGACCGTTCGCGTTTTCACCCTGAGCTTCAAGCAGCCATGCGCGAAGCCGAGGCGATTACCGCTGGTGCCAATCGCTTTATCCTGCAGATCGCCGCCAACTACGGTGGTCAGTGGGATATCGCGCAAGCTGCGCAGCGCCTGGCACGGGAAGTTCAGGCCGGGCATTTGCGCCCGGAAGACATCACTCCGGAACTGCTGCAAACCTGTCTGGTGACCGGCGACCTGCCGTTGCCGGACTTGTGCATTCGTACCGGCGGTGAGCACCGCATCAGCAATTTCCTGTTATGGCAGCTGGCTTACACCGAGCTGTACTTCTCCGACCTGTTCTGGCCGGACTTCAAACACGACGCCATGCGCACCGCGCTGGCCGATTTCGCTTCTCGCCAGCGCCGCTTCGGTAAAACGAGCGAGCAGGTCGAGTCTGGAGCCCGGGTTTAATGCTTAAACAACGAATCATCACCGCGCTGATCCTGCTGCCGATCGCCTTGTGCGGGTTTTTCCTGCTCGAAGGCTCCGGTTTTGCGCTGTTCATCGGGCTGGTCGTGACACTGGGTGCGTGGGAGTGGGCTCGCCTGGCGGGTTTCACTGCCCAGCCGATTCGCGTTGCCTATGCGGCTGTGGTCGCCTTGGTGCTGTTTGTCATGCATATCCTTCCGGGGCTCGCGCCTTGGGTGCTGGGCGCTTCGGTGCTCTGGTGGGGTGTCGCGACATACCTGGTGCTGACCTATCCGCGCTCCAGCGAACACTGGGCCAGTGCCGCCTGCAAACTGGTGATCGGTTTGCTGATCTTGCTGCCGGCCTGGCAAGGTCTGGTCCAGATCAAGCAGGAGCCGTTGGGCAACTGGCTGATCATGGCCGTCATGGTGCTGGTCTGGGGCGCTGACATCGGTGCGTACTTTTCCGGCCGCAAGTTCGGTAAGCGCAAGCTGGCGCCGCAGGTCAGTCCCGGCAAGAGTTGGGAAGGGGTTTATGGCGGCCTGGCGCTGAGCCTGGTCATCACGCTGGTGGTGGGGCTGGTTCGCGACTGGACTGTAGCAGAACTGTTCAAAGGCCTGATCGGCGCTGCATTGATCGTGTTCATTTCGGTGGTGGGCGACCTCACTGAAAGCATGTTCAAGCGTCAGTCCGGGATCAAGGACAGCAGTAATCTGTTGCCCGGTCACGGTGGCGTGCTGGACCGTATCGACAGCCTGACGGCCGCGATTCCGGTATTCGCGGTGCTGTTGTGGATGGCGGCACCGTGAGCCGCCCACAGCAGATTACCGTTCTGGGGGCGACGGGCTCGATTGGCCTGAGCACCCTCGATGTCATTGCTCGTCATCCCGAGCGCTATCAGGTTTTCGCGTTGAGCGGTTTCACTCGGTTGAGTGAACTGCTGGCCCTGTGTGTGCGGCATACACCGCGGTTTGCGGTTGTGCCTGAAGCGGGCGCTGCTCGTGGCCTGCAGGATGATTTGCGCGCCGCAGGCTTGTCGACGCGTGTTCTGGTCGGGGAGGAGGGCCTGTGTCAGGTCGCTGCCGACCCTGAAGTCGATGCGGTCATGGCGGCCATCGTTGGTGCGGCGGGCTTGCGCCCGACCCTGGCGGCGGTCGAAGCGGGCAAGAAGATCCTCCTGGCCAACAAAGAAGCGCTGGTAATGTCCGGCGCCTTATTTATGCAGGCCGTGCGTAAAAGTGGTTCGGTGCTGCTGCCGATCGACAGCGAACACAACGCGATTTTCCAGTGCATGCCCAACGATTTCGCCCGCGGTCTGGGTGCGGTCGGCGTGCGTCGGATTTTACTGACAGCCTCTGGTGGCCCTTTCCGGCAGACGCCGATGGCGGAGTTGGCGCATGTTACCCCCGACCAGGCATGTGCTCACCCCAACTGGTCCATGGGGCGCAAGATTTCGGTCGATTCGGCCAGCATGATGAACAAAGGGCTTGAACTGATCGAAGCCTGCTGGCTGTTCGATGCCAAGCCATCCCAGGTTGAAGTGGTGATTCACCCGCAGAGTGTTATCCACTCGCTGGTGGACTATGTCGACGGTTCAGTACTGGCGCAGTTGGGTAATCCGGACATGCGCACGCCAATTGCCAATGCCCTGGCCTGGCCGGAGCGCATCGACTCGGGTGTCGCCCCGCTGGATCTGTTTGCCATTGCACGTCTGGATTTCCAGGCGCCCGATGAGGAGCGTTTCCCGTGCCTGCGTCTGGCGCGCCAGGCGGCAGAGGCTGGCAATAGTGCGCCGGCCATGCTCAATGCGGCGAATGAAGTGGCGGTCGCAGCCTTTCTCGACGGACGGGTTCGTTACCCGGAAATCGCGAGTATCATCGAGGAAGTCTTGAATCTTGAACCTGTGGTTGCGGTGAATGATCTCGAGGCGGTGTTCACCGCAGACGCCAAGGCGCGTGTGCTGGCCGAACAGTGGTTGAGTCGTCACGGGCAATAAGTGCTGCAGTACGTTGGCCCCATGCAGCACTGGATAGGATTGCGGAGAAAGTAGATGAGCGCGCTCTATATGATTGTCGGCACCCTAGTAGCCCTGGGCGTGCTGGTCACCTTCCACGAATTCGGCCACTTTTGGGTCGCACGTCGCTGTGGGGTAAAAGTGCTGCGTTTCTCCGTGGGCTTTGGCATGCCGTTGCTGCGCTGGCACGACAAGCAAGGCACCGAGTTCGTGCTCGCCGCCATTCCGTTGGGCGGCTACGTGAAGATGCTCGACGAGCGCGAAGGCGAAGTGCCGGCCGACCAAATCGATCAATCCTTCAATCGCAAGTCCGTCCGCCAGCGCATTGCCATTGTTGCCGCCGGCCCGATCGCCAACTTTCTGCTGGCGATGGTTTTCTTCTGGGTGCTGGCCATGCTCGGCAGCGAACAGGTGCGTCCGGTTATCGGCGCTGTCGAGTCGGGCAGCATCGCGGCCAAGGCAGGTTTGAGCGCGAATCAGGAAATCGTTGCCATCGATGGCGAGCCGACATCCGGCTGGGCCGCCGTGAATTTGCAGCTGGTCCGTCGCCTGGGCGAGAGCGGTACCTTGCAGTTGCTGGTGCGTGAACAGGGTTCCACCGCTGATTCGCCTCGAGAGCTGGCACTGGATCACTGGCTCAAGGGCGCCGATGAACCGGATCCGATTCGCTCGCTGGGTATTCGTCCATGGCGTCCGGCATTGCCGCCGGTTTTGGCTGAACTCGATTCAAAAGGGCCGGCGCAAGCCGCGGGCCTGAAGACCGGTGACCGGTTGTTGGCACTTGATGGCAAGTCCCTTGATGACTGGCAGCAAGTTGTCGATACCGTCCGTATGCATCCAGATACCAAAATCATGCTGCGCATCGAGCGCGATGGTGCTCAAATCGACGTCCCTGTAACGCTGGCGGCTCGTGGTAGCAGCAAAGCACCCACGGGTTATCTGGGCGCAGGGGTGAAAGCAGTCGAATGGCCACCAGAGATGATTCGTGAGGTCAGCTACGGTCCGGTGGCAGCGATTGGGGAGGGTGCCCGACGCACCTGGACCATGAGTGTACTGACCCTCGATTCGCTCAAGAAAATGTTGTTCGGCGAGCTCTCGGTAAAAAACTTGAGTGGACCGATAACCATTGCTAAAGTGGCGGGCGCTTCTGCCCAGTCGGGCGTCGCTGATTTCCTGAATTTCCTTGCTTATCTGAGTATTAGCCTGGGAGTTCTGAATTTGTTGCCCATTCCTGTACTGGATGGGGGGCATTTGTTGTTTTATCTGATCGAGTGGGTGCGTGGTCGCCCCTTGTCGGATCGGGTGCAGGGTTGGGGGATACAGATCGGTATCAGTTTGGTGGTCGGGGTGATGTTGCTTGCTCTGGTCAATGATCTGGGTCGACTGTAACGCTTCGCTGAATTGCGAATCTGCCGCATTTTGCGGCAGTTTGTTTATTGCCAGTTGGAATAAGAAAGGACTTCATGAAACGTCTGCTGCTAACTGCGGTTCTCACCGTATTGATGATCGCCGAAGTTCACGCCGAGTCCTTCACTATCTCTGATATTCGCGTCAATGGCCTCCAGCGGGTCTCCGCGGGTAGTGTCTTTGGTGCTTTGCCGTTGAACGTCGGTGAACAGGCGGATGATCGTCGCCTGGTGGAATCCACTCGTGCGTTGTTCAAAACCGGTTTCTTTCAAGATATCCAGCTGGGTCGCGAAGGCAATGTCCTCGTTATCACGGTAGTCGAGCGTCCGTCGGTCGCGAGTATCGAGATCGAGGGTAACAAGGCCATCTCCACTGAAGACCTGATGAAGGGCCTCAAGCAATCCGGCCTGTCCGAAGGCGAGATCTTCCAGCGTGCCACCCTCGAAGGTGTGCGTAACGAACTGCAGCGTCAATATGTCGCTCAGGGCCGTTACTCGGCGACCGTCGACACCGAAGTGGTGGCGCAGCCGCGTAACCGCGTTGCGTTGAAGGTCAACATCAACGAAGGCACCGTTGCTGCTATCCAGCACATCAACGTGGTGGGTAACACGGTCTTTGCCGACGACGACCTGATCGACCTGTTCGAACTCAAGACCACCAACTGGCTGTCGTTCTTCAAGAACGATGACAAGTATGCTCGTGAGAAACTCTCCGGTGACCTGGAGCGTCTGCGCTCCTACTACCTGGACCGCGGCTATATCAACATGGATATCGCTTCGACCCAGGTGTCCATCACCCCGGACAAGAAACACGTCTACATCACCGTCAACGTCAACGAAGGCGAGAAATACACCGTTCGTGACGTGAAACTCAGCGGCGACCTGAAAGTGCCTGAAGACCAGGTCAAGTCCCTGCTGCTGGTTCAGAAAGGTCAGGTGTTCTCGCGCAAGCTGATGACCACGACTTCCGAACTGATCACCCGTCGTCTCGGTAACGAGGGTTACACCTTCGCCAACGTCAACGGCGTGCCTCAGCCTCACGATGACGACCACACGGTAGACATCACTTTCGCTGTTGATCCGGGCAAGCGTGCCTACGTGAACCGCATCAACTTCCGCGGCAACACCAAGTCCGAAGACGAAGTGCTGCGTCGTGAAATGCGTCAGATGGAAGGCGGCTGGGCTTCGACCTACCTGATCGACCAATCCAAGACTCGTCTTGAACGTCTGGGCTTCTTCAAGGAAGTCAACGTTGAAACCCCGGCCGTGCCGGGCGTGGATGACCAGGTTGACGTGAACTACAGCGTTGAAGAACAGGCTTCCGGTTCGATTACCGCCAGTGTCGGTTTCGCCCAGAGTGCCGGTCTGATCCTCGGTGGTTCGATCACCCAGAACAACTTCCTGGGTACCGGTAACAAGGTCAGCATCGGTTTGACCCGAAGCCAATACCAGAGCCGCTATAACTTCGGTTATGTCGACCCGTACTGGACTGCAGACGGTGTGAGCCTGGGTTACAACGCTTTCTATCGCACCACTGACTACAAAGACCTCGATGTCGATGTTGCAAGCTATGCGGTAGACAGCCTCGGTGCTGGCGTAAGCGTCGGTTACCCGATCAGCGAGACTTCGCGTCTGACCTTCGGTCTGACAGCGCAACAAGACAAGATCAAGACCGGTCAATACACCGTCGATGAGATTTTCGACTTCGTTAACAGGGAAGGCGACAGCTACCTGAACTTCAAGGCGTCGGCCGGCTGGTCCGAGTCGACCCTGAACAAAGGCGTACTGGCTACCCGTGGTCATTCCCAAAGCCTGACACTGGAAACCACCACGCCTGGCAGCGACCTGTCGTTCTTCAAGCTCGACTACCGTGGCCAGTTGTTCCAGCCATTGTCTGAAAACTACACCATGCGTCTGCACACCGAGTTGGGTTACGGCGATGGTTACGGTTCGACCAATGGCTTGCCGTTCTATGAAAACTACTATGCTGGTGGTTTCAACTCGGTTCGTGGCTTCAAGGACAGTACGCTTGGTCCCCGCAGTACCCCGAGTCGCGGTCAGGGTGTGACGGGTAACACCGGTACGCTGGCTGACCCGGACCAGGATCCACTGCCGTTCGGTGGTAACGTCCTGATCCAGGGTGGTGTCGAAGTGCTGTTCCCGCTGCCATTCGTCAAGGATCAGCGTTCCCTGCGGACGTCGGTATTCTGGGATGTGGGTAACGTATTCGATTCCAAGTGTGACAAGACGACTAACGCCAATGTCGGTTCGACCTCTCAAACAGAGTGCAACGACATCAGCTTGAGCAACATGGCCAGTTCCGTCGGTGTCGGCGTGACCTGGGTCACCGCACTGGGTCCACTGAGCTTCGCGTTGGCCATGCCGGTCAAGAAACCGGATAACGCTGAAACACAGGTTTTCCAATTCTCCCTCGGCCAGACGTTCTAAGCGTCTGACCCAAGATAACGACAATGGATTTTGTAGGAGTGCATCGTGCGTAAGTTGACTCAATTGGTTCTCCTGGCGACCGTACTGGTTGCAGGTCCGGCTTTTGCCGACATGAAAATCGCCGTTCTGAACTATCAGATGGCACTGCTGGAATCTGACGCGGCGAAAAAATACGCCGTCGACGCCGAGAAAAAATTCGGCCCGCAGCTGACCAAACTCAAGACTCTGGAAAGCAGCGCCAAAGGCATCCAGGATCGTCTGGTAGCCGGTGGCGACAAGATGCAGCAAGGCGAACGCGAACGTCTGGAGCTTGAATTCAAGCAAAAGGCCCGCGACTTCCAGTTCCAGTCCAAGGAATTGAACGAAGCCAAAGCCGTTGCTGACCGTGAAATGCTGAAGCAGCTCAAGCCGAAACTGGACAGCGCTGTGGAAGAAGTCATCAAGAAAGGTGCTTTTGACCTGGTCTTCGAGCGTGGCGCAGTGATTGATGTCAAACCTCAGTACGACATCACTCGCCAGGTTATCGAGCGCATGAATCAGCTGAAGTAATCCATGACAGCGACTATAAAGCTCGGCCAATTGGCCGAGTTCCTCGGCGCCACCCTGAGTGGCGACCCGGAGAAAGAAATTACTGGGCTAGCCACTTTGCAAGAGGCTGGCCCAGCTCAGTTGAGCTTTCTGGCAAACCCTCAATACCGTAAATACCTGGCGGACAGTAAGGCTGCAGCCCTGTTGCTGAAAGCTGCTGACGCTGAAGGTTTTACCGGTAATGTGCTGGTTGTACCGGATCCGTACCTGGCTTATGCCCGTGTTTCCCATCTGTTTGATCCCAAGCCCAAGGCAGTTGCCGGTATTCATCCGACAGCGGTAGTGGCGGCGGACGCAGCGGTCGACCCGGCGGCAAGCATTGGTGCCTTTGCGGTAATCGAAAGCGGTGCGCGTATTGCGGCGGGTGTGACCGTTGGGGCTCATTGCTTCATTGGTGCGCGCTGCGAGATTGGCGAGGGCGGCTGGCTGGCTCCGCGGGTCACGCTGTACCACGACGTACGCATTGGCAAACGAGTGGTGATTCAGTCGGGCGCCGTACTCGGTGGCGAAGGCTTCGGTTTTGCCAACGAGAAAGGTGTCTGGCAGAAGATTGCCCAGATTGGTGGTGTCCTGGTCGGCGACGATGTGGAGATTGGCGTGAATACCGCCATCGACCGCGGTGCGCTGGCCGATACCGTCCTTGGTAATGGTGTGAAGCTCGACAATCAGATTCAGATCGCCCACAACGTCCAGGTCGGTGATCACACCGCCATGGCAGCGTGCGTGGGGATCTCCGGCAGCACCAAGATCGGCAAGCATTGCATGCTCGCCGGTGGTGTTGGGCTGGTGGGGCATATCGAGATTTGCGACAACGTTTTCCTGACCGGGATGACCATGGTGACCCACTCGATTACCGAGCCGGGCTCCTATTCTTCCGGTACAGCCATGCAACCGGCTGCCGAGTGGCGCAAAAGCGCGGCACGCATCCGTCAGCTCGATGACATCGCGCGGCGTCTGCGACAGTTGGAAAAGCGTGTAGGGGAAGTGACCCCTGGCGATAATGCTTCATCAGATGGCTGATACCATTTCCATATCAAGTGTGCACAGCCGCTAGACTGCCTCCTTGATTTGCTAGAGGGGTGCGCGTCAGTCGCGCGCTCCCAATCTTTACATAGGCTTCCCCCCGAAATGATGGACATCAACGAGATTCGCGAATACCTGCCTCACCGTTACCCGTTCCTGCTGGTGGACCGGGTCGTGGATCTGGATGTGGAAGGCAAGCGCATTCGCGCCTACAAGAATGTCAGCATCAACGAGCCGTTCTTCAATGGTCACTTCCCTGCGCATCCAATCATGCCGGGCGTGTTGATCATCGAAGCAATGGCCCAGGCTGCCGGGATCCTTGGTTTCAAAATGCTGGACGTGAAACCGGCCGACGGCACCCTTTATTACTTCGTCGGTTCTGACAAGCTGCGTTTCCGTCAGCCGGTGCTGCCGGGTGATCAGTTGATCCTCGAAGCCAAGTTCCTGAGCTGCAAGCGTCAGATCTGGAAGTTCGAATGCCAGGCTTCGGTCGATGGCAAACCAGTCTGCTCCGCTGAAATCATCTGCGCGGAACGCAAACTATGAGTTTGATTGACCCTCGCGCAATCATCGATCCGACGGCCATTCTGGCCGACGACGTCGAGGTCGGCCCTTGGTCGATCATCGGCGCAGGTGTGGAAATCGGCGAGGGGACAGTGATCGGGCCGCATGTGATCCTCAAAGGCCCGACCCGTATCGGTAAGCATAACCGCATCTACCAGTTCTCTTCGGTAGGCGAGGACACACCCGATCTGAAATACAAGGGTGAAGAAACCCGCTTGGTCATTGGTGATCACAACATCATCCGCGAAGGCGTGACGATTCACCGTGGCACCGTTCAAGACCGTTCGGAAACCACCTTGGGTGATCACAACCTGATCATGGCCTATGCCCACATCGGTCACGACAGCGTTATTGGCAACCATTGCATCCTGGTCAATAACACCGCGTTGGCGGGGCATGTGCATGTTGAGGATTGGGCGATCCTGTCCGGCTTCACCCTGGTTCACCAGTATTGCCACATCGGTGCCCACAGCTTTTCCGGCATGGGCACGGCCATCGGCAAAGACGTTCCCGCGTACGTCACGGTATTCGGCAACCCCGCCGAAGCTCGCAGCATGAACTTCGAAGGCATGCGCCGTCGCGGTTTCAGCGAAGACGCGATCCACGCCCTGCGTCGTGCCTACAAGGTGGTTTACCGCCAGGGGCTGACGGTCGAGCAAGCGCTCGCCGAACTGGCCGAACCTTCGGCACAGTTTCCGGAAGTCGCGGTGTTCCGTGATTCGATCCAGTCTTCGACCCGCGGCATCACCCGTTAATCATGGCTAATCTGCGTATTGCGCTGGTAGCGGGTGAGGCTTCCGGTGACATTCTGGGCGCGGGCCTGATGCGCGCGCTCAAGGAACAGCATCCGGCGGTGGAGTTCATTGGCGTCGGCGGACCGCTGATGCAGGCCGAAGGCCTGACTTCATATTTCCCGATGGAACGACTTTCGGTCATGGGCCTGGTGGAAGTGCTGGGTCGATTGCGGGAGCTGTTGGCCCGGCGTAAAAAGCTGGTCGCGGACCTGATCGCCGAGAAGCCGGACGTGTTCATCGGCATCGACGCCCCGGACTTCAACCTCAATATCGAACTCAAGCTGCGTCAGGCCGGCATCAAGACCGTGCATTACGTCAGCCCGTCGGTCTGGGCTTGGCGGCAGAAGCGTGTGCTGAAGATTCGCGAAGGCTGCGACCTGATGCTGACGCTGTTCCCGTTCGAAGCGAAATTCTACGAAGAGAAGGGCGTGCCGGTACGGTTTGTCGGGCATTCCCTGGCCGATGCCATTCCACTCGAAGCCGATCGCGCAGCGGCGCGGGCCGAGTTGGGTTTGCCTGACGGTCCGCTGGTGGCGCTGATGCCGGGCAGTCGTGGCGGCGAAGTGGGCCGTCTCGGTGCGTTGTTCCTCGATACCGCCCAGCGTCTGCGTGCCTTGCGCCCTGGCGTGCGGTTCGTCATGCCGTGTGCAAGCCCCCAGCGCCGTGTCCAGCTCGAAGAGCTGCTGGCTGGCCGCGATTTGCCGCTGACCTTGCTCGACGGCAAATCCCATCTGGCCCTGGCGGCCTGCGATGCCGTGTTGATCGCCTCCGGAACGGCGACGCTTGAAGCGCTGTTGTACAAGCGGCCGATGGTGGTTGCCTATCGCTTGGCGCCGCTGACGTTCTGGATTCTCAAGCGCATGGTGAAAAGTCCCTACGTCTCGCTGCCCAATCTGCTGGCCCAGCGCCTGCTGGTGCCCGAGTTGTTGCAGGACGACGCGACGGTTGAAGCCCTGGCCCAGACCTTGTCTCCGCTGATCGAGGGCGGTGAAGAACAGACCCGCGGCTTCGATGAAATCCACCGGACCTTGCGTCTGGATGCCTCCAACCAGGCGGCGGACGCCGTGCTGAAACTGATCGGCCAAGTACAATGAGTAAGACAAGCATGCAAATGGGGCTGGATTTCACCTTGGTCGCTGAAGTGGAAGATCTGGTTGCCGGCGTCGACGAAGTCGGTCGCGGCCCGCTCTGCGGCGCCGTGGTCACCGCTGCGGTGATTCTCGATCCGAATCGGCCGATTCTGGGCCTGAACGACTCGAAGAAGCTCACCGAAGCCCGCCGCGAAAAGCTCTACGACGAAATCTGTGAGAAGGCCCTGAGCTGGCACATCGCTCGGGCTGAAGTCGAAGAAATCGACGAGTTGAACATTCTGCATGCCACCATGCTGGCCATGCAGCGCGCCATCGAAGGCCTGCACATTCAGCCGAAACTGGCGATGATCGATGGCAACCGCTGCCCGAAACTGTCCATGCGCTCCGAAGCCGTGGTCAAAGGCGACAGCAAGGTGCCGGCCATTGCCGCGGCGTCGATCCTGGCTAAGGTGAGTCGCGACCGTGAGATGGCCGCTTTCGAATTGATTTACCCGGGTTACGGGATCGGCGGCCACAAAGGCTACCCGACCCCCGTTCATCTGGAAGCCTTGGCCCGTTTGGGGCCAACGCCAATTCACCGCCGCTCGTTCGCCCCGGTTCGCCTGGCCTACGAGGCGCGGGAAAGTCTGATCGAGAGTTAGTCGCAAGGCTGATGTTTTTATAAAGGCCCGGTACAATCCGGCGATTTAAAGCGTCACGAGCGCAGGTAAGACAAGGCGAACGGCAGCGAGAAAGCGGAGTTGACGTTAGTCAATGAGCATTTCGAGTTGCCGTTCAACGCTGGATTACCAAGCGTAGTAGCTTTAAACGCCGGATTTCCGGGCCTTGTTGTTTTCATGACTTAACGCAGGATCACTATGCCGGCTTCATTCGTTCATCTACGCCTGCACACTGAATATTCCCTGGTCGACGGTCTGGTGCGGATCAAACCGCTGGTCAAGACCCTGGTCGGCATGAACATGCCTGCCGTGGCGGTCACTGACCAGAACAACATGTGTTCTCTGGTCAAATTCTATAAAGCTTCCATGGGCGCGGGCATCAAGCCGATCTGCGGCGCCGACCTATGGCTGTCGAACAAAGACCCCGACAACCCATTGAGCCGGATCAGCCTGCTGGCGATGAACGCCGTGGGTTATCGCAACCTTACAGAATTGATCTCGCGCGGCTTCATTGATGGCCAGCGCAATGGCTCGATTATCATCGAGCGTGAGTGGGTGGCCGAAGCCAGCGAAGGCTTGATCATGCTGTCGGCGGCGAAAGAGGGCGAGATCGGCCTGGCCATGCTCGGCGGCAACCCGGCAGAAGCGGAAACCCTGGCCCGTGAATGGATGGCGGTGTTCCCGGATCGCTTCTATCTGGAAATCCAGCGCACCAACCGTCCCAATGACGAAGAACAATTGCACGGCGCTGTGGCCCTGGCCGAGAAGATCGGCGCGCCGCTGGTGGCCACCAACGACGTGCGCTTCATCAAGCAGGAAGACTTCGAAGCCCACGAAACCCGCGTTTGCATCGGTGAAGGCCGCGCCCTCGACGATCCGCGGCGCTCGAAGAACTACAGCGACCAGCAATACCTCAAAAGCGCTGAGGAAATGGCCGAGCTGTTCAGCGACATTCCCGAGGCGCTGGAAAACACCGTCGAGATTGCCAAGCGCTGCAACATTGAAGTGAAGCTGGGCAAGCACTTCCTGCCCAACTTCCCGATCCCCGATGGCATGACCATCGACGAGTATTTCCGCAAGGTGTCCTTCGATGGCCTGGAAGATCGCCTCAGCGTCTTGCTGCCCAAGGACACCACCGAAGACTACGAAGCCAAGCGCCAGGTCTACGTCGACCGGCTGAATTTCGAGCTGGATATCATTATCCAGATGGGCTTCCCCGGTTACTTCCTGATCGTTATGGACTTTATCCAGTGGGCCAAGAGCAACGGCGTGCCGGTAGGTCCGGGCCGCGGGTCGGGTGCCGGGTCGCTGGTGGCCTATGTGCAAAAGATCACCGACCTCGATCCGCTGGAATATGACCTGCTGTTCGAACGTTTCCTTAACCCGGAACGGGTATCGATGCCCGACTTCGACGTCGACTTCTGCATGGACGGTCGGGATCGGGTAATTGAATACGTGGCCGAGAAATACGGTCGCAACGCGGTAAGCCAGATCATCACCTTCGGTTCCATGGCTGCCAAGGCTGTGGTCCGTGACGTGGCGCGGGTGCAGGGCAAGTCCTACGGTTTGGCGGATCGCCTGTCGAAGATGATTCCGTTCGAAGTCGGCATGACCCTGGAAAAAGCCTACGAGCAGGAAGAAATCCTGCGCGACTTCATCAAGGTCGATGAAGAAGCCGCGGAAATCTGGGAAATGGCCCGCAAGCTCGAAGGCGTTGTGCGTAACGTCGGTAAGCACGCCGGTGGTGTGGTTATCGCACCGACCAAGCTGACTGACTTCTCGCCGATCTATTGCGACGAGGCCGGCGATGGCCTGGTAACCCAGTTCGACAAGGATGACGTTGAGGCTGCCGGTCTGGTGAAGTTCGACTTCCTCGGCCTGCGGACCCTGACGGTTATCGACTGGGCGCTGAAAACCATCAACCGCGATCGCGCCAAGGTTGATCAACCGCCGCTGGACATCGCGTTCATCCCGCTGGACGACAAACCGACTTACACGCTGCTGCAAAAAGCTGAAACCACCGCGGTGTTCCAGCTCGAGTCCCGGGGCATGAAAGAGCTGATCAAAAAGCTCAAGCCCGACTGCCTGGAAGACTTGATCGCACTGGTGGCCCTGTTCCGTCCGGGCCCACTGCAATCGGGCATGGTGGACGACTTTATCAACCGTAAGCACGGTCGCGCCGAACTGGCGTACCCGCACTCGGACTACCAGTACGAAGGCCTCAAGCCGGTATTGGCACCGACTTACGGCATCATCCTGTATCAGGAACAGGTGATGCAGATTGCCCAGGTCATGGCCGGTTACACCCTCGGCGGTGCGGACATGCTGCGTCGGGCCATGGGTAAGAAAAAACCCGAAGAAATGGCTAAGCAGCGCGGCGGTTTCATTGAAGGTTGCGCCACCAACAATATCGACGCTGACCTGGCCGGTAACATTTTCGACCTGGTAGAGAAATTCGCCGGTTACGGTTTCAACAAGTCTCACTCTGCCGCTTACGGTCTGGTGTCTTACCAGACGGCATGGCTGAAAACCCACTACCCGGCGCCGTTCATGGCTGCGGTACTGTCGGCGGATATGCACAACACCGACAAGGTCGTGACCTTGATCGAAGAAATTCGCACCATGAAGCTGCGTCTCGACGCGCCGGATGTGAATACTTCGGAGTTCAAGTTCACGGTGAACGAGGAAGGCCGGATTATCTACGGCCTCGGCGCGATCAAGGGTGTGGGCGAAGGTCCGGTCGAAGCCATCACCGAGGCGCGTCAGGCCGGTCCGTTCAAGGATCTGTTCGACTTCTGCGCCCGGGTCGACCTCAAACGCATCAACAAGCGCACCCTGGACGGTTTGATCCGCAGCGGTGCTCTGGATCGTCTCGGTCCGTACTTCCATGACGAGCAGAAAGCCTATCAGGCCAATATCGATCGCAACCGCGCGGTCTTGCTGAATGCCATGGAAGGGGCGATCAAAGCCGCCGAACAAACCCTGCGTACCAAAGACAGCGGACACGTTGACCTGTTTGGCGGCCTATTCGTCGAAGAGGACGCCGATGTCTATGCCAATCATCGCAAGGCCAAGGAGCTGACGCTCAAGGAACGCCTGAAAGGCGAGAAAGACACCCTGGGCCTGTACCTGACCGGTCACCCGATCGACGAATACGAAGGCGAAATCCGCCGTTTCGCCCGTCAGCGCATCATCGACCTGAAACCGGCGCGGGATACGCAGACGGTCGCGGGCATGATCATCGCGTTGCGGGTGATGAAGAACAAAAAGGGCGACAAGATGGGTTTCATTACCCTCGACGATCGTTCGGGCCGGATCGAAGCGTCGCTGTTCGCCGAGGCGTTCCATTCCGCACAGTCGCTGTTGCAGACTGATGCGATGGTGGTCGTTGAAGGTGAAGTCAGTAACGACGACTTCTCCGGCGGCTTGCGCTTGCGGGTCAAGCGGGTGATGAGCATGGAAGATGCGCGCACCAACCTGGCCGAAAGCCTGCGTCTGAAGCTGCACACCCAGGATTTGAAAGGCGATCAGCTACGCTGGCTCGGTGAACTGATCAAGCGCCACCGCGGCGCGTGCCCGATCACCATGGAGTACACCAGTCCTGATGCAAAGGCCTTGCTGCAGTTCGGCGAGACCTGGCGGATCGACCCGGCGGATACCTTGATTCAAGCCCTGCGTGACCAGTTCGGGCGAGACAACGTCTTCCTCCAATACCGTTGACGGTCAGGTGGCAATGAACTGCCCTGATCTCGACCTGAATTTTTAATCTCGACCTGAACGCGCCTCTCCCTTAAGGTAGGGCGCGAATAGACAACCGGCCGGCCCAAGCTCTCTTGGATGTCGACCCAAGACGGACGCCTATGAACCCGAATTTTCTAGATTTCGAACAGCCGATCGCCGACCTGCAAGCCAAGATCGAAGAGTTGCGCTTGGTCGGTAATGACAATTCGCTGAATATCGGCGATGAGATCTCCCGCCTGCAGGACAAAAGCAGCACCTTGACCGAAGACATCTTCGGCAAGCTGACCAGCTGGCAGATCGCGCGTCTGGCGCGTCACCCGAAACGTCCATACACCCTGGACTACATCGAACATATCTTCACCGAGTTCGACGAACTGCACGGCGACCGTCACTTCTCCGACGACGCTGCCATCGTTGGCGGCATTGCCCGTCTGGACGATGAACCGGTGATGATCATAGGTCACCAGAAAGGCCGTGAAGTGCGCGAGAAGGTTCGCCGCAACTTCGGCATGCCGCGTCCGGAAGGCTACCGCAAGGCTTGCCGCCTGATGGAAATGGCCGAGCGTTTCAAAATGCCGATCCTGACCTTCATCGACACCCCGGGTGCTTACCCTGGTATCGACGCCGAAGAGCGCAACCAGAGCGAAGCGATTGCCTGGAACTTGCGCGTCATGGCACGCCTGAAGACCCCAATCATCGCCACCGTTATCGGTGAGGGTGGTTCCGGTGGTGCATTGGCAATCGGTGTTTGCGATCAGTTGAACATGCTGCAGTACTCGACCTACGCGGTGATTTCGCCGGAAGGTTGCGCGTCGATCCTGTGGAAAACCGCCGAGAAAGCCCCGGATGCTGCTGAAGCCATGGGCATTACCGCTGAGCGCTTGAAAGGCCTGGGTATCGTCGACAAAGTGATTGGCGAGCCTCTGGGCGGCGCCCATCGCGACCCGGCTGCTGCAGCGGCTTCGATCCGTGCCGAGCTGAGCGCGCAACTGGCGATGCTGAAGAAGTTCGACAACGAAGCGCTGCTGGCCCGTCGTTACGAGCGTCTGATGAGCTACGGTCTCTGATCTGACCTCGCTGTACCCATGTGGGAGCGGGCTTGCTCGCGAAAGCGGTATAACATTCAACTTGTGTGTTGAATGTTAGGCAGCCTTCGCGAGCAAGCCCGCTCCCACATTTGTTTTGTGTGAAGTGATCGATATGAGCCAGTCCATGATTGATCTGCCTGCTAGGCTTCTGCTGAACCTTAAGCCTTGGCGCACCGCGACAACCTGGCGCATCGCCTTCTCCGGCGGCCTCGACTCCACCGTCCTGCTGCACCTTCTTGCACACCTCGCAAAAACCCAATCCCTGCCGACGCTCAGCGCCATCCATATTCATCACGGTCTCCAGCCTGCGGCTGATGCGTGGCCAGCTCATTGTCAGTCGGTCTGTGATGCGCTGGGTGTGCCACTAGAGGTTGTTCACGTCCAGGTTCAGTCAGGTGCCAGCCTTGAACGTGCCGCCCGGGATGCGCGTTATGGCGCCTTCATCAAGGCCACTCAAGCCAATGAAGTGCTGTTGACTGCCCAGCATCGTGACGACCAGGCAGAAACCCTGCTGTTTCGACTGTTGCGCGGGGCTGGGGTGCGGGGGTTGTCGGGGATGCCGAGTGAGCGTGCATTGGGGCGGGGGCACTTGCTGCGGCCGCTGCTGGATGTCACCCGCGCGGAACTTGAGGCGTATGCCGCCGCGCATCAATTGAGCTGGATCGAAGATCCTTCGAATCAGGATCGACAGTTTTCGCGCAATTACCTGCGGCATCAGGTATTCCCGGTGTTGACCGAGCGTTGGCCGCAAGCGCAAGCGACTATGGCCCGAAGTGCGGCGCATCTACGCGAAGCCCAAGGCTTGCTGGATGAGTTGGCGCAGATTGATCTGGGCGAGGCGGGCAGTCGCAGTGATTTCGATTGGTTGGGAGTGCCGTCCCTGGAATTGTCCTCGCTGGGAAAACTGTCCGCCGCTCGCCAACGTAATGCCTTGAGTCACTGGTTGGCGACCCGGACTCGACTGCCGGACAGCGACCATTGGTCGGGTTGGCAAGATCTTCGCGATGCTACTGGCGATGCCCGTCCAGTCTGGCGGCTGGCGGACGGTGAATTGCGCCGTGCGGGAGGGCGTATCTGGTGGTTGTCCGGCGCCTGGTTGCGCACGCCACCAGAGGCTGGACGCTGGGCGGACCCCACGTTGCCGCTGGCGTTGCTCGATAATGGCCTGCTCACACTGACGGGCCAAATCCCCGACGGTCCGTTGCGTATCCGCTATCGTTTAGGCGGTGAAATCATGAATTTGCCTGAGCGCGGTCACCGCGACCTGAAGCGTTTGCTTAATGAAAGTGGCGTACCGTCATTTGCCCGTGGCAGATTGCCGCTGCTCTATCGCGGCGAGCAATTGCTGGCGGTGGCGGGGCTGCGGGGGCTGAACGGCACGACACAGGACGGCTGGAATTTACATTGGCAGCCGCCAAGCGAAGATCAAGGTTTGAGCTGAAAGGGGCTTTCCGGTAGACTACGCTCCCTTCTTGATACAACTTCTGTGGATTCGCCTGAATTGCAGGAGTTGCCGATTACCAAGCAGTCTTTGCTGGGCGATTCCAAAAAATGTGTAGCGAGCAACGCACCGGTGTTTCATCTCCCGGTCTGTCCCAACGCGGCGGTTTTTTTGAAAGATGCACTGTGATTAATGCAGGTGATCGGGGGCTTCGGCCTTCCTTCGCTTTCCCCGGCGGCTCGGACCGCTTTAACGCAGACTTCTAGGGTTTTTCATGACGCGCTACATATTCGTCACGGGCGGTGTTGTTTCTTCATTGGGGAAAGGCATTGCCTCGGCTTCATTGGCGGCCATCCTGGAGGCGCGGGGACTTAAGGTCACCATGCTGAAGCTGGACCCGTACATCAACGTTGACCCGGGCACCATGAGCCCGTTCCAGCACGGTGAAGTGTTCGTCACCCACGACGGCGCCGAGACCGACCTGGACCTGGGCCACTACGAGCGGTTCATCCGCACGACCATGACCCAGAACAACAACTTCACCACCGGCCGTGTCTACGAACACGTCCTGCGCAAAGAGCGCCGTGGTGATTACCTGGGCGCCACCATCCAGGTGATCCCGCACATCACCGACGAAATCAAGCGCCGGATCATCAAGGGCGCCGGCGATGCCGACGTGGCCATGGTCGAAATCGGTGGCACCGTGGGTGACATCGAGTCGCAACCGTTCCTCGAAGCGATCCGTCAATTGCGTTTCGAAGTCGGCGCCAAGCGCGCGATGCTGATGCACCTGACGTTGGTGCCATACATCGCCACTGCCGGCGAAACCAAAACCAAGCCAACTCAGCACTCGGTCAAGGAACTGCGTTCCATCGGCCTGCAGCCTGACGTGCTGGTATGCCGCTCCGATCACCCGATCGACATCTCGTCGCGTCGCAAGATCGCCCAGTTCACCAACGTTGAAGAACGCGCGGTGATCGCGCTGGAAGATGCCGACACCATCTACAAGATCCCGGGCATCCTGCATTCCCAGGGCCTGGATGATTTCGTCGTCGAGCGTTTTGGCCTGCAATGTGGCGGCGCCGATCTGTCCGAGTGGGAAGCCGTGGTCGACGCCAAGCTCAACCCTGAGCACGAAGTCACCATCGCCATGGTCGGCAAGTACATGGAACTGCTGGACGCCTACAAGTCGCTGATCGAAGCGATGAGTCACGCCGGTATCAGCAACCGCACCAAGGTCAACCTGCGCTACATCGATTCCGAAGACATCGAAAACCAGGGCACCGCGCTGCTGGAAGGTGTCGACGCGATCCTCGTACCGGGCGGCTTCGGTCTGCGCGGCGTGGAAGGCAAGATCACCGCCGTTCAATACGCTCGTGAAAACAAGGTTCCGTACCTGGGCATCTGCCTGGGCATGCAAGTGGCCGTGATCGAGTTCGCTCGTAACGTGCTGGGCTGGAAAGACGCCAACTCCACCGAGTTTGATCGTGCAAGCGGTCACCCGGTCGTGGGTTTGATCACCGAGTGGGAAGATGCCACCGGCGCCGTCGAAACCCGTACCGAAACGTCCGACCTGGGCGGCACCATGCGCCTTGGCGCACAGGATTGCCTGCTGGAGCCGGGTTCTCTGGTTCACGATTGCTACGCCAAAGATGTGATCGTCGAGCGTCACCGTCATCGCTACGAAGTGAACAACAACCTGCTGCCGCAAATCATGGCAGCCGGCCTGAAAATCTCCGGTCGTTCCGGTGATGGCGCGCTGGTCGAAGTGGTTGAAGCACCGGATCATCCTTGGTTCGTCGCTTGCCAATTCCACCCTGAGTTCACCTCGACACCGCGCGACGGTCACCCGTTGTTCACCGGCTTCGTCAAAGCAGCATTGACTCAACACCAGAAGAAGGCGTGAAACCAATGGCGCAGAAGATCATCCGTGTAGGCGATATCGAGATTGCCAACGACAAGCCGATGGTGCTTTTCGGTGGCATGAACGTGCTGGAAAGCCGCGACATGGCGATGCAGGTCTGCGAAGAGTACGTCAAGGTCACCGAGAAACTCGGTATCCCTTACGTGTTCAAGGCCAGTTTCGACAAGGCTAACCGTTCCTCCGTGACCTCTTACCGTGGCCCCGGCCTGGAAGAGGGCATGCGGATCTTCCAGGACATCAAGCAAGCCTTCGGCGTGCCGATCATCACCGACGTCCACGAGCCTGAACAGGCCGCGGTCGTCGCTGAAGTCTGCGACATCATCCAACTGCCGGCCTTCCTGTCGCGCCAGACCGACCTCGTGGTCGCGATGGCCAAGACCGGCGCGGTGATCAACATCAAGAAAGCCCAGTTCCTCGCACCGCACGAGATGAAACACATCCTGAGCAAGTGCGTGGAAGCGGGTAACGATCAGTTGATCCTCTGCGAACGCGGTTCGAGCTTCGGCTACAACAACCTGGTCGTCGACATGCTCGGCTTCGGCATCATGAAGCAGTTCGAATACCCGGTGTTCTTCGACGTGACTCACGCGCTGCAAATGCCCGGCGGTCGCTCCGATTCCGCTGGCGGTCGTCGCGCCCAGGTCACTGATCTGGCCAAGGCTGGCATGAGCCAGTCGTTGGCGGGTCTGTTCCTCGAAGCCCACCCGGACCCGGACAACGCCAAATGCGACGGCCCTTGCGCCTTGCGTCTGGACAAACTGGAGCCATTCCTGGCCCAGCTCAAAGCTTTGGACGAACTGGTTAAGAGTTTTCCGACGGTAGAAACCGCGTAAACCTCATTTCTCCGGTAAAGTACCGCACGATTTAATGTTCAGGCCCGCGGGCCTGAGCCTTATCGTCCGCAAGCCTGCCCGCTGCACATCACTTGCCGACGGTAAAAGATTTCCTCTAGCTGCGTCGTTTTCGTCAACTTTGGAGTGTTTACAACAATGGCAAAAATCGTCGACATCAAAGGTCGTGAAGTTCTCGACTCCCGTGGCAATCCCACCGTCGAAGCGGACGTGCTTCTCGATAACGGCATCATCGGTAGCGCTTGCGCGCCGTCCGGTGCTTCCACTGGCTCGCGTGAAGCACTCGAGCTGCGTGATGGCGACAAAAGCCGTTACCTGGGCAAGGGCGTACTCAAAGCCGTAGCCAACATCAACGGTCCGATTCGCGACCTGCTGTTGGGTAAAGACCCAAGCGACCAGAAAGCCCTCGATCACGCGATGATCAAGCTCGACGGTACTGAAAACAAAGGTTCCCTGGGCGCCAACGCGATCCTCGCCGTTTCCCTGGCTGCGGCCAAGGCAGCAGCACAGGACCAGGACCTGCCGCTGTACGCTCACATCGCCAACCTGAACGGCACCCCGGGTGTTTACTCGATGCCGGTTCCGATGATGAACATCATCAACGGTGGCGAGCACGCCGATAACAACGTCGACATCCAGGAATTCATGGTTCAGCCGGTTGGCGCCAAGTCTTTCTCGGAAGGCCTGCGCATGGGTACCGAGATTTTCCATCACCTCAAAGCTGTGCTGAAGGCCCGTGGCCTGAGCACTGCGGTCGGTGACGAAGGTGGTTTCGCACCAAACCTGGCCTCCAACGAAGACGCTTTGAAAGTGATCTCCGAAGCCGTGGCCAACGCCGGTTACAAACTGGGCACCGACGTGACCCTGGCACTGGACTGCGCAGCCAGCGAATTCTACGAAGACGGTAAATACAATCTGTCCGGCGAAGGCCATGTGTTCACCTCGGAAGGTTTTGCTGACTACCTCAAAGGCCTGACCGAGCGTTACCCGATCATCTCCATCGAAGATGGCCTGGACGAGTCCGACTGGGCTGGCTGGAAAGTCCTCACCGACAAGATCGGCGAGAAAATCCAACTGGTGGGCGACGACCTGTTCGTGACCAACACCAAGATCCTGAAAGAAGGCATCGATAAAAAGATCGCCAACTCGATCCTGATCAAGTTCAACCAGATCGGCACCCTGACCGAAACCCTGGAAGCCATCCAGATGGCCAAGGCCGCTGGTTACACCGCCGTGATCTCGCACCGCTCCGGCGAAACCGAAGATTCGACCATTGCCGACCTGGCAGTGGGCACCGCGGCTGGCCAGATCAAGACCGGCTCCCTGTGCCGTTCCGATCGCGTTTCCAAGTACAACCAACTGCTGCGTATCGAAGAGCAGTTGAACGGCAAAGCCAAGTACAACGGTCGCAGCGAGTTTCGCGGCTGATCGTTAGATGTTAAAAAGACAGCGGATTGTGTCGAAAAAATCGCGACAGCGACGTTTTTGCCACTAATCTGATGCCTTAAGAGCACAAGCCTGGGTCTTCCAGGCTTCGTGCTATCAGAAGCTTCATAGTTTTGGCATGGCTGTCTTTTTTCACTGGATACCTGATATTCGATGCGCAGTCCCAATTGGTTGTTCCTCGTCTTGCTCCTGCTGCTGGCTGGCCTGCAGTACCGCCTGTGGGTGGGAAATGGCAGTCTGGCGCAAGTGGCCGAGCTGACTCAGCAGATTGCGGATCAACACGCCGAGAACGAAGGTTTACTCGAGCGCAATCGGGTGATGGACGCTGAAGTCAGTGAGCTGAAAAAAGGCATGGAGACCGTTGAAGAGCGGGCTCGTCATGAGTTGGGTATGGTCAAGGACGGTGAAACCCTTTACCAGTTGGCTCAATGATCCAGTCGTTACCGGCCTTCTGGGCCGTAATTCCTGCCGCGGGCGTCGGTGCCCGTATGGCCGCGGACCGTCCCAAGCAATACTTGCAACTGGGCGGGCGCACTATTCTCGAACACAGCCTCGGCTGTTTCCTTGATCATCCTGCCCTGAAGGGGTTGGTGGTCAGTCTTGCGATTGATGATCCTTATTGGCCGAACCTGGCATGTGCCTCCGACCCTCGCATTCAGCGGGTCGAGGGCGGCGCGGAGCGTTCCGGATCGGTGCTTAATGCGTTGCTGCATTTGCACGCGTTGGGCGCTGATGATGAGGATTGGGTGTTGGTGCATGATGCCGCACGACCGAATCTGTCCCGGGACGATCTCGATAAGTTATTGAGTGAACTGGCGGATGACCCGGTCGGCGGACTGCTGGCGGTGCCGGCGCGCGATACCTTGAAGCGGGTTGATAAGCACGGTCGTGTTGTTGAAACCGTGGATCGTAGCGTGATCTGGCAAGCCTTTACGCCGCAGATGTTTCGCCTGGGGGCGTTGCATCGAGCCTTGGCGGACAGTCTGGTTGCGGACGCTGTGATTACCGATGAAGCGTCGGCGATGGAGTGGTCAGGTATGGCGCCACGCTTGATCGAAGGGCGCTCCGATAATCTGAAGGTCACCCGCCCCGAAGACCTGGAATGGTTGCGCCAGCGTTGGGCTAACCGGCGCTAAAAGATCGCAGCCTCGTTGCACTCGACAGCTCCTACATTGTCCGCGTTCACCGTACGGCACTTGTAGGAACTGTCGAGTGCAACGAGGCTGCGATCTTTTGATCTTCAAACCATCAAACCCGATACTCCGGCCGCTCAGCCAATCCTTCCTTCAAGAAATCCACCAACTTGCGCACCTTCGGCGACAGATGCCGTTGCTGTGGATAAAGCGCCCACACCGCCGTATTCGGCGGTTGATGCGCCTCCAGCAACGAAATCAACGCGCCGTTGTGCAAATGCTCCAGCACGTAATAGTCCGGCAACTGACACAACCCCACCCCTTGTAGCGCCGCATCCAGTACCGCTTGTCCACTGTTGCAACGCCAGTTTCCCTGCACCCGCTGGGAAAATTCCCGCCCGTTCTGTTCCAGTTGCCACAGGTCTGAACTGCCGATGAGGCAGTTATGCCGACTCAATTCCGACAAACTGTGTGGGCGACCATACCGTTCCAGGTAGGACGGTGATGCGCACAGGTACATGCGCCGCGGTGCCAGGCGTGTCGCCACCAGTCGTGAGTCCTGCAAGCGACCGAGGCGGATCGCCAGGTCCAGGCCTTCGTGCACCAGATCGAGTTGGCGATTGCTCAGTTCAATGTCGATCCGCAGTTGCGGGTAAAGCCCCATGAACCGGGTTACCAGCGGCACGATAAAGCGCTCGCCGTAAGCCACGGCGCAGGTCATGCGCAGCATGCCCTTGGGTTCGCTGGTCAGGTCGCCGACCGCGCGCAAGGCTTCTTCGCGGCCATCCTGTAAACGCTGGCAGTGTTGCAGAAACGTTTGCCCTGCCTCGGTCAGCGTGACCCGGCGGGTGCTGCGATATAGCAGGCGCGTCTGAAGGCGTTCTTCCAGGCGTACGATTTGTCGACTGACATGGGAGGAAGAAACTCCAAGACGCTCGGCAGCGGCAGTGAATTGGCTGCACTCGGCGACGGCGACAAACTCGTCGATCCCTTCCCAGCGATTTTCCGACATCAAGGATTATCCCTGTATGGCAATAATATTTTGCATTTGTCCCGATTATTCATCGTACGGCGGTGTATTACACTCCTTGTCTCGTTTTTATTCACTGGAGAGTCAGCATGATCAAGTCGCGCGCCGCCGTTGCCTTCGAGGCCAAGAAACCCCTCGAGATCGTTGAAGTCGATGTCGCCATGCCGAAGGCCGGTGAAGTCCTGCTGCGTGTCGTGGCTTCCGGTGTTTGCCACACCGACGCTTACACCTTGTCCGGCGCCGATCCGGAAGGCATCTTCCCGTCAATCCTCGGTCACGAAGGTGGCGCCATCGTTGAAGCCATCGGC
This sequence comes from Pseudomonas sp. 5Vm1k, assembly GCF_056161485.1. Taxonomy (NCBI): domain Bacteria; kingdom Pseudomonadati; phylum Pseudomonadota; class Gammaproteobacteria; order Pseudomonadales; family Pseudomonadaceae; genus Pseudomonas; species Pseudomonas sp. 5Vm1k. Next base: position 251,083 of record NZ_JBSPCZ010000003.1, read on the forward strand.
GAAGGCGTGACCTCGGTGGCTGTCGGTGATCATGTGATCCCGCTGTACACCCCGGAATGCCGCCAGTGCAAATTCTGCCTGTCGGGCAAAACCAACCTTTGCCAGGCCATTCGTGCCACCCAAGGCAAAGGCCTGATGCCAGATGGCACTTCGCGCTTTTCCTACAAAGGCCAGCCGATTTTCCACTACATGGGGACGTCGACCTTTTCCGAATACACCGTGCTGCCGGAAATCTCCGTCGCCAAGATTGCGAAAGAAGCGCCACTGGAAAAAGTCTGCCTGCTCGGCTGCGGTGTCACCACCGGCATCGGCGCGGTGCTCAATACTGCCAAGGTAAAACCCGGTGACACCGTCGCCATCTTCGGCCTCGGCGGTATCGGTTTGTCGGCGGTGATTGGTGCGGTCAAAGCCAAGGCTGCGCGGATCATTGCCATCGACATCAACCCGGCCAAGTTCGAGATCGCCAAGCAACTGGGTGCAACCGATTGTGTGAACCCGAAAGATTTCGACCGTCCGATCCAGGAAGTCATCGTCGACATGACCGATGGCGGCGTCGACTTTTCCTTCGAGTGCATCGGCAACGTGCAATTGATGCGTGCAGCCCTTGAGTGCTGCCACAAGGGTTGGGGCGAGTCGGTGATTATTGGCGTGGCTGGTGCCGGCCAGGAAATCTCGACCCGTCCGTTCCAGTTGGTGACCGGTCGCGTCTGGCGCGGTTCGGCATTTGGCGGCGTGCGTGGTCGTACCGAATTGCCGAGCTACGTTGAAATGGCCGAAACCGGCGAAATCCCGCTGGATACCTTCATCACCCACACCATGGGCCTGGAAGATATCAACAAGGCGTTTGACCTGATGCATGAAGGCAAGAGCATCCGTTCCGTCATCCATTTCTGAGGTCGGTCATGAGCCTGGAAAATATCTCCTGCCAGAAAAGCTTCGGCGGCTGGCACAAACGCTACCGGCATCGCTCCGAAGTGCTTGGCTGCGACATGGTGTTCGCCGTGTACCTGCCGCCGCAAGCGGAGCAGGGCGGCAAATTGCCGGTGCTGTATTGGCTGTCCGGCCTGACCTGCACCGACGAGAACTTCATGCAAAAGGCCGGCGCCATGCGCATGGCCGCCGAGCTGGGGCTGATCATCGTTGCACCGGACACCAGTCCGCGCGGTGCTGATGTGCCGGCCGATCCGGATGGCGCCTGGGACTTTGGGCTCGGCGCCGGGTTTTATCTGAATGCCACGCAGGAACCGTGGTCGCGGCACTATCGGATGCATGACTATGTCGTGCAGGAATTGCCGGCATTGGTCGAAGCGCATTTCCCTGCATCGGATAAGCGCGGCATCAGCGGTCATTCCATGGGTGGTCACGGGGCGCTGGTCTGTGCGTTGCGCAATTCGGGGCGTTATCAGTCGGTGTCGGCGTTTTCGCCGATCAACAACCCGATGGATTGCCCGTGGGGTCAGAAGGCCTTTTCCCGTTACCTGGGCGAGGACCGTTCGAAGTGGCGCGAATGGGATGCTTGCGCTCTGATCGCTGAAGCCGATGAGCAGTTGCCGCTGCTGGTCGATCAAGGTGATCTCGACGATTTCCTCGCCACTCAACTCAAGCCTGAAGCCCTGCAACAGGCAGCCAAACTGGCCGGTCATCCGCTGACGTTGCGCCTGCAACCGGGCTACGACCACAGCTATTTCTTCATCGCCAGCTTTATAGGCGATCACTTACAGCATCACGCGCGCGCCCTAAGCGCCTAATGCAGGTAGAATCACGCCCTGACAAAAATCGGGGCGTTTTTTTATGCGTATTGGCCACGGCTATGATGTGCACCGTTTCGCTGAAGGCGATTTCATTACTCTGGGCGGCGTGCGCATTGCACACGGCTTCGGGCTGCTCGCTCACTCCGACGGTGACGTCCTGCTGCACGCCTTGAGCGATGCCTTGCTCGGCGCGGCTGCGCTGGGTGATATCGGCAAGCACTTCCCGGACACCGACCCGACATTCAAGGGCGCCGACAGCCGTGTGCTGTTGCGTCACGTCGTCGCACTGATCCACGCCAAAGGCTGGAAAGTCGGCAACGTCGATAACACCATCGTTGCCCAGGCGCCGAAAATGGCCCCGCATATCGAATCGATGCGCGCGCTGATTGCCGCGGATCTTCAAGTTGAGTTGGATCAAGTGAACGTGAAAGCTACCACCACCGAGAAGCTTGGCTTTGTCGGTCGCGAAGAAGGCATTGCCGTGCATTCCGTTGCTTTGTTGCTGCGCGCATGAACGAGTCGCAACTGCTCGGCCCGCGAGCCTATGGTGAAGCCCTCGGCACTGCGGTACTGAAAGCTACGGCGGAAGATTTCCAGGTCGACGAAGTACTCAATATCCCGCTCAGCGGTGACGGCGAGCACCTGTGGATCTGGGTGGAAAAGCGCGGTTTGAACACCGAAGAAGCGGCACGCCGGATCGCCAAGGCTGCCGGCGTGCCGTTGCGCACCGTCAGCTATGCGGGCCTCAAGGACCGTCAGGCGCTGACCCGCCAGTGGTTCAGCGTGCAACTGCCGGGTAAGGCCGATCCTGATCTGTCGGCGGCCGAAAACGACACGTTGAAAATCCTCAAGACCGGCCGGCACAAACGCAAGCTGCAACGCGGTGCCCACTCGGCCAATGGCTTCACCTTGCGCCTGACCCAGTTTGCCGGCGACAAGGCGGCGATCGAAGAACGTCTGCAATTGATCGCCCAACAAGGCATTCCCAATTATTTCGGCGCCCAGCGTTTTGGCTTTGACGGCGGCAACGTCGTCGATGCCCGTGCCTGGGCCGCGCGTAAAGCGTTGCCGGAGCAGCGCAATGTGCGTTCGCGCCTGCTCTCCACCGCTCGCAGTTTTCTGTTCAACCAAGTGCTGGCGGCGCGTGTGGCCGATGGCACCTGGCAGCGTGCCCAGGTGGGTGATCTGCTGGCCTTCACCGACAGTCGCAGCTTTTTTCCGGCCGGTGAAGCGGAGTGCAGCGACCCGCGTCTGGCGATTCTCGACCTGCATCCGACCGGCCCGCAATGGGGCGAAGGTGACTCGCCAGCGACGGGCGCTGTCCATGAACTGGAGCAGGAAATCGCCAGCCGCGAAGCAGACTTGCGCGATTGGTTGATTAACGCCGGAATGAGCCACGAACGTCGCATCCTGCGGCTGCCCATTGGTGGGTTGACGTGGCATTATCCCGAGCCTGACATTCTGCAACTGGAATTCGTCCTCCCGGCCGGATGCTTCGCCACCGTATTGGTGCGCGAACTCGTCGATCTGGTGCCGGTGGGGCAGACGGACAGCCCATGCGTATTCTGATTTCTAACGACGATGGGGTAACCGCACCCGGTCTCGCCGCGCTTTATGCTGCGCTGGCGGATTACACCGAGTGCGTGGTTATCGCCCCGGACCAGGACAAGAGCGGCGCCAGCAGTTCGCTGACGCTCGACCGTCCGTTGCACCCGCAAACCCTGGCCAACGGCTTTATCAGCCTCAATGGCACACCCACCGATTGCGTGCACTTGGGCCTTAACGGCTTGCTGGAGCGCCAGCCGGACATGGTGGTTTCCGGTATCAACCTGGGCGCGAACCTGGGGGACGATGTGTTGTATTCCGGCACCGTGGCGGCGGCCCTTGAAGGTCGCTTCCTGGAGCGTCCTTCGTTTGCCTTTTCGTTGGTCTCACGCCAAGTAGAGAACCTTCCCACAGCCGCCTACTTTGCGCGCAAACTGGTCGAAGCCCATGCTGACCTCCAGCTGCCACCGCGCACGGTGCTGAACGTGAACATTCCCAACCTGCCGCTGGACCACATCCGCGGCATTCAGTTGACCCGCCTCGGGCATCGCGCCCGCGCTGCGGCGCCGATGAAAGTCGTCGATCCGCGCGGCAAGTCCGGCTACTGGATTGCGGCCGCAGGGGATGCCGAGGATGGCGGCCCGGGTACTGACTTCCATGCGGTGATGCAGGGTTATGTCTCAATCACTCCACTACAACTGGATCGCACCTTCAATGATGCCTTCAGAAGTCTCGATGGCTGGCTGGAGGGGCTGCGTTAATGTCTCGTGAACAAGACGATATGCTGCGTCGCGGCATCGGCATGACCTCTCAGCGAACCCGCGAGCGGCTTATTCAGCGACTGTATGAAGAGGGGATTTCCAACGCCAAGGTGTTGGAAGTGATCCGCCGTACACCGCGTCACCTGTTTGTCGACGAGGCGCTGGCGCACCGGGCCTACGAAGATACCGCGCTGCCGATCGGCAACAACCAGACCATCTCCCAGCCTTATATGGTGGCCCGCATGAGCGAGTTGCTGCTGGAGGCGGGTCCGTTGGACAAGGTGATGGAGATCGGTACTGGCTCGGGCTACCAGACCGCCGTGTTGTCGCAACTGGTAGAGCGGGTGTTTTCCGTAGAGCGCATCAAGGTGTTGCAAGATCGGGCCAAGGAACGCCTGGTCGAACTGAACCTGCGCAACGTGGTGTTCCGCTGGGGCGATGGCTGGGAAGGCTGGCCGGCACTGGCGCCGTATAACGGCATTATCGTCACCGCCGTTGCCACCGACGTGCCCCAGGCACTGCTCGATCAGTTGGCACCGGGCGGGCGTCTGGTGATCCCGGTCGGCTCCGGTGAGGTCCAGCAATTGATGCTGATCATCCGTGAAGAACAGGGCTTTTCCCGGCGCGTTCTGGGGGCGGTGCGCTTCGTTCCACTGCTCAACGGGCCACTGGCCTGAGCATTTGTTTTCGCGCGCTGAATTCTCTTCGATTGCCTGGGTCTTACAGCGGCATCGATCAGTTAAACGGGTTTTATCGTCAGGCAGCAAACGTGTGCGAGAAGCGATTTCGCTTCATTAAAGGTAAAGCCTGTACGGCCCGTTATACTTGCGACATTTCGTGCCGGATCACGGCAAACCACATTTTTCAGCCACCACAAAGGGAGCGGCGGGTGAGTCTCACAGTCATTGCGCAGCGTATGAGTACAACAAGCTTTCAGCGCCTGGTGACTGGCCTTGTCTTGAGCACGTTGCTGGTCGGTTGCTCCAGCACCAAGTCGAGCACCGTGGGCGTAGTGGACCGCAACAATGCGGTCGCCCAGCGTCCGGCAGTGACGACGGGTCAATACGTCGTTCGACCTAAAGACACCCTGTTCTCGATCGCCTTTCGCTACGGCTGGGACTACAAAGCCCTCGCCGCTCGGAACAATATTCCTACGCCGTACACGATCCATCCGGGTCAGACAATTCGCTTTGATGGTCGTACCGGTTCAACGCCAACGGCAGTGGCCAGCGCGTCGGATTCAACGCCTTCATCGTCGTTGAAAACCACGGTAATTCGACGCCAGCCGAATGGCGCAACCACGACTACAGCGGTGGTTGCACCGTCCGTCGCCAACAAGTCAGCACCCGCGCCACTGCCTCCAGCAGGCCCGGCCCCGACCGGCTGGGGATGGCCTTCTAATGGCATATTAATTGGAAAATTCTCTTCAAACGGTAGTTTGAATAAAGGAATTGATATCGCCGGGGATTTGGGACAGCCTGTTTTAGCTGCGTCTGATGGGACGGTGGTATACGCCGGGAGTGGCTTAAGGGGCTACGGCGAATTAGTCATCATCAAACACAGCGATACCTACGTCAGTGCCTACGGACATAACCGCAGGCTGTTGGTTCGGGAGGGGCAGCAGGTCAAAGTCGGACAGACAATTGCCGAAATGGGGTCAACGGGTACAGACCGGGTGAAACTGCATTTTGAGATTCGCCGACAAGGTAAGCCTGTAGATCCGCTGCAATTCCTGCCACGTCGTTGATTTGTTGCCAGCCTGTTCCGTCACGTAGAGGGAACAGGCTCCAGCGTTGCCAAGGATAAAGGCGCCGCTTGAGCTTGAGGTCGAACTCACCAAAGGACTATAACAATGGCTCTCAGTAAAGAAGTGCCGGAGTTTGACATCGACGATGAGGTTCTCCTTATGGAGACCGGCATCGCTACGGATTCGATGTCGAATGATGAAGGGGCTGCACCGCCTTCCGTTCGCGCCAAATCCAAACACTCCGCTTCGTTAAAGCAACACAAGTACATCGACTACACGCGGGCACTCGATGCCACGCAGCTGTACCTCAATGAAATCGGCTTTTCCCCGCTGCTCTCCCCGGAAGAAGAAGTTCATTTTGCGCGCCTGTCGCAAAGTGGCGATCCGGCCGGGCGCAAGCGCATGATCGAAAGTAACTTGCGGCTGGTGGTGAAAATCGCCCGGCGTTACGTCAATCGTGGCTTGTCGCTGCTGGACCTGATCGAAGAGGGCAACCTCGGCCTGATCCGGGCAGTGGAAAAGTTCGACCCTGAGCGCGGCTTCCGCTTTTCGACCTACGCAACTTGGTGGATTCGTCAGACCATCGAGCGCGCGATCATGAATCAGACCCGGACCATCCGGTTGCCGATCCATGTGGTCAAAGAGCTCAACGTGTACCTCCGGGCCGCACGGGAGCTGACGCAAAAGCTCGATCACGAACCTTCACCCGAAGAGATCGCCAACCTGCTGGAAAAACCGGTAGGCGAGGTCAAGCGCATGCTAGGCCTGAACGAGCGGGTTTCTTCGGTCGACGTCTCGCTGGGTCCGGATTCGGATAAAACCCTGCTGGACACCCTTACTGACGATCGTCCAACCGATCCGTGCGAACTGCTACAGGACGATGACCTGTCTCAGAGCATCGATCAGTGGCTCTCGGAGCTCACCGACAAGCAACGCGAGGTGGTCATACGCCGCTTCGGCCTGCGCGGTCACGAGAGCAGCACGCTTGAAGATGTAGGCCTGGAGATCGGCCTTACCCGGGAGCGGGTCAGGCAAATCCAGGTGGAAGGGCTCAAACGCCTTCGAGAAATTCTCGAGAAGAACGGCCTGTCGAGTGAGTCGCTGTTTCAATAAGGCATTCACGCAATGGCACCAAAAAGCCCCGACTGGTTCGGGGCTTTTTGTTGCCTGGGAGAAATCTCGGGTTCGTAGTATTGCGATGTAAGACTTTGCTTACTCTTTCGTAAGTGTTCGTTATTTTTACAGGTTGGTAGTTGGCCATTTTCAAAACGACGTCATGCTAACCGGCTGACTTATATAGATATTTTGTTTTGTGAAGTGCATATGACAGAGCGTTTCGCCAGGGAAGTGCGGTTGCTCCTACCGGGGAATTCTCTAGTATCTGGGTTGTGTCGACGGATAGACACGCCCTTCAAGGAAGAGGGGAAAGGACATCGCAGGATGCGGTTCATCAGGATGATGAAAAGGAACACAGGGAATAGGGAAAAAATGTGGGCGGGTCAAACCGCCCCTTTTTTTTTGCCTGCAGAAAAGTCAAAAGATCGCAGCCCTCGGCAGCGCCCACAGGCGCGTAGGAGCTGCCGAGGGCTGCGATCTTTTGATCTTTTTAGAGGGGTTCCCGGAAAAGCAAAAAGGCCCACAAGGGGCCTTTTCGGGAACGCGGGGTAATCAGCGTTCGAGGTCTTTGATCTTGCCTTTCTTGCCATCCCACTCTTCAGCGTCTGGCAACGATTCTTTCTTTTCAGTGATGTTGGGCCAGATTTCGGCCAGTTCAACGTTCAGCTGAATGAACTCTTGCATGTCTTCCGGGACTTCATCTTCGGAGAAGATGGCCACGGCCGGGCATTCTGGTTCGCACAGTGCGCAGTCGATGCACTCATCCGGGTGAATCACCAGGAAGTTCGGGCCTTCGTAAAAGCAGTCCACCGGACAGACTTCTACGCAGTCGGTGTACTTGCACTTGATGCAGTTGTCGGTGACGACGAAGGTCATTTCTAATTTTCTCCTCAGGCGGCGGCAGCGGAGCCCCTTCACGTTGGGGTCGCCAGGTTCGGGAGCGATAGTCTGCTGGCCAGGCTATTAGCCAGCAGCATCCCAAACCGCGCGAGATTCTAACAGCTTGCAGGCAAGTGCGTTAGATCCGTGTCTTTAGTGTATAGAGCATTTCTAGCGCGCGACGCGGACTCATGTCGTCCAGATCCAGTTTGGCCAATTCATCCAGCACCGGATGCGGCAGGCTGGCGAACATGTCGCTCTGCTGCGGCGCGGCCGGTTTGCCTTTGGTAGCCTTGGGCACTTCGTGCGGCAGGGCGGTGGCTTCCAGGCGACCCAGGTGCTCGCGAGCACGCACGATCACTTCGCTTGGCACACCGGCCAGCTGCGCAACCGCCAGGCCGTAGCTCTGGCTGGCAGGGCCAGGCAGCACGTGGTGCAGGAACACGATGCGTTCGTTGTGCTCGGTGGCGTTGAGGTGCACGTTGGCCACTAACGGCTGGGCTTCCGGCAACACGGTCAATTCGAAGTAGTGAGTGGCGAACAGCGTGTAGGCGCGCAGATGCGCCAAACGCTCGGCCGCCGCCCAGGCCAGGGACAGACCGTCGAAGGTGCTGGTGCCGCGACCGACTTCGTCCATCAGCACCAGGCTGCGTTCGGTGGCGTTGTGCAGGATGTTTGCGGTCTCGCTCATCTCGACCATGAAGGTCGATCGGCCACCGGCCAGGTCATCGCTGGAACCGATCCGGGTGAAGATCCGGTCTACCAGGGACAACTCGCAACTGGCGGCCGGTACGAAACTGCCGATATGCGCCAGCAATACGATTAGCGCGGTCTGACGCATGTAGGTGGATTTACCGCCCATGTTCGGGCCGGTGATCACCAGCATGCGCGTGTTGTCGTCCAGGCTCAGGTCGTTGGCCACGAACGGCGTGCTCAGCACTTGCTCGACCACCGGGTGACGACCCTGGCTGATGCGCATGCACGGCTCACTGACGAAGCGCGGGCAGTTCAGATCAAGGTTCAGTGCGCGTTCGGCAAGGTTGCTCAATACGTCCAGTTCGGCCAGTGCCGCGGCGGTGTCTTGCAAGGGAGGCAGTTGCGAAATCAGGTCTTCGAGAAGCGCTTCGTAGAGCATCTTTTCGCGAGCCAGAGCGCGGCTCTTGGCAGACAGCGCCTTGTCTTCGAACGCCTTCAATTCCGGCGTGATAAAGCGCTCGGCACCTTTGAGCGTCTGGCGACGGATGTAGTCCGCCGGCGCCGACTCGGCCTGTTTGCTTGGCAACTCGATGAAGTAACCGTGGATGCGGTTGTAGCCGACCTTCAGGTGCGACAGACCGGTGCGCGCCTTCTCGCGAGCTTCCAGATCAATCAGGAACTGCCCGGCGTTTTCGCTGAGCGATTGCAGGTCGTCGAGCTCGGCGTCGTAACCGGTTTTCAACACACCGCCGTCACGGATGACCGCCGGCGGGTTGTCGATAATGGCTTTTTCCAGCAGCGCCGCCAGTTCCGGATAGGTGCTGGTGGTCGCGGCCAGTTGAATGATGTGCGGGGCTTCGAGCTCGGTCATTGCCACTTGCAGCTCGGGCAGTGCGCCCAGGGCGTCGCGCAGACGGGCCAGGTCGCGAGGGCGAGCATTACGCAAACCGATCCGCGCCAGAATCCGCTCAATGTCGCCGATTTCCTTGAGCTGCGGTTGCAGCTTTTCGAAACGGTAGGCATCGAGCAGGCAAGTGATCGAGGACTGACGCGCCAGCAATACGGTCAAGTCTCGCAGCGGACGGTTCAACCAGCGGGTCAGCAAGCGGCTGCCCATGGCGGTCTGGCAGCGATCGACCACCGATTGCAGAGTGTTCTCGCGGCCGCCCGCCAGGTTGGTATCGAGTTCCAGGTTGCGACGGCTCGCGCCATCCAGCACCACGGTGTCGTCCAGGCGTTCATGGCGCAGGCTGCGCAAGTGCGGCAGGGCAGTGCGCTGGGTTTCCTTGGCGTAGCTGAGCAGGCAACCGGCGGCGCCGATGGCCAGGGTCAGATTCTCGCAGCCGAAGCCTTTAAGGTCTTGGGTCGAGAATTGTTGGCAGAGACTTTTCAGCGCCGTGTCACGCTCGAAATCCCACGGTGCACGACGACGAACCCCACGACGCTTTTCCGCCGGCAGATCCTTTGGCCAGTCATCCGGGATCATCAGTTCCACCGGATTGACCCGCTCCAGTTCCGCCAGCAGGTTCTCCCAGCCTTTGATTTCCAGTACGGTGAAATTGCCGCTGGTGATGTCCAGCACCGCCAGACCGAACAGACGCTCGTCACCCAGCACCGCCGCGATCAGGTTGTCCCGACGCTCATCCAGCAACGCTTCATCACTGACCGTACCCGGTGTGATGATCCGCACTACCTGCCGATCCACCGGCCCTTTACTGGTGGCTGGGTCACCGACCTGCTCACAGATCACCACCGACTCGCCGAGCTTGACCAGTTTCGCCAAGTAGCCTTCGGCGGCGTGGTAAGGAATCCCACACATCGGAATCGCCTGGCCGGCCGACTGCCCACGGGCGGTCAGGGTGATGTCGAGCAACTTGGCGGCCTTCTTCGCGTCTTCATAGAAGATCTCGTAGAAGTCACCCATGCGGTAGAACATCAGCTGGTCAGGGTGCTGATTCTTCAGGCGCCAGTATTGCTGCATCATCGGCGTGTGGGAGGATAAATCTGAAATCGCTTTATTCATCAGGTAGTTAAGGGGCTATGTTGAAATTTGTGGGGCAAAAATGGGGCATTTGCTGAATTTTTGCATGGTGTCGTGCTCGGGCCCTGCATTCGCATTACTCAGCTACAGTTGTAGAAGGTTACCACGCCGGATCGGGCCTCACCCCGCCCGATCCTTTGGAAAAAAGTCTTTGTCGCGAAGGTTTCTGGCATAGGAGGTGTTGACTAAAGGTAGGGCGATGCGTAGATTTTGCACCGCTATGAGCTATGAAAATGTTTACCCAGACCCATTTTTTCATCGCGTGTTTCTGGGTAAATATTTTATCGGTCCTTAGGAGCATCACCTGCAACCTAGGGACTGTGGCAAAGGATCGCCGGTACAGGAGGACTATATGTCCGTTCCGAACAGTAAGGGTCAAGAATTGACTGCTCGCATCGAGGTTCTCTCGAAGCGTTCTGATGTAACCCCATTTGAAGTTAGGTCTCTGAAAAGAGATATAGAAAAGCTAGTGTCGGTTAACGCATCGGAAGCATATATGTTGGGCGGTATGCTTGCGGCGATTACTGGAGATTACGCAGAGTCTAAAGAACTTCATGAAAGGTCGCTGCGACTTGTTGCCGATGATGTTGGTTACTTCAATTTTGGGGTGTCGATGAAAACACTCGGTGATTTAACTTTGGCTAAAGATCTTTTTGCTAAGACCGCTACCATTGTCCCCGGAGATACAGAGCTTCTGTCTCACCGTTTACAGACTATAGCGTTTCTTCTGGATTACGAGAGTCTTGAGCCAATAATTGCGGATTTCAAGAAGGCGAACTCTGTTGTAGATGTAGATGAGCTTAAGGCAGTTAAAGAGGCGCGGGCTTTTGTGTCCTCAGTAGAGTCTCTAGGTATTTGCTTGAAGCAAGTTTCTAAAGTAGGCCTATATGTTGAGCAGGCGTTATTAAAGTACAACTTAAGTACTGCTCATATGGTGGAGAGAGTTTCAAATTTTGATGGCGTAAGTCACATATATTTGGAATTGAATGTTGAGGCGAATAGCGTAAGTCAGTTGGTTGAAGTAAATGAATACTTGATGGATTTGATTCTTGAAGATCCTGCTATTGAGGACTGGGATAGAATTGTTGTAAATATTATTCGTCGTGAGCATCTTCAGGCGCACTCTGGCATTGAGCATAACGCAGCATAAATAGGGAGTTTTTATGGGTGTTGTATATAGGGATTTTTTGAGTGAGGCGAAAGATTTTCTTTCCACCTCTCCCAGTGCTGAGATTCGTGTTAGAAGCTGTATTTCGAGAGGCTATTACGCTTTATATCACTCCGCAATTGAGCATGCTGATGGTGTGCATTTACCGCCAGTCAGTAGCCTGTCGGGGCCGACACATAAGAATCTAAGAGCCTTTTATATCGACACGCTGTACCCCGATAAGGTTCTTCAGTCAAAAATGAAGCGTGTGGGGTACGCGCTCAAAGTTTTGCATGAGACTAGATGTAAGGCTGATTATCAGCTTGGCTCGCACATATCTTCAATGGATGCTGATGTATTTCTACAGCGTTGTGAGATCGCTATCGTATTGGTAGAAGATCTTGAAGCTAGTATCGCGGCTTAACGTTTTGTTCTTATATTATCCCAGATGTTTTGTAGCTCTCTGGGAGATTCATCATCCATCCATTTTGCATAGACTTCTACTAGCATAGTGAAGTCTTTGTGGCCCATTTGCTTCGCAATGAATGCGAGGTTTCCTCGAGCTGTTAAGCACCAGCAAGCGTAGGTGTGCCGAGTTTGGTATGGCCGACGCGGGCGAATCCCCGAACGCTTTTGAATGGCTGCCCACTTTGTGTTCCACGAGGTGGGAATGAACCAATGGTTGATTATTTTCTTTCTGGCTTGCGTGGTCGGAGATAGAAGTGGGGTGACTGTTTCTGCACGGCTTTCGTGGCGATTCATGTACACCTCGATCTTGCGCGGCGCATGATCGTCTACTAGTCCCATCAGAGTTTTACAGGCCTCGATCGCAGGCGGCATCAGAAGCACCGCCCGAGGTTTTCCAGTCTTAGGTACTTTGAATGTGCCATCCGCAGTGATTGCCCTGATGATGTTGATCTGTCCCGCGACCAGATCGATATCTTCGACTGCCAGCGCGCACAGTTCACCAGGGCGAAGTCCCGAGTAAACTGCGAGAGTAATCGCGGCTGAGTCTTGAGGGTGAATGCAGCCTTTATTGAGCAACTGTTCGAACTCACTCTTGGTGAGAGGGTCCGGTTCACGTCCGATCATGGCGAATCGAATGCAAGCGGCGGACAAGCCTTTCCGGCAGTAGCTGTTGGTCTCGCACCACGCCAAAAATCCGGCAAACGTAGCCAGATAATGGTTCGCCGTCGAAGGCGCCCGGGTGGCGATCAATTGCGTCCTGAGCAGTTGGATATCTTCAGGTAAAAGGATGCCTGCCAATCGCTCGGGCCCCAATAATTCGGTACAAATATCCAGCGCGTAGCCGTACTTTTCTTCGGTCATCGGAGTAATGTCGACAGCCTTCAGCGGTTTGTAACGTGCCATCAGTGCTGCGATGCGCTCGTCTTTTACGTTGGTGTAGTTGGTCGCATTCTTCGAGTTTGGAAAGTGCCGGCCGTAATCAAAGTTTCCTGTCTTGATCTCATGAATGATCGCCGCCCTTAGTAGGGCGGCATGTTTGATGTTGGCTTTGGTTATCGGGAGGCCGAGGGATTCGCGGCAGCGGATTCGCCGCCACATGAACACGACGCGAATGTTGCCACCATGTAGCTCAATCCCCTTGTGTTTGGCCAGCTCTGCCTCTAAGCCGCTTGCTGCGGTGCGCTCTCGGCCCATTTGTCGTACTCCGTCATGTTGATTGCAATGCGGCCGTCTGGCGTTTTGCGCCAGATCCGGCCTTGAGCCCAGGTGCCGTTCTTCACTTTGTGGCGAATGGCGTCTTCGCTGTAGCCCGTAAGTTCTGAGGCGCGGTTAATCATTACCCAGCGTGGAAGGCTCATTGCTGTCGCTCCCCTGCGCGCCGTGCGATGCCGTCGGCCTGGCGCTGCTTGCTACATTCTTTATGGTTGCCGTGTGCCCGCGACTTGTCGCATTTGTTACAGATGACATTGAGGTCGAGGGGCGGCATTTGTCCGCTGCGTATTCGGACTGTTCGGCGAAGGGTGGTCATGCGGCACTTTCCTGCGCTACTGGTTCCAGAATGCTTGCAATGGCGAGAGCCTGGTCGCGGAGCGTAATGGTGTCTCGTTCGAGTTTCTTGCCTGTGCGGAATGCGCTGAATGTCTCTGCCGCAATTCGCAGTTGTTCGGCGATGGCCAGCAGAGTCTGGCGTTCTGGTTCCCCTAGTTTTGAGGCGGCCAATGCGCGCTCATAGTGGGAGTACAGTTGCTTGTGGTGGTCCTGCGCCTGATCAAGCGATCGCTTGAGGTCCTGGATCGTCCCTGAGCTATCTGATTGCTGGATGGCCTTGCCTTCGTCGATACCTTCGATGCGGCCATCGTTCAGGCCGCCGCGATAGCCTGCCCAATAGGTAAGGCCAACAAGTACGATCAGAACGATCAGTGCGCAAATCTGAATTGGTGTCATGTGCTGTGTACCTCGGTAGAGCCCGCCGACAGGATTTTTGGTGAGAGGCTGGCGGCGGGGTATTACTTGGGATTAGTTACAGGGTGGCTTCGTACAGCGGTACTTCGCCGATTGCGCTCTGGATCTTCAGGCGGACGGCGTTGTAGGCCTCTTCAAGCACTTTGTCGGGGCGCACCAGCTCGAACCACATTTGCAGGCGACCTTCCAGAATGCGGTAGCGGAAGCGGGCAGGGACGCAGAAAGCGTCACCACCGAGGAAAGGTTTCACGGCGATGAAGAATTGTTCAGGGATGCGCAGTTGGCCTGCTTCGCCGGCACGCCCGTCGATTTCTTCGTTGTAGGTCAGTTGAACCTGGCCGTTGTCGAGGCGGGTGCCTTGGCGGAAGGTGATGTTTTTCTTGGCTTCCAGGGTGCGGCTGATCTCCAGCATGTCGGCCGGGCTGGGGTCGTTCGTTTCGTTTGCGCGCTGGGTGATGTCCCTGACGTTCTCTTCGATGAACTCGGCGAACGTTGCTTGATCCATGCGCTTGCGGTCGTTCTCTTTCCAGCGACCCCACTCGATGCTGGTAGGGCAACGGTACGTGGCCACGTGGTCGCGCCAGGCGGGGGCGGTTGGCTGGTGGTAGTCGATAACTGCCAAGAAGGTTCGGCCTTCTGGGCCATTGCAGAACACTGCGGTCGCGGCATCGGCGAAGCGGTTCACGTATGCAATGAAGGACTCGGCATCAAGCACGGTGAGTTTCTGGCGCGTGCGGGTTGGGTTGGGTAGCAGGTGCTCAAGCGAGTTGACGCTCACGCCATCAGGAAGCAGGGAAATGGGTGCTGCCAGTCCTTGATGATCAATCGGTTTGCCGATCGCCTGTGCGAGGGTGACCAGTTGTTTAATGGCTTGTTGCATTGGATGTGCTCCGCTGGGTGCTGCTGTGGTGAGAGGTTTTCGAATCTGGCGTTACGGGCTTACGTGGCGCAATTTTTCCGGTACCGGGTCTTCGCTGACTGTTCGTAACGGGAGGTCCTGTTGTCGTGGGTCGCGGCGGGTCAGATTGCCCTCGGGAGTAAGGAAGAACAGCGATGTGCCGCGAGACAGAATCGGTTCCTTCGCTTTGACGTCGGCCTTGATAGTCATCTGGCCGCTGCCATCAGGCTTGTAGGTGAGCTTGATGGTCAGTTCACCGCCCTTGCCGGTCTGGCGGATGGCATCGACCAGGCTATGTTGGGTTTCGCTTAATTCATCAAGTAAGCCTCCGGCCTCGATGTCCCGTAACGTGTCGATGAAGGGGCGAGCTTTGCTCATGTGCTGTGCCTCATTGAGTGGATGTTGTCTGCCCCTGGACGGCAGGGGCACCGTTGAATCAGGCGGCTTCCTCCTCCGCTTGGGCGTCGAGGAAGGCGGCAAGGTTGTGCAGGTACACCACCGGTTTAGTCCGGACTGACCTGTGCAGGTGTGTCACGACCAACGCAATGCGCCCAGCCTTGATCTCACTCAGCAGGTAACGGTCCGTCCGGATGTGCGAGAAGTACTGTTCCCGCACTGCCGTCAGAGACGGGCAGGGTGTGGCGAATTGCTTGCGAAGCTGGTCGAGGGTATTGCTCATGCAGCGACCTCCCCGAACCCCTCCGCAGGGGGCACCAACTTGAGGCGGATCAGTTCGGCGAGGCTTTCTTTGCTTTTTCCAATTCCGGCGGCGCAGACGTTGCCTTTTGCATCAGCGACAACGGCGCCGAATGGATACTCGGGCGAGTTGGTCGGAGTGACATAGGCCACTTGGCCTTCTTGAATCACGTTGTTGACACAGCGAAAGACCTCGGCCAGTTCCACTGTGCGACAAGGCATGCTGTCCAGCAGGTCAATCGCTTCGCTCGCGGCGCCGATCAGTGTGGCGCGGCTGACTACGCCTGGGCTGTCCAGGTAGATGGGGATCAGTCTCAGGGCGCCGAGAGCTTGGGTGTAGGCATTGAAGTAGTTGGTTTTCATGCGGCGGCGTCCTTGTGCGTGATGGTGATACCCAGCTTCTTGGCCAGCCATTGCACGCCAGCCTCGGTGACCATCACCACGGCGTAATGCTTGTAACGGTTGGTGGTCCCGATCTGGACGCTGCGCGGGTCTGAAAACAGATTGCCGCCGCCACGGTGGTGGCTGGCAAGGTCGCCGCTTTGCGTCAGCACGTGGAGCGCACGCAGTTGCTCGCGGAATTTCCGGGGTTTGAGTCCGAGCACTGCGGCGGTTTCGTCCAGGGTGCGGTTCATGGCGCTGTCCTCAGGCGACTGCTGCACGGGCGTGCAGCGTGTCCACGATGTCGTTGACATTCGTGAACAATTCATCGAAGGAACCGTCGTTTTTCAGCCGCAAGTCGCCAGGAGCAATCTGGATTCCGTTTTCGCTGCTGTGCGGTTTTACGGGTGATGCGACCACGCGAACCATGTGAAGTACTACGCCGCCGCGCTTACGGATGAAGTCCGCTTCGTTGTTGAACCGAACGTCACTGACGACGAAGCCACGTGCGGTGTCGTGGGTGCGTGCCAGTAGATCTAGGTTCTGCGCGGCCAGTAGCAGCCACAGTTCAGGGTGCACGTTGTCGCGGCCCCACTCTGTGCCTAGGGACTGCATTAGTTCGCGGGGTGAGCGTCCCAACCATGGCAACGCTTGTTCCTTTTGCTCGCCTTCGAAGTCGCACGGGCTCAGATTGAGGATGTGCATAAGGCCGTCACGCAACGGATCAGCGAACGCGTAGGACTGGAATCCGTGATTGTTCACCAGGTGTTGTGCAGCAGTGTCTTTGCCAGAGCGAGCCCGTCCAGCAAGGCCGATTAGAAGTGTCGTCATGCTGCGTCACCCCCGAACGGCGACTGGCTTTCATCGGCGGTGGCATTGTTGAGAGCCTGGATGGCCTTAGTGCGACCTTTGGGGGCGGTGATCACCAGTAGGCCGGTGCGGCGCTGGATGGCTTCTACTGCTGCGCGGCTGCTGCATGCTGCTGGGTGGAGGTAGATCGGGCTGCGGGTGTTGCTGTGCTGTGTGGTTTGCATGGCTCGTACTCTTTGGTGAGAGGTATACGATGCAAACGATACAAATACGTATTGATCTAGTCAATACGTATTCGAATTGATTTTTCAAGAAGCATAAAAAAGCCCGCAAGAAGCGGGCTCCATCTGGTGCGGCGATGTATCAGAAAATTTCTAGCTTCGAGAAGACGACGCCACAAATCATGGCGTCGTCTCCCAGTTCGATGATCGGTTCAGGCCAAGCAGGATTCAGCGGCTTTAGAAATCGACGCTTCCCTTCCATAACCAACTGTTTAAACGTTGCTTCTTGGCGATCAACCAATTTAGCGATAACAAGTGAGCCGTTCTCGGCATCCTTCGCGGGATCAACAAAAATGATATCGCCATCTCTGAAGGACCGTCGTTCATGCTGGTTAAACATCGAAAGTCCGCGCACCCTGAGAGCGTAACTTTGGCTGCTATGGGACGCGGCGCATGGTAGCCAGATCTCTGCATCATCAATGGTTCGCACATCTTCAATCTCACACCAGGCGCCTGCCTGTACCCAAGAAATCAAGGGTACATATCCTTTGATCGCCGGGCCTGGCTCAACGTTAGTCTCAGATGAAGATGAGGGGCTGATCTCAACGCCTGGGGCCTTGTGTTCGCCTCCTTTCCACAGCCAGTTGCTGCTGACTTTTAAGGCTTTGGCAATTTTTTCAATGTTTTCGTGGCGAGGGCTGGCAACCGCATTCGTCACGATTCTATGAATCGTTGGCTGGGGGACGCCAGAACGGCGACCAAGCTCGCCTTCAGAAAGACTCAGTTCTTGCATGCATTGAGCAATGCGATCGCCAATCACTTTTTTCTGCCTTGATTCAAAAACGTATCGGCGATTGTATTGAATCGATCAATACGTTTGTGTATTGTGTCGTTCAATGCGAAAGCGCATCGGTGAACGATATGACTATCCAAGAAATGCTCGCGGAGTTACTGCGGTCGGGTTTATCCCAACGTGTTATCGCAGAGCGTGTGGGAACAACGCAGCCGACTATCAATCGTGCTGCTAAAGGTGCTGATGTTCGGTACGTAACAGGAAAGGCCATTGAGGGCCTTTACATGCAAGTAAAAGCGGAAGCTGGCCTGAAGTCAGCAGCTTAGAAGGGTGCTGAGCTGGGGCCTCTCACCATAAGAATCCCCCAGCCCAGCGGTGGCGATACGCAGCACATACCGTACCGCCACTTGAAACACCGGCCTGAAACCTCTCACCAAAGAAACTACAGGTCGGAAGCAACGAGCTACACAAGGTACATGCAAGTCGCTACATAGCGCGTCGGCCCAGGACCTCTCACCATAAGAATCCCCTGGGCCGACTGGAACGATGAGCCGTGCTGCACAGCACGATTCGCACAGCACATCGGTCGTGGTCGTAGGATAGAGCGTGTTTTGCTCTACGGCCACACCGTAAACAGGGGATTTACGGTTATGAGTCGCACAGATCTTTTGCCGGACGCTGGTCCGGTCCTTTCTCTGCGTCATGCGCTTTATCGCGCTGGGCGTGATTATCGGGGCGGCATCACAGCCCTGGCTTTCGACATGGTCATGGATAACGACTCGCTTCAGAAAAAACTGAAGCTCGACGAAGAGCGCCGCTGGCTGACGCCGGACGAGCTGGAAGAAGTTATCCGGCTGACGGCCAGTCCATTGCTGCTGGACGCGCTGATGCGTCCTGCCGGGGTGGTTTGGTACAAACCAGTTCCAGTGCCTGCAACTTCGGAAGCGCTGAAAGCTGTCGGTAATGTTTTGGGTGAGACTGCAGAGTTCGTATCGAGCATGCATGAAGCAGCCAAGGACAACGTCTGGGAGCTTCATGAGGTCCTCGCGTTGGAGAAGCACGGTGCTGATGTGATCCGTGAAATTCTCGGCATCATGGCGGGCGCCCGTCAGGCGATGGAGGATCGCAACGATGGCTGACGATATCGATCGCGCAAATGACCAAGCTCAATATCTGCTCGACGTTGCTCTTCACCGTAGTCGCCGTATCCCTTCAAATCGCGTCAGCGCTCAATTCTGCGAAGACTGCGATGAGCCGATTCCGTTGCTTCGACAGCAGACGATTCAGGGTTGCCAGACCTGTGTCAGTTGCCAGGGGTTGCGGGAGCGGCGCAGATGACTGAGCACGAGAACCGTTTGCCTACTGCTGATTGGGCTCAGTTTTACGTTGAGACGTTTGGTTTGGCGCTGGTTCCGATTGAGCCAGGTCAGAAAGGCCCGAAGGGGATGGGTTGGAACAAGCCGGGTGGGTACTTCACCGATTCGGCGAAGGCTGCAGCATTCTGGAAAAAGAAGCCGGAGCACAATCTTGGTGTTGTGCTTGGTCCCAGCCGTATCTGTTCCCTGGACGTCGATGACGTGCAGTGGACGCGGCATGTTCTCTATGACCAGCTGGAAATTGATCTTGATGCGATGGCGTTGGTGTTTCCGACGGTGGTGGGCAACCCAGCACGCTTTCGCATTATGTTCCGCGTCCCTGACGGTCTTGAACTAAGCCGTCATTCGCTGGCGTGGCCCAACGAGAAAGACCCTGACGGATCGATACACAAGGCGCTGATCGCCAAGGCAAAAGCTGCGAAGGAAGCCGGTGATGCGGCGGGTGAAGCCGAGGCGCGGGCTGAGGCGGACGAATTCCAGCGCATTACGGTGTTCGAGCTGCGCGGTGGGTTGGTGCAGGATGTATTGCCACCATCGATCCACCCAGGCACGGGTAAACCTTACACCTGGCGCACGCCGCCGAGTGTGAGTGATGGCTTGCCGATGCTGACTCCGGAGTTGCTGTCCATCTGGAACAACTGGGACATCTTCAAGCGAGATGCCGAGGCGGCGTGTCCATGGGTGCCAAAGCCGAAAAAACCGCCGGCCAAGGTCATCAAGCGTGCGCCACCGGCAGCCGGTAAACCCTCGGTGATCGACGAGTTCAATCGCAGTCACGACGTTGAAGAGCTGCTGCGTGCCCACGACTACATTAAGCGCGGCAGTAAGTGGCTGTATCCACACAGCAGTACCGGGCTGCCGGGTGTGACGGTCAGTGATGATGGCAAGGTCTATTCGCACCACGGCGCAGATCCACTCGCTAACGGGCACCAGAACGACGCGTTTGAGGTGTTCTGTTTGTTGCAGCATGGTGGCGACCAGTCTCGGGCCGTCAAGGACGCCGCACGACTGCTGGGTATGCAGCATTCTTCGCGACCGGACCCGCGTGATCTTCCCCCGACCCCATCAGGTGACCCGAGCGAGCCGGACTGTGCGCCGGACGAAGGCGGCGAGGCCGCTCCGGCTTCTGACGGGGGGGCGGGGGAGGCACTCACGCTTGAACAGATCCTGCGGCGGTATGCGCTGGTGGAAGGCACCACTCACGTGTGGGACTTCGACCAGTCGCGGGTGATGAAGAAGTCTGCGTTCGAAGCGCGTGTCGGCAAGCCGCTGGCGAAACAATGGGCGGAAGATACCGAGCACCGCAAGCTGATATCCGATGACCATGTGCGCGATATCGAGCAGTCGCGGCGGATGGCGGGCAAGAAGGGCGGTGCCTTCGGGATGCCGCCAACCGAGCGTTACGTGTACATCGATGGCACCAAGGACGTTTGGGATCGTGAGAAGAAACGCCGCGTTGCCGAGGGTGCCGTGAAAATGGCCCTCGGTGACACGTACCCATTGTGGCTGAACAGCAGCGAGCGGCGGGTGGTCGACGTTGACCACATTGTTTTTGACCCGACGATGACCAAGGACCCGAGCATCTACATCAATACCTTTGATGGCTTGCCGCTGGAGCCGCTCAGGGACGATGCCGCATGTGCCAACTTGCGGTGGTTGATCTCATTTCTATGTAACCACGATGAAAATGCGGCGCTCTGGTTGACTCGCTGGCTGGCGTTTCCGCTGCAGCATTTGGGCGCGAAGATGGATACCGCTGTGCTGATGCACTCCAGCATGGAGGGCTCGGGTAAGAGTCTGTTTTTCGCCGATACCATGGGCAAGTTGTACGGCCAGTACGCCGCGACAGTCGGACAGACTCAGTTGGAAAGCAATTTCAACGCCTGGCAAAGCCGGAAGCTTTGGGCCGTTTTCGAAGAGGTGGTCAGCCGCGATCAGCGATACAACCAGGTGGGCAAAATCAAACACCTGGTGACGGGCAAAACGGTGCGGATGGAATCCAAGTTCATCAATGGCTGGGAGGAATCCAACCATATGAACGCGGTGTTCTTGAGTAACGAGATCATGCCATGGCCGATCAGTGACAGCGATCGCCGAATGCTGGTTGTCTGGCCCTTGGATACCTTGCCGGTGGCGCGCCAAAAAGCCATTGGCCGGGAGCTGGAGCAAGGCGGTGTCGCAGCTCTTTATGGCTGGCTGTTGTCGGTTGATTTGGGCGACTTCAATCAGCGAACGCGTCCGCCATCCACTGACGCCCGTGAACGCCTGGTGGCCCTGAGTCGGGCCGGCTGGCAGACGTTCCTACACCTGTGGAAATACAGCGAGCTGGGTCAAGGACTCTGGGGGCCGTGTCTTTCCACTGACCTTTACTCGTTGTTCCTGGAGTGGTGTCAGCGCAATAAAGAACACGTGATGAGTCAGACGAAGTTCTCGCTGTTCATCAATTCCGAGGTGGAAAAAACGCGATCGATACCTTGGACCGATGGGAGTAATCGCAAGTTTGGTGCGTTCTTCTTTCCGGTTGATCAGGATGCTTCCCCGCCCCCATCACTGAAGTCGGCCGTGCTTGGCGCGGTGGTTGTCAGCTGGCGAGCAAACGCGAAGCTAGCAGGGTGGAATGTGGACAGCTGGGACCACATTAAGGCAGCTGCCGCATGACTACGCCTAAAAGTGTGTTGGGTGTGTCGGGTGTGTGTCGGGTTGGTTTTGGCTACCCAACACAGTTTCAGTCCTTTATTTGCGCGGGTTTCCGGCTGTTGTGTTGGGTGTGTTGGGTTTGGTGTCGCGGGCGCGCATGCGTGACGTTATTTGCACTGAAGACAACAGTAAGAATTTTTTCTTATGCGAGGACGGAAAAACCCAACAAACCCAACACACTCAACTCAAAGTTAATAAGAGTATTGATTTTAAAGGGATGTATATGTGTTGGGTTTGTGTCGGGTAACGGGTTTTCTGTGTTGGGTTCGGTTTTTCGGGGGGTAGGGCGATGATCGAGGCAATGGAAGTGCTGCTGAAGCATTGGGGCGAGCAACTTCGGAGTAATGGCGAGGTGGGGGGGATGGGTAGCCCGATGGCAACGATCATGGAGTGGGGTGGATGTGCACCGCGCGGCACGCCCGGATCGCGGATCATTATGGGGGCTGGTGCGGGGCCTGATGCAGTTGCTCAAGAAATCGGTGCGGCTCTTTCCGAGATCGCTCGACATGGTGGGCGGGGAGAAAGGCTGCAACAGTTGGCGGTCTTGCGCTACGGCTACGACCCTGCACCGACCTGGCCTTCGCAAATGCATGAACTGGGATATGTGTCTAAGGCGAAGCAAACCTACTACGACCTTGTGCACAGTCTTCATGTGCGACTCTTTGAGGTGTTGGCCGAACGCAAAGATGCACGTAAGTGGCTAACCGCTGGTCGGGGCGTTTTACCTCAAAGTCTCCTCAAAGTTGCGTCAAAGTTGCGTCGAGCCGGTTAACCGAAAATGCCCTCTTTTCGGTTCCGTACTCAGGGGGTAAAAAGTCACCACGATATGAGTTCTGCGCCTCGGCGCTTCCCCCGAGCACGTGCTGTGCACTCCGTCCTGGCAAGCGCCGCGACACTGAAAACCCTGCCCTCCGGCGGGGTTTTCTTTTTGTGTTTAGCGCGCTCTTTCACTTGAGGCACAACATGACAAATGAGCAGCAAGCGCTGGCAGAGATGCCGATTTGGTTAGTGATCGTCCTGGCCTTGGTCGGCGGCGTATCCGGTGAAATGTGGCGAGCAGATAAAGATGGGGCGCGAGGCTGGGCGTTGTTGCGGCGCCTTGCACTTCGGTCCGGTGCCTGCATTGTCTGCGGGGTGTCGGCGATGATGCTGATGATCGGCGCGGGCATGACGATCTGGACGGCCGGCAGCTTGGGTTGCCTGACTGCGATGGCCGGCGCTGATGTCGCCATTGGTCTTTACGAGCGCTGGGCCGCCAAGCGGCTGGGCGTTTCCGAAGTGCCACCTGCCAACGGCGAACAGGGGTGAGGAATTGCGGCGGGGCGCCGAAAACTGCCGGGGACCCTGGGGGTATTCGGCGGGTACGGGGTCGGAAACCCGCGGGACTGTGTTAGCGGGCGGTTCACCAGCTTAGTGAACTGAGGTGAACAGGTGAACTCGCGGGGTGAACTGGGGAAATTAACCATGACTGTAATCAGCAAAACGGAGTTTGCGGCCCGGCGCGGTTGGGCCAAATCCTACGTTTCCAAATTAGCCAGCCAGGATCGGCTGGTGCTTACCGAAAACGGCAAGATTGATCTTGAGGCTACTGAGGCACTGCTCGACAAAACCAGCGACCCCAGCAAGGCAGCCGTTGCCGAACGCCACCAGCAAGATCGGATTCAGCGTGACGTGTACAGCCAACTGTCCCCCGTCATTGAGCCGACTTCCACGGCTGCGCCGCCGCAGCTAATGCCAGGCGATGGCAAACACCCCGACTACCAGAAGTCCCGCGCGCTGCGCGAGCACAACATGGCCAAACTGGCCGAGATCGAACTGGGCAAGGCGCAAGGTTCATTGGTGTCCAAGGAAGCCGTAGAGACCGGTGCCTACGACGCCGGCCGCTTGCTGCGCGACCAGTTGTTCGGCCCGTTGCCTCAGCTGTCGTATGACTTGGCGGCGATGACGGATCCCTGGCAGATCGAAAAACACCTCACAGCAACAATCCGTCGAACGCTGGAAGAGGCCGAGCGCCTCTCCTCAGCAGATCTTGAACATGCCCTAACACTGGATTGAACCCATGCACACGGAATTTTCTGACGGTGCAAAGGTGTACCGTGAGAACTACTTCCGTGGATTGCGTCCCGATCCAGAACTTTGGATCGATGAATGGGCCGATGAGTACATGCGGATTCCACGGGACACCGGCGCCCCTGAGCCCGGCCAGTACCGAACCTCACGAACACCGTATGCCCGTGAACCGATGCGTTGCCTGTCGCCGGCTCATCCCTGCAGGCGCGTGGTCACCATGGTGGCCTCGCAGTTGATGAAAACGCAGATCGCCCTGAACTGGATGGGCGGACTGATCCACATGGCGCCGTCGAACATCCTGGCCTTGCTGCCCAGCCTTGGATTGGCCAAGCGTGTTTCGGGGCGAATCAGCAAGACGATCAAGGCCACCCCGGTGCTGCGTGAACGCGTGGCGACCAGCCGCTCACGGGACGCCCGCAATACGATGGACACCAAGGAGTTCGAGGGTGGTTCGCTGTACGTCACCACCGCTGGTTCCGCCGCTAACCTTTCGGAGCTGTCTGCACGTTACATCTACGGCGACGAAGTCGACCGCTGGGAAAACGACGTAGGCCAAGAGGGTGATCCCATCAGGTTGGCCGAGACGCGGGCGACCAACTTCGGCCGAAACGCCAAGATCTATTTTTCCAGCTCGCCGACGATCAAGGGCGCCTCGCGGATCGCCGATCTGTTCGAATCCAGCGACCAGCGTCACTACTACGTGCCATGCCCCACCTGCGCTCATATGCAGGTGCTGGAGTGGGAGCGGCTGCACTACAGTGCAGACTTCACCACCGTGCATTACGAGTGCGCCGCCCCTGAGTGCGACGTGCTGATTGAGGAGCACCACAAAAGCGACATGCTCGCCCGAGGTGAGTGGCGTGCGCATGGTCGTGGCGATGGCAAAACCGTGGGGTTTCATCTCAGCGCCTTGTATTCGCCGACCGGCTGGATGGATTGGGCCTCGCTCGCCGTGGAGTTCGAGGACGCCAAAAAAGCGCAGTCGCAAGGTGATACCAGCCTTATGCAGGTGTTCTACAACACCCGTCTGGCCAAGGTTTGGGACAGCGCGCTCGAGCAGACCAAGGCGGAAGTGTTGATCGCCAGGGCGCGTCTGGAAACCTACACCCTCGGCGCAATGCCGGCCGGTGTAATGATGCTCACCGGTGCTGTTGACGTTCAGGCCAACCGCCTGGAACTCATGGTGATGGGCTTCGGCGTCGGCATGGAGCGCTGGGTCGTTGACCACCAGGTGATCTGGGGTGACCCGGCGGATGAACGCACCTGGGCGGTGCTGGATGAAAAGCTCAAGGCGCGTTACCGGCATCCGTGTGGTGTCGGCTTGGCGATCCTCGCAACCGGTGTCGACTCCGGTGGTCACCACACCGACGAGGTCTATCAGTTCTGCCGCGTCCGTCGCTGGCGAAACGTCTTCGCCATCAAGGGCGCTAGCAAGCCCGGCAGGCCGGTGATCGCTCAGCGTCCATCCATGGTCGACGTGACCTGGAAGGGCCAGACCGAACGCAACGGCGCCGAGCTGTGGTTCGTCGGCACCGACACTGCGAAGGATTGGATTTACAACCGCTACCCGTTCCCGGATGGTCCGGGTGCGTTGCACTTTGCCAACGACTTGCCGGACGAGTTTTTCGCCCAGTGCGTGGCAGAGCGCAAGGTCGCCCGTTACGTGCGCGGTCACAAACGCATCGAATGGGTCAAGGGCAAAGCCGAGCGCAACGAAGCACTCGACCTGATGGTGTATTGCCTGGCCATGGCGCATTACCTGGGCATCAACCGTTATCAGGAACATGACTGGGAGCGGGTCCGGCAGTCCTTGGCGCAGGCTGGTTTGTTTGATGAAGCGTCGAGCATCAAGCCTGTTCAGGGCCATCGCCTGATCGACAACGAAACACCCGCACCATCGGCCGCACGACAGACTCAACCGGCACCGCAACCTGCGGCCCCGGCCGTGCAATCGCGGGCTGTCGCACCACCACCTCAACGCCGCAGCTCTGCCAGCGGTTATCTGAAGAGACGCTGATATGTCATTTACCCAGAAGCACCTCGACGCGGTTGAGGCGGCCATTGCTCGTGGTGAAAAAACCGTGCGCTACACCGACCGTACCGTGGAATACCGCACCGTCGACGAACTGCTCAGGGCGCGCGAAGAGATTCGTTCGTCACTGGTCAACGCTGCAGGACCCCGTTCGCGTGCTGTTCGGCTGTACCACGGGGGCAAAGGACTCTAATGGCTCGCTATCCGACGCTAACCCGTAACGGATTCGTGTTGCCGTCGAACATCAAGGCCAGTTACGAAGGCGCCGGAGAGGGCCGCCGCTCCACTGGCTGGGATGCTCCCGACAACGGGATCAACAGCATCAATACCCCGGCACTGCGCAACCTGCGGTCGCGCTCCCGGGCAGCGGTGCGCAACGACCCGTATGCCTTCAACGTGATCGACAAGCGTGTCAGCAACCTGATCGGCACCGGCATCACCCCTCGGCCAACTACCGACGATGATGCTTTACGCAAACTGCTGCAGGAGCTCTGGGCGGATTGGGTCGATGAATCGGACGCCGATGAGCGTACCGACTTCTACGGCCAGCAGGCCTTGGTGGCGCGCACGGTGGAAACCTCGGGCGAATGTTTTGTGCGGCTGCGACCGCGCAGCCTGGACGAGGGTTTGGCGGTTCCGCTGCAGCTGCAGATCCTCGCGCCGGAGTTCGTCCCGCATGACAAGTACGAAAGCACCAAAAGCGGCAATACGATCCGCGCAGGTATCGAGTTCAACCCGGGCGGCAAGCGCGTGGCGTACTGGATGTACCTGTCGCATCCGCGTGATGCGGCATCGCTGACCGTTGGCTACAACCAGTTGGTCCGTGTGCCTGCGGCCCAGGTGCTGCACATCTTTGAGCCGGTCGAACCTGGTCAGTTGCGCGGAGTGCCGCGCTTGTCACCGGTGCTCAAGCGCCTGCGCAGTCTCGACAACTATGACGATGCGGTGTTGTTCCGTCAGGAAGTGGCCAATCTGTTTGCCGGCTTCATCAGTCGTCCGGCACCGGATTCAGGCCAGGTTCCCAGGGATCCGGTGACCGGCCAACTGTTGAGCCTGGATCGTGACGGGTTCACCCCGATGGTCGCGCTGGAGCCTGGCACCATGCAGGAGCTGGGGCCGGGTGAGGAGGTCGAGTTTTCAAAACCACCGGACGCGGGCAACAACTATCCGGACTTTATGCGCCAGCAACTGATGGCGGCAGCCGCCGGTTCCGGCACGCCTTACGAGATCCTCACCGGCGACATGCGCGGGATCAACGACCGGGCACTACGGGTGGTGCTCAACGAGTTTCGGCGCCGCTTGGAACAACTGCAGTTCGGCGTTTACGTCCATCAGCTCTGTCGCCCAGTGCGGGCTGCCTGGATGGACATGGCGGTGTTGTCGGGTGTCCTGGTGCTGGGCGATTACGCGCAAAAACGCCGCGACTATCTGCGTACCCGTTGGGTGCCGCAAGGCTGGGCGTACATCCAGCCAGTACAGGACGTGCAGGCGCGCCGGATGGAAGTGCAGGCCGGCTTTGCCTCACGTAGCGAGATGGTGCTGCGCACCGGCTACGACGCCGAAACGGTCGATCTGGAAAATGCCGCCGATCTGGCGCGCGCCACCGCATTGGGCCTCAACTACAACACCCTGGATGCCGTCGAGCCAATCGACGACAAGGAGCAATCATGAGCAAACAAGCGCGACCGCGCATTTACAACCGCGCAGGCCAGCGCGTGGAGGTTCAGGACAAAACCTGGTACGCCGTGCAGGCCAGCGGCGAGGCCGCCGAGCGGGTGATCGAGGTCTTCGTTTACGGAGAGATTGGCGGCTGGGGCATTACCGCCAATCAATTCGTGCAGGACCTGCGCGCCATGGACGACGGTGTTTCGGACGTCGTCGCGGCGTTCAACAGCATCGGCGGCGACCTGTTCGACGGACTGGCCATGCACAACGCACTGTCGCGGCTGGGCGAGCGTTGTACCGGCCGGATTGATGCATTGGCCGCCAGTGCCGCCAGCGTGGCGGTGTGCGGCGCACACAAGGTCGTGATCGCGGCCAACGCCATGTTGATGATTCACAATCCCTGGACCTATGCGGCCGGTGATGCCGAGGACTTTCGCAAGGTGGCCGACGTCCTCGATCAGACGATGGAAGCGATCATCGCGGCCTATAAGGCCAAGGCGCCGGACATTGATGAAGTCGAACTGCGTCGGCTGGTCGCCGCTGAAACCTGGCTCACCGCCAATGAAGCCGTAGCCCTGGGCTTAGCCGATGAGGTCGGTGACGGGATCAAGGTCAAGGCGTGCCTCGGGCAGGGTGGTGTGTTGCAGCGTTACCAGCACGCGCCCGCCGAATTGCTGGCCCAGCTCGACGAACCACCCGAAGCTGATCCGGAATTGGACGTTGTCGATCCGCCGCTGGTGCCGTTGGTGCCGCCGGTAGTCGACTCGGCCAAATTGGCATTGATGATCACCCAGCGTTGCGCGGAGGGCGGTATTAGCAACCTGGTCGCGCCGCTGCTCAGCTCGACCCAGCTTGAAAGCGAAGAGATCGTCCTCGCTGGCCTGGCCCGCGCCAAGGCGGTGAATGACCTCTGCGTGGCGGCGCGCTTGCCGGAGTTCAGCGCCGAATACGTTTCAGCGGGACTGGATGCTGCTGCGGTGCGCGCGCGTCTGTTCGACAAGATCGTCACCAGCGGCAAAGGCTTTGAAATCGACAACAGCCTGCCACTCGACAACGACCCGGCGCCGAAGGTGCTGGCCAAACAACCTGACCCCACCTCGATCTGGGCATCGCGACAAGCGGCTCAATCTGGAAATGCGCGCGGCGCGAAAGGAGCAAGAGCATGACCATCAAAAAAGAGCCGATCCACACAGGTGAGTTTCTGCTGTCCGAGGGCGCCGGGAACATCTCACGGGAAACGATCAACGTGGCTGCTGGCCCCGCGCTGAATTCGGGTCAAGTCCTCGGCCTGGTGACGGCCTCGGGCGAGTTCGCGCCGTATGCCCCGGCCGCTGAAGATGGTACCCAGACGGCCGTGGCGATTCTCTACGGGCCGCTGGGTGAATCGGACATCGTGCGCCGTGGTCGCGCCGTGGTGCGCATGGCGGAGGTCAGCGAAGTGCACCTGACCGGGCTGGACCCTGAGGCCGAAAAAGACCTGATCACCCATTTCCTGATCGTCCGTTAAGACGCTCAGTCACGTTTACCCAGCCCGCCTTGAGCGGGTTTTTCATTTCTGGAGAGTACCCATGGCCGAGATCGCCATTTTTGACGACGAAGCGTTTACCGTGACCGCGCTGACTGCAGCACTCAACGATCAACCCTACCTGCCGGGCCGCATCAGCGCCCTGGGCTTGTTCCGTGAGGAAGGCATCACCACCCTGACCGTCCAGATCGAAAAGGACGGCGACACCCTGGCGCTGGTGCCGGCCGGTGAGCGCGGTGGCTCTGGCCTGGTGGTCGCGGCCAGCAAACGCAACCTGATCCCGTTCAACACCGTGCACCTGCCGGAGCGCTTCACCATCAAGGCCGACGAGATCCAGGGCATTCGCGCCTTCGGTACCCGTACCGAGTTGCAGGCGGTGCAGGACGTGGTCAATACCCGCCTGGCCAAAGCGCGTCGCCAGTTGGACGCGACCCACGAATTCCAGCGCATGGGCGCGCTCAACGGCTTGATCCTGGATGCCGATGGCAAGACGGTGCTGCTGGACCTGTATGACCGCTTTGGTGTGCAGCGTCAGAAACTGTCCATGGACCTAGCGGATCCAGGCACCGAGCTGCGGGTTAAATGCGGTGAAGCACTGGACATGCAAGAGGATGCCCTCGGCAGTGTGACCAGCACCGGTTCCCGAGCCTTCTGCGGCAAGAACTTCTGGAACAAGTTGATTGTTCACAAGTCGGTCAAAGAGACCTACCTCAACAGCCAGCAGGCGGCGGCCTTGCGCGGTGACGCTCGGGAGAGCTTCGAGTTCGGCGGCATTATCTGGGAGCGCTACCGTGGCAAGGTCGCCGGAGTGTCTTTCGTTCACGACGATAAGGCGTTGCTGGTCCCTGAGGGTGTACCGGATCTGTACATCTCGGTGTTCGCACCGGCCGACTACATGGAGACGGTCAACACCCAGGGCATTCCGTACTACAGCATGATCGAGCCGCTGCCGTTCAACAAAGGCATGGCCGGTGAAGCACAGTCCAACCCGCTGCACCTGTGCACCCGACCGCGCGCCCAGATCCAGCTGGAGCTCTGATCGTGGGCTTTCGCGACCTGGTCGCCGAGGTCGACGCGGTGGTGTTCGAAACGTTGGGCGATACCGCACGGATCGAAGGTCGTGAAGAGCCGGTGTTCGGCATGTTTGCCGCGCCCTGGCTGCAACCGAAATTCGGCAAGCTCAACACCGGGTTGCGTGAGCCTCGGTTCGAGATCCGCGTCAGCGATTCGCAGGGCCTGGAGCCGGGCCTGTTGGTCAGCATCGATTTGCCTGCGTTGGATGGCGGCGGCGACTACGACTTGTTTCAACTGGAGCCGAGCGGTGACGGCCTGGTCGCCTTGATCTTGAGGTTACGCCCATGAGCGTCGGCAGCTATTTCAAACCTTCGGCCGGTGGCGGGATGATTTCTATCCAGTCCTCGGCGACGGACCTTCAGGCGTTTCAGGACTTTGCCAAATTGGTGCCCAAAGCGGCGGCAACGGCGCACCGCCGTGCGATCAACAAGACGTTGGGGTGGTTGCGCACGCACATCGCCCGGGCCGTCAGTCGGCAGGAGCGCATTGCCGTCGCGGCGGTGCGTCAACGGTTGCGCAGTTATCCAGTGTCCGGCGGGGCTTCGAGCGGCAAGCTGTGGTTTGGTTTGAACGCCATCGAATCCAGCCGGATCGGCCGAGCACGGCAGACCGGCAGCGGCGTGTCAGTGGCGGGGCGGCGTTACCAGGGCGCGTTCCTGAAGAAGGTCTACGGCAATAAGGCCGACATCTGGATTCGCACCGCGAGCAAGCACTTCAATGCGGACGACTACCCCGACAGCACGGTGTCACCCGGTCGTGGGCCGAGTTCGGGGTGGGTGGCGGAACACGGCAGTCGCTTTCCGCTGGCCAAGGCCAAAGTCTCGCTGGAGCAGGCTCGACCGCACTTCAACAGTTGGGTGCAAAAGGCCGATGAACGCCTGCTGGAGATCCTGAAACAGGAGCTCAACTTTGAGCTGCAAAAATACCTCAAGAGGATCGGCAATGTCTGATGAGACTTTGAGCCTGGACCAGCTTTACTTGGCGGTGGAACAGCATCTGGCGACCCATCTGCCTGGTGTGCAGACAGTGACGGCCTGGCCGAATGTGTCGGACCGCGTTGCGCTGCCGGCGGTGTTTCTGGAGCTGGCCGAGATCGAGCCGGGGGCCGACATCGGCACCGGTGAAACAACGCTGCTCTGCAAGTTTGAGGCACGCGTCATCGTCGACCCGATCAAGCCGCACCATCATCAGCAGGCCGTGCAATTGGCGACTCAGCTCGCAGTGTTGCTGCGCGCGCAGACGTGGGGGCTGCCGGTTGATCCCGCCGAGTTTGTGCAGGCCCAGCAAGACTGGACTCAGCCGGCTCTGGATGGTTACACCGTTTGGTTGGTGGAGTGGACCCAGCAGATTTACCTCGGTACCGAGCAATGGCCGTGGCCGGACGATCAGCCGGGTGAACTGCGATTGGACGACTACGCCGTTGAGGTTGTGGTGGCGCCGGAGAATGAGTCGTGAGCTACGCCAGCGCACAGCATGACCGCATGCTCGCGGGGGTGGTTAAAGCTTGTTATGTGGTGGCGGTCGATCTGGCCGCCTCCCCACCCGCGTGTCGGGTGTCCGATGGCGAGTGGGTCAGTGCCTGGGTGCGCTGGCACAG
This sequence comes from Pseudomonas sp. 5Vm1k, assembly GCF_056161485.1. Lineage (NCBI taxonomy): Bacteria > Pseudomonadati > Pseudomonadota > Gammaproteobacteria > Pseudomonadales > Pseudomonadaceae > Pseudomonas > Pseudomonas sp. 5Vm1k. The sequence continues at coordinate 283,031 of NZ_JBSPCZ010000003.1, forward strand.
TGTCGCCGCCGGCAAGGCCCGGCACTGGCGGGCGCCGTCCATGGGCGAGCAGGGGACGTTGGTCAGTGCCAGCGGTGACGTGTCGCAAGGCACGTTTATCCCGGGCTTGTACGGTGATGCCGGTCCGCCACCGGATAACCGCGACCATGTCGAAGTCTGGCGCTTTGATGATGGTGGTTCGCTGGTCTACGACTGGCAGGCCAAGAGCTACAGCATCACCCTGCCAACCGGCACAGTGACCATTAAAGTCGGTGGCACGGAAGCGGCCGTAACCGATAGCGCCGTTACCGTAACGGCCGGGGGTATCAACCTGAAAGGGGTTGTGAACATCGACGGCTCGCTACACGTTACGCAGAACATCACCAGTGATGCGTCGATCATCGACACCACCGGCAACACGCCGAATCACAAGCATTAAGTTCAATCCACGACAGCCCGCCCAGTGCGGGCTTTTTTATGCCTGGAGAAACACATGGCCAAGATCGTCGACACGCTTATCACCGACGAACCCGCGTCCGCATCACCGATGCGGGAAGCGCTCCCGTTGACGACAACGGAGCTTTTGAAGTTTCGCGACAAGGTCTACACGTCGCGGCTGCTGATCGTTCCCGACACCGACCGCACCTTGCCCGTCAGCAAGGGAGTGGTAGAGGTCCCGACGTCCGATACCGACGCGGTCAAATTCCTGAAAGCCAACGAAGAATTCGAGCTGCTGAAGGAGTGAGGTAGATGATCGGAATGGACCGCCATACCGGCCTCCCCATTTCCGGTATCGCGCACTTGCGCCAATCCATCGCCGACATCTTGGGCACGCCGTTAGGCAGTCGCCGACACCGGATGGAGTACGGCAGCAAGCTGCGGCGGTTTGTTGACTTGCCTGTAAACGAGGGCTGGAAAAGCGCCGTACAGGCTGAAGTCGCTCGCGCCCTGGGGCGCTGGGAGCCGCGTTTGAAACTGGACCAGGTGCGCGTCCTTTCCGTGATTGGCGGGCAAATCAACCTGAAGATCGTCGGGCAGTACCTGGGCGACGGTGTCACGTTGGAGGTAGCCGTATGAGTATCGTGGATCTGTCGTCGTTGCCGGCGCCGACTGTGTTGGAGCCGCTGGACTTTGAGGAGGTGTATCAGGAAAAGCTGGGCGTTTTTCGCGGGTACATGGGCGGTAACTGGACCGCCGCTCTTGAAAGCGATCCGGTGGTTAAGACGATTGAGGTCGGCGCTTACATCAAGGTCGGCAACCGCGCGCGGGTCAATGACGCCGGCAAGGCGGTATTGCTGGCGCATGCCATCAAGGGCGACCTCGATCACCTTGGGGGGAACGTCAATCTAAAGCGCCTGGTGATTCAAGCCGAGGATCTGCTGGCGGTTCCGCCAGTGCCGGAGGTCAAGGAGGACGACGACCCGTTTCGTGAGCGTATCCAGTTGGCCTATGAGGGACTGACCACGGCCGGCCCGCGTAACAGCTACATCCTGCACGCACGAAGCGCCTCGGGGTTGGTGGCCGATGCCTCGGCCGAAAGCCCGGCACCCTGCTGCGTTACGGTAACGGTGTTGAGTTTTGAGGGGGAAGGCGTGGCCGGCCCCGAATTGTTGGCCGCCGTTGCGACGGCGCTCGATGATGAGGACACGCGCCCCCTCACGGACTTTGTGACCGTACAGAGCGCCCAGGTGATCCGCTACCAAATCGACGCGATTTTGCACATGGCCAGCGCCGGGCCCGAAGCGGATGCCAGTTTGGCCGAAGCGAAAAGCCGATTGGCCGCCTGGGTTAACCCACGAAAGCGGCTGGGCGTTGAGGTTGCACGGTCTGCGGTAGACGCTCAGTTGCACGTTGCCGGCGTTTCCCGGGTTGAGCTGGTCGGATGGCAGGACCTGGCCCCGACCAAGGCACAGGCGGCGTTCTGTACGGGCTACACCGTGAAGCTGGCGGGCTGATATGAAAAGCCTACTGCCGATCAACAGCACGCAACTGGAACGGGCCATGGAGGCCACGTTTTTCGAGAACACCATCATCCCGCTGCGCGACCTCTACAACCCTGATACCTGTCCGGTGCATTTGCTGCCGCATCTGGCGTGGGCGTGGTCGGTGGATCGCTGGGACTACCGATGGAGCGAGGCGACCAAGCGCGCGGCGATCAAGGCGTCGTACTACATCCATAAGCACAAGGGCACCAAGGGTGCGCTGCGTCGTGTGGTCGAGCCCCTGGGCTACCTGATCGAGATTATCGAGTGGTTCAACACCGTGCCTATGGGCGTGCCGGGCACCTTTGCGCTGAAGGTCGGCGTGCTTGATACCGGCATCACCGAGGAGATGTATCAGGAGCTGGAACGGCTGATTGACGACGCCAAACCGGTTACACGGCATCTAACGGGATTGGCGATCAGCCTCGAAACCCAAGGCAATTTGAACATTGCGGTGACCCTCTACGAAGGCGACGAAATCGACGTTTACCCGCCGGTGATGCGTGACATCGAGGTCACGGGCCGCTTCGGCGTGGTCGGCCGCGAACACTCCATAGACACCCTGGACGTTTATTATGATTGATGCGAATTCGCAGTTTTTCGCGACCCTCACGAATGTGGGGATGGCCAAGCAGGCAAACGCCGACGCGCTCGGCATTGCCTGGAAGATCACCGAGATGGGCGTGGGTGATGCTAATCCGGCCGGGCTGGAAAATCCGGCTAACCCCGTCCCGTCACCGGCGCAAACCAAACTGATCAACGAGTGGCGCCGAAAGCCGCTGAACCAACTGAAGATCGACCCGATCAACCCGGCGGTGATCATCGCCGAACAGGTCATTCCGGCCGATGAGGGCGGTAAGTGGATTCGTGAAATTGGCCTGTACGATTCGGACGGCGATCTGGTGGCGGTGGCCAACTGCGCGCCGAGCTTCAAGCCGTTGCTGTCGCAAGGCTCGGGGCGCACGCAAATCGTGCGCATGAACTTCATTGTCACCAGCACCGGCAGCATCACGCTGAAGATTGACCCGGCCGTGGTGCTCGCCTCCCGGGCCTACGTCGACGCGGCGATTCTGGAAGTACTGCCGAAGAACAAGACGCCCGGCGAATGGACGCGGGTTAAGACCAATGAGCGTGGGCTTGTGATGTCGGGCGACAACCCGGACACCCTGGCCGGCATGGGCATCAAGGATGGTTACACCAAGACCGAAGTCCAGTCGATGATTGCCCAGGCCTCGGCGCTGCCGGTGGGTACGATGGTGGCGTTTCCTGTGAACAAGGTAGCACCGGGATTTCTGGAAATTGACGGCAGCGTAAAGAGCATTGCTGTCTATCCTGATCTGGCGGCGTTCCTGGGGACTGCGTTCAACAAGGGCGATGAGGGCGCCGGCAATTTCCGTCTGCCTGAGTCCCGGGGCGAGTTTCTGCGCGGTTGGGATCACGGACGCGGTGTCGATGCGGGCCGTGCGATTGGTAGTTGGCAAAAGGCATCCGAACACGTCTTTGACATAGGCAGTGCGATATCGACAGTCTCGGACAGGAACGCTGCGACGTCACCGGACACGGCTTTGTCTGACATGGGATACGACGCTGTCAATGCTGCGGACTATCCGGGCGCCCAGTACACCGTGTCGACTATCAATGCCAGCTCGCCAATTATTAACAGCGATCAATTAGCCTTTGGCGGAGCACGTCCGCGAAACTTGGCGGTCATGTGGTGCATTAAGGCCTGGAACGCGCCGATCAATCAGGGAAACATTGATATCGCCGCGCTCGCGGCGTTGGCGACGCAGGCGACCGAAATCAAGCTCGGCACAGCCAAGATCGCCACGCAGGCGCAGGCTGATGCGGGCGCCGATGACGCCACGATCGTGACCCCGAAAAAGTTGCGCTGGGGGTTTCAAATCCAGAAAGCCACTAATGGCTACATCGTGTTCCCGTCGTGGCTCGGCGGCTTGATCATCCAGTGGGGAAATAACACCGCAAACGCGGCTGACGCTTTGGTGGCCTTTCCAATCCAGTTTCCAACCGCACCGGTCGCGCTGGTGTTTGGGCAGAATGAAGGGACTGTGCCCTTTCAGAACAACTACTTGGTGGCCACGGGGTTCAAATACCGAAACGCTGCTGCGACTTATCCTGATGCCTTCTCCTGGATCTGCATCGGCTACTGAGGTGAGCTATGAAGTACGCAGTATTTAATGAGGATCAGACTTTACGGACGTGCCTGATTGATGGCGTCCATCAGATCCCCGCGTCAGCTATCAAGGTTGATGACAGCCTCTTTCTCAAGATTACCCAAGAGACTGACGGCATTTGGCGTTTGGTCGACGGGAAGGTGGTCAAGGGCGAGCGCCCGGCGCCGGTGCCGGACTATGCGCTGTTGGTCGCCCTGGAGCGCTACAAGCGAGAGGCGATCGGCGTGAACATTGATGGCCTGCAAATCGAGACGACGCGTGACAGCCAGGCGCTGATTGCCAGTACCGGACTGTCTGCCGTCCTCGATCCAGAATACCGCTGCAATTTCAAAACGGTGACGGGTTTTGTCGAGATTGGTTCGGCGCAAATCATCACGATCGCCAAGGCCGTTAGGGCGCACGTCCAAGCCTGCTTTGACCGAGAGCTGATGCTGTTGCGCGCGATCGAGGCTGGCGAGTTTCACGACGACATGCTGTCGCAAGGCTGGCCGGATTCATCGCCGCCAGATCCTGCCGAGCTGCAATAAACGCCCCGCACTGACGGGGCGTTTTCTTTTCCGTTACGCGTAACACGAACATCCCTCACAGCCTCGCTTATGCGGGGCTTTTTCGTTTCTGGAGATTGAGCTTTATGAGTTTCTTTCACGGCGTTACGACCACCGATATCAAGACCGGCGCGCGCACCATCTCGCTGCCGTCGTCTTCCATCATCGGGCTGTGCGACACCTTCACCCCTGGCGTTCTCGGTGGCGGCACGGCGCTGGCCGGCGAACTGAAGTTGATCACCACCGAGCGCGAAGCCATTGCCGCCTTCGGTGCTGATTCGGCGATCACCAAGGCCTGTCAGGCGATCTACACCAAGGCCAAGGCGGTGATCGTCGCCATCGGCGTGCCCAAGCTGGAAGACGCGGCGCTGCAAACCTCGGCGATCATTGGCGGGGTGCTGGCTTCCGGTAAGCGCACCGGTCTACAGGCCTTGCTCGATGGCAAAAGCCTGTTCAACGCTCAGCCGCGGTTGTTGATTGCTCCGGGCCACACTGCCACTCAGGCGGTGGCCACCGCGCTCGATGGCCTGGCGCAGAAGCTGCGCGCCATCGGCATTATCGACGGGCCTGGGACCACCGATGAGGCCGCCATGGCTTACGCCGATAACTTCGGTAGTCGCAACCTGTTCATGGTTGATCCGGGCGTGCAGTACTGGGATACCACCCTCAGCAAAACGGTGGATGCGCCGGGTTCGGCCTGGGCGGCGGGCTTGTTCGCCTGGACTGATGCGGAGTACGGCTTCTGGGCCTCGCCATCGAACAAAGAGTTCGTAGGCATCACCGGCACGACCCGCTCCGTCGAGTACCTGGATGGCGACGAGACGTGCCGGGCCAACCTGCTGAATAACGCCAATATCACCACGATCATCCGCGACGACGGCTATCGCCTGTGGGGCAACCGCACGCTGTCCAGCGATCCGAAATGGGCGTTCGTCACTCGCGTTCGCACGCTGTTCATCCTCATGGATGCGGTGCAGGCCGGTCACAAGTGGGCCGTTGACCGCTCGATCACCAAGACCTACGTCAAGGATGTGACTGACGGCCTGGAAGCGTTCATGCGCGACCTGAAAGCCCAGGGCGCGATTATCAATTTCGAGGTCTACCCGGACACCGAGCTGAACACAGCCAGCCAGATTGCCCAGGGCAAAGTCTATTGGCGCATTCGCTTCACCGACGTGCCGCCGGCCGAAAACCCGAATTTCCTTTTCGAAGTCACCGATCAGTGGATGACCGAAGTTCTTGAAGCAGCCTAAGGGGCCCAGTCAATGATTCCTCAAACTTTGTTTAACACGAACCTGTTTGTTGACGGCGTGAACTTCGCCGGCGACGTGCCGAGTCTGACCCTGCCCAAGCTGACCACTAAGACCGACGAGTATCGCGGCGGCGGCATGGCCGGTTCCATTGAGATGGACCAGGGCCTTGAAAAAATGGAAGCGTCCTTTGTCACCAAGGGCGTGCGCCGTGAGTCGTTGAAGTACTTCGGTCTGGCCGATGGCACGGCCTTCAATTCCACTTTCCGGGGCGCCTTCAAGGGGCAGAAAGGCGCGGTGACGGCCGTGGTCGCCACCCTGCGCGGTCGGCTCAAAGAGGTCGATCTGGGTGACTGGAAAGCCGGTGACCCGGCCGAGATTAAACACGCCATTGCAGTCGCTTACTACAAGCTCGAAATCGACGGCCGCCTGATGTACGAAATCGACATGGTCGCCGGCATTCAAGTGGTCGACGGCAAAGACCAACTCGCCGAAGTGCGCACCGCACTCGGCCTCTAAGGGAATAGATCCAGATGATGAATCAAGCTGAAAAAGCGTTGCCGTCCTGGCTGTCGGTCACCGCTGCGCAGGCCATCGTGACCCTCTCGCGTCCCAGCGAAGCTAATGGGGTGCAGGTCGACAAAGTGACCCTGCGCTCGCCGACGTTGCGCGAAGAACGCGCGGCCGACCGAGCGGCGCAAGGGGATGCCGAACAACGTGAGCTGATGTTGTTTGCCGGACTGGCTGAGATGGGGCTCAAGGATATTGAAGGCCTGCTGTTGTTGGACTACCACCGCCTGCAGGAAGGCTATTCAAGGCTGGTGCCGCAACTCACGGATCCGACGTTGCTGCCGGCCTGGTTGTCGGTCACGGCGGACAACGTTCAGGTGACGTTGTCGTGCCCGAGCGAAGTCAGTTCGGTGCAGGTTGATGTGTTGAACCTGCGCTCCCCAACCGTACGCGAGGTGCGGGCGGCGGATCGGGCGGCCAATGGCAATGCCGAACAGCGTGAGCTGACCTTGTTTGCTGAGTTGACCGGCGCCGGCATTGCCGATCTGGAGGGCCTGAAACTGGTGGACTACTACCGCTTGCAGGCCGGCTATTTTCGCCTGGTGCACGACGACGGGGTTTGATCCCGGGGTTATGAAAATGGCGGCGAAACGTCTGGCGGCGGAAACCGGATTTTCCGCCGCCGAAATACTGACGATGCCATTTGCCGAGATGGTCTGGTGGCTCACGGATTGAGCCGCTACCGGTAATGCTGTGCAACGGGGAGCCATGACATGGCGAACAAGATCGCCCTCGGGCTGGTGATTGGCGGTGCCGTCAGTTCGACGGTCGGTGCTGCCTTCAAAGACGTGACGGGGCGCATCAAGCGCCTCGAGGCGGAAGGCAACAAGGCGCGCGTACTGCAGCGCACGATTGGCGACACCATTCGCCTGCGCGATGAATGGAAAAAGGCCCACGACAGCGGCGCCGCTGGGGCGTCCAAATTGCTCAGCCGGTTGAATTCGAATCTCGACAGTTTGAAAAAGCAGGGCGTCGAGGTCGGCCGACTGGGCAAGGCCTATCAGGCCATGGGCCAGGCCGCGAAAAAGGCCGAGTTTAGGGCCAAGGGTTATCAGCAGCTCGATGCCGGCAAGGCCGGTATGAAAAGCGCAGTCGGTGCAGCGGTGGTCGGTGTCGGCGCCATGGCCGTGCCGACGAAAGTCAGCGCGGACTTCGGGGCCATTGTTCGTGATATCGCGATCAAGGCCGGGATTGCCAACAAGCCACAAGAACAGGAGATGTCGCGCAAGATCATCGATACCTCGCGTGACACCGGCATGGCGCGCAACGACGTGGCCGACGTGGTCAACCAGTTGGTTGGCGCCGGTATGGAATTGAGCAAGGCCCTGGAATACGCACCCGTCGCGGCCAAGTTTGTCGTGGGACAGGGGTCGAGCGGTGTCGACACGGCGAAGATGATCAACGCCCTGGGGCAGAACGCCAAGATCACTGACCCCAAGCAGATGCAGCAGGCACTGGAGGCGATTGCCTACCAAGGGCAGGCAGGCAGCTTTGAAGCGGCCGACATGGCCAAGTGGTTCCCTGAACTGCTGGCCAACATGGGCAGCATTGGCATTACCGGCATGGATGCGGTGACGCAGCTGGGCGCGATGCTGCAGGTGCAGATGAAGACCGCCGGCAGTTCGGATGAAGCGGCGAACAACCTGAAAAACTGGATGGGCAAGATCGGCTCGACCGATACGGTCCAGGCCTACAAAAAGGCCGGCATCGACTACAAGGGTTCGATGCAGACCGGGTTACAAAACGGGATGTCCACGCTGGAAACCAGCATGGCGTTGGCGCAGAAGTACATTCAGGCTACCGATCCGAAACGCGCGGCGGCCATGGCCGAGGCGACGGCCAAGATCAGCAAGGAGGCGGATCCGGAGAAAGCCAAGGCAATGATGGCCTCGCTCGAAGAGTCCCTACGCACCGGTGACCTGTTCGCTGACATGCAGGTCAAGGCCGCGCTGTCGGCCTTCATGCAGAATAAGGCGCTGTACAGTCAGTTGAAAAACGACTCACGCGATGCCACCGGCATCCTCGACAAAAACCTCAGTGAGCGTCGCGAGTCGTCGTCGCAGAAGTGGGCCGAAATGGCACAGTCGATGGATGACGCCATGCGCAGCATCGGTGATGCTCTGCGCCCCGTCACAGACACCGTGGCCGAGGCGCTGACCAAAGTCACCAAAAGCATTACCTCGATGTCTGACAGCGCGCCCGGGGTGGTGACGGGGATCGCGTTGGTCGGCGGTGGACTGATCACGCTCAAGGGCCTGTTCAGTTCGTTCAAGATGGGTAAAGGCTTGTTCAACCTGGCACGCGGTTCGTTGAGTGGCGGCAAGGCCGGTGAAGTGCAAAAGGTCTTTGTCACCAACTCCAAGGATGGTGACGGCGATGGCAAGGACGAACCCAAGGGCAAGGCCGGCAAAGCGCTCTCCCTGGTAGAAACCGGGCTCAAGGCAGTCGCCGCGCTCAAGGGCGGATCTGCCGATGCGGAGGGTGACGACGATAAGGCGGACGGCAAGGCCGACAAGAAGCCCGGCAAATTCGATCTGGTTGCGACCGGCCTCAAGGTGGTTTCGCTGGCGAAGGAAGCGGCCTCAGGAGGCGACGAGGAGGGCGGCAAGCCGGGCTCGGATGACGACGGCGTCAAGAAGGTTTTCGTGGTTAACGCGGGGGCTATGGGTGGCGCCGCTGATGGCCCTGGCGAAACACGCCGTCGGGGTCGTGGTGGGCGGCGCGGTTCTTCGCGTCGTCGACCGGGCGGTGCGGGACGCCCCCCGGTGCCACGGCCGCCGGTGCCGCTGCCACGTCCGCCGATTCCACCGGTGCCAGTTCCAGCCGGGGCAATGGGCAAGCTGGGCGGGGTGGTGCAAGCGGTCGGCAAAATTGGCAAAGCCGCCAAGATGATCCCCGGCGGCTCGCTGATGGAGGCCGGCGCTATGGCATTCGACACCTACGAGAATGCCAAGACCCAGGACGAAAAGGCCGAAGGTTATGGTGCCGCCGCCGGTAATCTGGCCGGGACCATGGCCGGCGCTGCAGCAGGGGCGGCTATTGGTTCGGTGGTTCCGATCATTGGCACCGCCATCGGCGGCTTGATTGGCGCCTACCTCGGCAGTCAGGGGGGGCAGGCGTTGGGTGGCTCCCTCGGTAAGTCGCTGTTCGGTGGCGAAGAGGAAAAGCCCGCCCCGCCGGTAACGCCGTTGCTGATGGCGCCACGCCCAGGTCCGGCTATTCCCAGCTTGGCCACCATGGGCCAGTCCTTCAACGGGGCGAACGGTTCGGGGGCGTTGCTGATGGCCGCGCCAGCGACGCCGCCAAGCCCCGCGCTGGGCGATGTCGCGCGGTCGTTGGCGGTTCAGGCTGCGGCCAAACCGGCGGCCGTATCGATCCAACCCAAGGAGCCGGAGAAACCGACACCGACCCAAGTGGATCAGCAGTTTCAGTACTCGCTGAACATGCCGGTCACGGTGCAAGGGGATGTCAAAGACCCGCAACGCCTGGCCCAGGATCTGATGCCGCACATGCGACTCATGATGGCGGACGCGGCGAAACAGAACGCCGCCAAGCTGTACGACGAACCTCATCTGTAAGGAGGCCTTATGGCTTATATGGAGCAGCTGCAATCGGGCCTCAAGTACCTGGTCGAAGCGGGAGAGGCCGGGCGGCGCAGTGCGGACGGCATGCTGGGGCCGGTTAACGGCGCGATCAGTGAGTTGACCGGCGCCGCGTCGGAGCTGGAAAACATCCCGTTCGTGGGGCCGGCTATCGGCGCCAAGTTGCAGCGGGTGATGCGCAGCGTGGACGCGGCCCAGGCCAAAGTCGGCCAGGTGGTGGCGGTGTACGGTCGTGCGACACGGGCGGCCAGCGAAGTTCAGGAACGGCTGGGCACGCTGAAGGAACAGGCGGGCAAGGCGGCGACGGCGATCAATAACATCGCCGGCAAGGTCAGTCCGTCGTTAGCCAACATCGTGCCCACCAGCTCCTTTGCTGTGGATGCCACGCCGGCACCGGAAGCGGTGAAGCCGTTTCCGCACTTGCTGATCATCCAGCCCCGCGACCCGAAGATTCAGCCCTATTACTTCAACCTGGACACGGCGGCCTTCGACGAGCTGAGCCGCTCGACCGAATTCCGCTGGGCTTCCCAGGAGCGCCTGACACGCCGCCCGGCGCAGCAGGCCGTAGGCATGGGCGAGGAAAAGCTCACCCTCAAAGGGACGATTTACCCGGGCTTCAAGGGTGGCCTCAAACAGCTCGATACGTTGCGCACCATCGGCGCCAGGCTTCAGCCACTGACCCTGACCACGGGCTACGGCGAGGTGATCGGGACCTGGTGCCTGAAGACCATCAACGAGGAACAAGGCGCGCTGCTGCACGGCGGGATTCCCCGTAAACAAGGGTTCACTCTGGAGTTTGCGCGCTATGGCGACGACATGCAGAACGTCTGATGGGGACATGCTCGATGTCATTTGTCACAACGTTTACGGCCATCTGAACGGCAGCACCGAGGCGGTGCTTGATGCCAATCAGGGGCTGGCGGACGAGCCCCAGCCCTACCGCGCGGGCGTGGTGATCGTGCTGCCGGATCTGCCCAGTCCTACCGAGGAGGGGATCAGCTTGTGGGATTGACCTCGGGCACCGCCGGCAGCCCGTTGCGTTACGCGTAACGACACTTTGTTTTTTGACCCGCCCTGTGCGGGCTTTTTTTTGGACAGAATCCATGACACCCACCTTTCGAATCGTCGCCGACGGCGCCGATATCACGGCGCTGATCAATGATCGGCTATTGTTGCTGCGCACCTCTGACAAGCCGGGCATGGACTCCGACGAGTTCGAGTTGCGCATCGATGACCGTGATGGGCAGGTAAAGCTGCCTCGGCGTGGCAGCTCAATCGAGATCTACCTGGGCTATGCCGAAACGTCCCTGGCTCGCCTGGGGCGTTACGCGGTGGACACGGTCGAGGTGTCGGGGCCGCCGGACACCATCGTGATCAAGGGCAAGGCCAGCGACATGCGCGGCAGTGGCAAGACCATCCGTAGCGGGAGTTGGGAGGACGTACCGCTGTCGAAGATCGTGGCCGACATCGCCGCGCGCAATGGCTGGCAGCCGGTGTGCCCAGTGACGACGAAAGTTGCCCGGGTGGATCAGCTCAACGAGTCCGATTTTAATTTCATCACGCGCCTGGCCAAGCAATACGACTGCACGGCCAAGGTCGCCGACGGCAAGCTGTTGGTGATGCCGCGTCAAGGTGGCCAGACCGCCAGTGGCAAGACGTTCGGCGCGATCACCCTGACGAAGAGCGACCTCAGCCGTTGGCAGTTCAGCCTCGGGGATCGCAACTCGCACAAGGCCGTGGCGACCAAACATCAGAACAAGAAGGACGGCAAGCTGGCGGTGGTCACCATCGACAACGACGACGCCCCGGATGGCTTGCCGGCGGTGCACACCGACCGCCATATCTACCCGAACAAGACCGCCGCCGAGTCGGCCGCCAAGGCACGCTTGGCGGCGTTCAATCGCTCGACCGCCGACGTGCGTCTGGAGATGCCCGGCCGGACGGACATCTTTGCCGAGCGGCCGATCAACGCCCAGGGGTTCAAGGTCGGCCTCGATGGCGAGTACCTGGCGGATTCGGTCGAGCAGGTATTCACCCAATCCGGCTGGTCGACCACGGTCGAGTGCAATGCCGGTAAGGGAGGAAAATCAAAAGGCAAGAAAAAGAAAGCCGCGAAACCGCCGCTCAAGGTGGTAAGCATCGAGAAGCTGTAACGCATCCCATGGCCGCCTGAGTGCGGTTTTTTTACGTCTGGAGTTTTATATGCCCGTCACTGAACAACAGCTGCAACGCATCATGCCGAACGCCCGCCGCCAAGCGGGCGTTTTTGTATCCGTCCTCAATGCGGCGATGGTCCACCGGCAGATCAACACACCGAAACGCCAGGCGGCGTTCCTCGCGCAGATTGGCCATGAGTCGGGTCAGCTGCAGTACGTCCGCGAACTGGGCGGCGATCAGTATCTGAGCAAGTACGACACCGGCAATCTGGCTGCGAACCTGGGCAACACGCCGGCAGCGGACGGCGATGGCCAGCGCTATCGCGGTCGCGGCCTGATTCAGGTGACCGGCCATAACAATTACCTGCGCTGTAGTCTCGCGTTGTTTGGCGACGAGCGATTGCTGCGCACTCCTGAGTTGCTGGAGCTGCCGCAATGGGCCGCCGAGTCGGCCGCATGGTTCTGGTGGGTGCGCGAGCTGAACGCGCTGGCGGATCGGGACGAGTTCGAGGCGATCACCCGCAAGATCAACGGTGGCCTCAATGGGCTGGATAATCGGTTGGAGTTGTGGAAGCGGGCGAGGGCGGTGCTATGCGTCTCGTCGACTTGATCCCGGCGCCGTATCGGCTGCTGGCCAACGGCGTGCTGCTGGCCGCGTTGGCCGGTGGCTCTGCCGCGCTGGCCTGGCAGGCTCAGGACTGGCGCTACGGCTTGCAGCTTGAACAACAAGCGCGCCTGCAGGCGGAGGCCCTCAACCAACAGACCTTGGCAGCGGCGACCCAGCAACAGGCCGAGCAGGACAAACGTCTGGCGCTGGAGCAACGGCTTTCAGTCAGTGAACAAACCCATTACCGAGTCCTGAGCGATGCCCAACGTGATCAAGGTCGCCTGCGCGACCGCCTTGCCACTGCTGATCTGCGCCTGTCAGTCCTACTCGACGCCACAGCTGTTGTCGGCGGCGACTCAATGCCAGCCACCACCGCCACCGGCGGCGTGGTTCATGGCGCCACAAGAGCCCAACTTGACCCAGCGCATGCTCAACGAATTATCGGCATCACCGATGCCGGCGATCGGGGATTGATCGCACTGGCGGCTTGCCAGGCATACGCAGGGGGAATCTCACAAAGACCTAATAGGTAGACTATCATCAATCAACTTATAGTTAATCTTGGGATTGATTTGATGGAGAACTATTTTTTTCAAGGAATAGTGTTGCCGGAACGCGCTAGATTAGATGCTGAGTGGAAAGTAAAAGGGCAGCATCTATCTAGTGGTGGCTTTTGCTCTGCGAAGATTTCGATTCTATTTAATCAAGTGGCGTTGTGGCTGGAAGTCGAGCGCGAAATGTCGATTGTCGACTTGAAGAATATCGCAACTTATCTTGTTGTTGATCAGTTATACGTTTATTCATTTTTAGTTGGTTGTACATTTGATTTTCAGCTTACCAGATTGATAAATCAGGAAAGGCAGATTGATTGGGTTTACGGAGCAGATAATTCTGTAATCTATGGGCGAAGAAATTTAGGAGAGTTGGAGGTTTCTATAGGAAAAATACGCGCCCTTCAAATGGGTGAGCATGGTGCTTTAATTCATAGAGCTCTAAGTGATTTGTCTTCGGCTATGCGTTATCGGGAGGACTCGGCATTTTATTGCTATCGAGCTATAGAGTCACTTAAACAGCACTACTGTGCTGTCAGTGGTGTCAGTGTTAACGATAATCAAAAGTGGATTGTATTTCGGGAGGCTAATAACTTTAGTGAGGATCAAATTAGGTGGTTTAGCAAGTTGGCGGCGGGGCCTCGACATGGAAGTCTTTCGCTAGTCGATGCTGATCAATATGAAGAGCTTCTAAAGAAAACTTGGGATTTAGTTGATAGTTATCTTTCTATATGAATATTTTTCTGTCCGTCGTTTTACTGAACTTTTAAACTTGATTTTCGAGTGTATGCAAGAGCTTGTTAAGTACAAACACCGCCTGCAAATCCTGATGAGTGCCCGTCAGTCCTACTCGACGCCACCACTGTTGCCGGTGGTGACCCTATGCCAGCCACCACCACCCCCGGCGGCGTGGTTCATGGCCCCACAAGAGTCCAACTTGACCCAGCACATGCTCAACGAATTATCGGCATCACCGATGCCGGCGATCAAGGACTGATCGCCTTGGCGGCCTGTCAGGCCTACGCCAAAGAAGTCTCAACACCGAAGTGAAAAAAGAGCGGCCGGGCTGGATGCGTCAACATCCAACCCGACCGCCGTCCCTGCAGATTGTCCCTGCAAGTCCAGCCAAGGCTCTTACTCCGTGCACGAAGCGCGGCGAGCCTGGCACCTGTTTATCCATACAGTAAAAGGTCTTGCTCTCATGTCTACACCCATCATCCCTTGGATGGGCGGCAAACGCCGCCTTGCCGACCGTCTCATTCCGCTTTTTCCGCCTCACGAATGCTACGTTGAAGTCTTTGCCGGCGGTGCCGCGCTGTACTTCATGCGACCCCAAGCCGCGCCAGTTGAAGTCCTCAACGACATCAACGGCGACCTAGTCACGCTGTATCGCGTCGTGCAGAACCATCTGGAAGAATTCGTTCGCCAATTCAAATGGGCGCTGAGTTCTCGCCAAGTGTTCGAGTGGCAGAAGATGACCCGCCCCGAAACCCTTACCGACATCCAGCGCGCCGCCCGATTCTTCTACCTGCAGCAGCATGCCTTCGCCGGCAAGGTCACCGGGCAGACATTCGGCACGGCGACCACTGCTCCGGCCATCAACCTGCTGCGGATCGAGGAAAATCTCTCGGTCGCGTGGCAGCGCCTGTCCGGCACCTACGTCGAAAACCTCCCCTGGCTTGAATGCGTTGAACGCTACGACCGCGCCCACGCCTTCCACTACATGGATCCGCCTTACTGGCAGACCGCCGGTTATGGCGTGGACTTTCCGTTCGAGAACTACGAGCGGATGGCCGACTTTATGCGCCGTTGCAAAGGAAAGGTAATGGTCAGCATCAACGACCACCCGGACATCCGTCGCGTGTTCGAAGGCTTTCACTTTGAGACGCTCGACATCCGTTACTGCAATACCAACCAGCGGCAGGGGAAGGCCGAGGTCAGCGGTGAACTAGTGATCATGAACTGGGAGCCAGCCGCGCTGGGGGGGTTATTTTAAAAGCTGAATAAAACTTATTTAGCCCGTTCTGTGTCAATGGTTTTCTGGCACTAAACTAGTATTGCCAGTGACCTATGTGTTTCATCATTACCGTCCACCAAATTGATATAATTCTATGAACAGACAACTGGCCGGGCTTTCCTTTCTGATTACGCTCGTGTGGGTGTCTGTCGTGGTGCTTGTCATTTATTGGATGTCGCGCTGAAGGCAGTGGTCCACCTCAGCCATTCCCCTTTTCGTCGCCACCGGTAACCTTGCTTTTGGGCTCGATTAGTTCCGGCCCATGGTTGCGAACGTTGCCCACGGCGCGATCCACCTGGAACCACTCGAACGCCTCAGTTGGCTCTCCCTGCAGCAACACCATCTGTTCGGCACGTTCTTTGGGCGTGACGGGGCTAGCCATTCCCGGGCCAGCTCCGGCGATAGCGTCGCCGGGCGCCGGTCATGGATGTCCACCATACCGCCGGCGCTGTCGGCGGTGATGATGACAAAGCCATCGTGCTCGCTGGGGGCATGTTCGGAGTTCGGGTACTGACCAATCGCGGCGCACAGTATCGGTGCTCGATCCTTCCGGCGAATCAGGTAGGGCTGCTTCTTCGGTCCACCTTCATCCACCCATTCGAACCAGTTGTCGATGGCGATGATCGCCCGGTGCGGCCAAATTGCGCGGAAGAATGGGCCGTGGGCGACCTTCTCGACCCGGGCGTTGATCGGCGCCGCGCGATCTTTGGCCCAGTGTGGGCGCCACCCCCAGCGCACCATGTCGGCGTGCAGGTATTGGCCTTCCTGGTGGAAGATAGCGAGCTGAGTTGTCGGTGCGGCGTTGTAGCGCTCGAAGGGCTGATCGCCGGTGTTATTGATCAGGGCGTTGGGCATGCTCAACGCTGCAACGAAGTCGTGGATGCCGCTGTATTGCGAAAGTCGTCCGCACATAGCTTGCCCGCCTATCAGATATTTCCTACAGAAATTGACCGCAAGCCGCTCTGAAAGTTAACTGTACATTCGTACAGTATCGGAAGTCGTGCGTCATGAGCTTTTCAATTCTAGGCCCTATTGCGGTGGGTGGTCGAAAGCTACCTCTATGTCTGTTTCAGGTGCCGGCTGGATTTCCATCTCCGGCGGCAGATCACATCGAGGCGCACATATCACTGGATGAGGTGTTGAATATCCGCGCGCCGCACGTCTACCTGGTGACAATCATCGGGGAAAGCATGCAGGGTGCTGGGATTTTTGAGGGTGACCTGGCGATAGTCGACCGGTCGCTTGAGCCGGCCCACGGCCACATCGTGGTGGCATTGTTGAATAACGACCCGGTTTGCAAGCGCCTGTGCTTTCGGGGCAAGGACGTAATCCTGCTGTCGGAAAACCCTAAATATCCACCGCGATATGTGCTTGAGGGTGACGAGCTTTCAATCTGGGGCGTGATCACCGGCAGCGTGCGCAGCCATGTCTAAGTCGCTGCCGGTGTTTGGTCTGATTGACTGCAACAGCTTTTACGCCAGTTGCGAGCGTGTGTTCCGCCCAGACCTGGCCAAGGTGCCCATCGTGGTTCTGTCCAATAATGACGGTTGCGTCATCGCGCGCAGTTACGATGCCAAGCCCTTTGTGAAGATGGGCGAGCCGTATTTCCAGATCAAGCACAAGCTGCGGCAATACGGCATCGTCGCGTTCTCGTCGAACTATGCCCTGTACGGTGACATGAGCGAGCGGGTCATGACCTTGATTGAGACGTTAGTTCCCGCGGTCGAGGTGTACAGCATTGATGAGGCTTTTGCCGATCTCACAGGCATTGAGGGCCTGGACGTGCTCGGCCGACAGATTCGTAGCCAGGTGCTGCGCTGCACAGGCATCCCGGTCGGCGTTGGCATCGCTCCCACCAAGACCTTGGCCAAGCTGGCCAACCACACGGCAAAACGCTTACAGGCCCAGACCGGTGGCGTCGTGAATATTTGCGACCAGGTGAAACGCGATTGGGTGCTTCGCAATACTGACGTGGCCGAGGTTTGGGGGGTAGGGCGACGTATGAAGATGCACCTGAATGCCATGGGTATTAAAACTGCCATGGACCTGGCCAAGGCCGACGCGTGGACGCTGCGCAAGAATTTCAGCGTCGTCATCGAGAAGACGGCGCGGGAACTGGCCGGCACGCCGTGCCTGGAACTGGATGAACCAGACCCGCCGAAACAGGAGATTTGCTGCAGCCGGATGTTCGGTAAACGATTGAAGGAACTGCCGCCAATCAAGGAGGCCGTGGCCACGTACATGATGCGGGCTTCGGAAAAGCTCAGAGCCCAGAAATCCCTGTGCAAGAAGGTCCGCGTCAGCATCCGCACCGGCATGTTTAATCCCGAGGAAGCCAAATACGCGAATGGTGTGGTGGTTGACTTGCCGTACCCGACGGACGACGTTCGTTTGCTGACCAAGGCGGCAGTCGACGCACTTGATCGGGTGTTCCGCCTGGGATTCAACTACAGCAAGGCCGAGGTGATGCTGCTGAACCTGTGCCAGCAGGGTGAATACACGGACGATCTGTTCGCCACCTCCCAGCCCGCCGAGGCGACACGGGTAATGGCGGTGCTGGATCAGATCAATGGGCGGTGGGGCAGAGGGACGCTTCGAGCCGCCAGCGTGCCCACAAACCCCGACTGGGGCATGCGCCGGGAGATGATGAGCCAGAGTTATACGACCAGGCTTGATCAGCTGTGGGAGGTGGCTTGCAAATAGTGATGTGCACGGAAAGGCCTAGCCATCAATCACAGGCATCATTCACAGCCTTTTCGGCGCGTGTCATTTCCTGCTTGGTTGAGGCCCTCGCGAGATACGAGTGTGTGAGGCTAATGCCTTGAACCGTTTGTCAGGCGTACAAACCATACCCTGCCGCGATGATCAGCGGAGAAACCAGCAGCGTTGCCCAGAATCCCGATTTTGGAACAGCAATGACGCAAATGATCGAGATCATCAGCACATAGATGCCAACAATTTTAAGTAGCGTGAGATCGCCAACGGCTACGGCGTGAATCGCTGTCTGCCCTGCGAGCATAAAAAGCGGTCCCAACATGGTAAACCAGAGGGCAGTACGCCGATCTTCGTGCGCTTTGAATTGATCAACGAAGCCAGAGTCTACAGCGGCGGTGAATGCTGTTTTGAACTTGATAATACCGAAAGGAATATGGAAGACGCCCAAGGCGAACAGGGTCCATGCGACGATGTTTGACATGTCTTATATGCTCCGTAACGGTAAGGTCTGGCTTAGATGTGGTCTTCACTGAGCCTAGCGATCTAGACGAAGCCATCGCTCTTCAAGGCGAGCAAGTGCGCACATCGGTTCACCTTGGCCGACGGATAGTTTAAATTCGGAGGGCCAAGCGCCGCTTGCTGTGATGCGCTCTCGCTCGAGCGATCGAACGAATCGAAGTTTTCCATAGGAAGTGGCTAGCCCAGAAAAGATTCGAGCAATTTCACTGCGGGCCAATATAGTCGGAAGGGAAATTGACCGTAATGATCTTGTATCTTTGAGGCTTTTCCAAGCGGCTACGCATAACCCTCCAAATACAAAAGCCATCGCGCCCCCGCCTATCGCGAGCCCAACATATCTAAATATCACCAATATTTCCGGGAAACGTTCTGCCCAGCGAATGAGCATCAATATTCCACCCAATACTAAAACCGCGACTGCAGCGACGGCGACATTTTCCAACAGCTTGCTCACCTTAAAGGTTTCCTTGGCCAACCTACAGGTCAGGCACCAATCTACCAATAGTAACGACGAAATTATAAGAGCCAGTGAAACCTCAACGCTCCAGTTTCCACACAACGGCAACAGACATCTTGTTTTTTCACGAGCAAGCAACTCGTTCTGCATCAATCCAACTAAGTTTGTAAACAGAAGTGCAAAGCTACCAAACATACGAGTAAACGTTACCAATAAATCAAGAAAACCTCGATCATTTAGCCAGCGGGAAAACGTCAGTTTGTGCGTTGAGGCTTTTGCTTTTCGCTCTACACTCCCATCCTTATTTTTTAATTGCTGCAACATCGCAACACCAGTCAAACTCATGAACGCCGAATACAACAGTACGGCTCCCGCCATTGCGGGGGATAGTATTACTGCCAGTACCGCGCCGCCGATCGACATCCACATATTGATTAAGCGCGTTCGAGCAGTATGGTAAACACCTCTCAGGGCATCTGATAGAGAAAGACTTAGTAATAAGCTCTTACGGTTAGCCCAAAAGCCTAGATCCGGAATGCTCATGACATAGCTGGTAATGCTTTCCTCTAACGCTGGATTCAATTTTGGTAACTGCCGACAGGATCGGAATGCAGTTTCCTGTAACCAACTATCTTGACCACTTATCGCGGCGGTTAATACCGGCGCAGCTCGAGATTCCGAAAGCAGGCCCGTGGCCTCTAAGCAGATCTTAGCCATGATCAGGCTGTCGCCTTTGGTAACGTGATCCATGACGAAAGTGCTTAACGCCTCCTCAAAGTGAGCGATGATGTTTCTACGCGCTCCAAACGCATCAATCAGAAATCTTAGACAGTGGATCGCGCGAATTCTGAGATCAGGATCGCCGAAATTAGTGGTGATCTCATCCCAGCACAATTGTGCGATTCTGCCGGCCTCTGTCTCGTCGCACAATTGGGCGTAGAGCACCAGTGCATCACGTCCTCGAGAGTCGGTTGGAATATGAGAAATCGGAACGTCTTCGGGATGGGACAATAACTTGACCGTCACGAAGTACTCAAGAAAACGTCGGTGAACGAATGCAAAGGACTTATCCTCGCCCTGAGTGACCCGAGCGATCCGAGCATAGTCAAGCACATCTACAACGGCGTCTACTTCTGCAGACTTGAAATGTTGGCTGATTAGTTTTACAGGCGCTTCAAGACCAAACACCGATGACTTAAAGACAAACCAGGCGAGTTCCATTGAGACAAACTTAACTCGCTCCGCGGAAATATTTGCGCGTTTTAGTCTAGCGGCGCAAGCTTCCAAGCGGAAATTTATGTAGCCTTCAAATATCTGTGGTTGACTAATGGGCAGATCACGTTGAGCCTTAACCCAAGTACCCAGAAGAGCCATCATAAATGGATTGCGAGCCAACGGGATTAGGTCAGGACGTTGAGTGAAAAGTTTTCGTCGAAGCGATTTATTGAATTCTGGATATCGACTTAGTGCATCGGAAATGCTTGCTTCCGACAACGGCCGTATCTCCAACAGCTTTTGAGCATGAAATGCTTGAGTCGGGCGTCTGAAAACTCGTGAGGCTAGAACTCCACGCGATAGCGGGTGAGTTCTAATAAACCTGGAAATTACATCTGAAAGAGCGTGAATAACGTCAGAATCTTCATCAGCGTCCAATAATTCCGACATTTCATCAAACGAATCAAAAATGAAAAATAATCGTCCAGAGCGCCACAGTTTTCGGAAGTATTCATCAACAAACTCTTCAGTAAACACGTCTCCCCTACGGCGAATGCTATCTATCACGAACGTTTCCAGCTCGCCAACTTCGAACTGTGCACTCTGAGCCTTTTCGTCATCTGCGCGTACCCATTCGCGCAGGTTTATGTAGATCGGGATGCGGCTACTTCCAACTTCAGCGAACATATCTCGCGCAAGCTTTCGAAGAGCAACACTTTTCCCAGCTCCAGGAACACCAAGTATCAAGAAAGCCTGCGCGTTTCGATCCTTGCGGATAGCCTCTTGAAGGTTAACTATCTTCCTGCGGGAAGCCACCCCATTACTTGATAGAATCTCTACCTCAGCCTGAAGCTCGGTGTAATATTCAGGACTCCAGTTACTTTTTTGGTCAGCGGTTATTAGGTCAAGGTGTAGGGCATTGCAAAACGCTTCCAGCTTGCGTTTGAAACTCTCCTCCGGAAAGTCCTTATCTAGCGGCACTGGATGTCCGCCACCAATGGGGCCTTCACGCATGAAATAATTGACCACGAAAACTACTGCGAACACGAACAAAAGGGTATACGGTGAGGGCTGATCGCTTATCCGTATACTTTTAATCCAAACTGGCGCAGAGGAAAATTGCTGGCTGTTCCACAGCGCAGCCAGTAGATCATTGGCGAATCCTGCCCAGCCTCCCCAAGCCGCCGCTAAGCCCAGAGTGCCGGCGACACAGAGCACTCGAATCTTGTTCTTGCCATAACCCGCCGGCATCACTAAAGGACGTAGCAGATACACCATCACTGATATAAGCACTGCGAAGAAAAACGCAGCTACACCCGACGCGTAGTACGCCGCGCCTACTACCGCCGCCACGGTAAGCAATACTGCGAGTACAAATCTGTGATTACCCGACACTTTCCACTCCCTTCAAAGGTTTGCAAGCATGTGCTTGGGCAAAAAAATAAGCTGCGTTAATGAATTAAAATAAATTGCTTTTCGGTTAATAGAACAGCTGCTTCACTACATCCGTTTGTACCTTAACGGCGACATCGGGAGTTGATGGGAGGCACCAGCGAGAGCTCAAGCCGGGTTCCAAAGTTTGGGCAACTATCCGACAAGCTTGCTCGTAGAGGTCGTAATCCTTGCGGTACTGCGCGATGAGTTCTGCGATCGAATTCACGCTTTTTATCCATTGATTTACAGAAAATCTAAACAACTTAGCGCAATGTCACAATGATGTCCACGGAAGAGAACGTCACAGCAAGGCACATGCCTCTTCGTAGTGACCTGTGCACATAGCCACGCGCAGAAACCAGTTGCATGAAGCTTCAGCATCAGGCAAAGCCATCGCGCCCGCCTACTGCTTACGTCTGACTTTCCTAGATACTCTCAATACTATGGAAATAGCGCTTTTCAAACTCCGCCGACGTTAACTGCATTAGTGCCGGCAGCAGTCTTGCGCCCATCTCGAACACTCTCAAGCGGCTTCAGGATCAAAAGTAGTCACATTTGAGCGACCGCTTTTGGCCGAAAGATCACTGTCATCGAAGTTTAGATTGCTCATCGTCAGGGTTACCTGGGCGATCCTGAAGTCGTCTCAGGAAGCTGATGCCTAGCCGAGATTCGTACCCCTGAGTTTGGCCAGGCCCTGTTTGATGTGGCCAGCGTTTTCCCCAATAGCTTCCAGTGCTCCACGGATATTGTCGCCTACCTCTGGCGAAGCACTCTGGTCCACCCACAACGTCAGCTCCATTACCGCCGCTTCCAAGGCGAGCTGATTGTCATAGATCCTTTCCAGTACATCGGGTAGTGAGTAATCACCTGACATGGGGTCGATTCCTTTCGAGAAAGCCCAAGCATAGCAGCGGCAGTGGTAAAGAGGCTTAGGGCAAAATTAGGGCAGATTCAGGGCCGCCATAAGCCGCAGAGCGCCATGAACAAAGGATGAAACCACCGTATTTTGTGGCCTTAAGCGGTATGCAGGGACGCAAGAAGGGGGCCGAATCCCTATCCTTGTAATTGTTTCCCAATGACCGTATTCGACCCAAAACTGCCGTTGGCTAAAGAGACAGAAAACAGCCAGAAACGGCTGGTGGATATAACTACACTCTGTATTGCGTAGTAGCAAATTTCGTGGGGAAAAGTTCGTTTGAAATTTCCATCACCATTTCGACGTAGAATATCATTGCCAATTCGGCAACAACTCTAGGCTCCTCGACTCCGGGCCTTTTTTCTCGATAGTAATCAATTGATTTTGAAAGATGTTTTTTTGGCGGATTGAAAGTTGTTCCTCTGTTTATTACAGGTAGGAGCGGTCTATCAAAATGGGACCAAGAAAGATGTATGCTACCTACTCCGGGTGTTGCTTTAAGGTTGGGATCCCAATCTCTTATAACGTCAGAAATAGTGTGTTCTGATACATTTCTGGCTTGGGATATATATTTTAGCAGAGGGTCTTCTTTTCTTATTTTTTCATATTTTGATTTTAACTTCGGCCATTTTTTTTCATTTTGACATTTTGCTAGTATTTTATTCCATGCTCGATCAATTGATTGTAGGAAGTCTCGCCAGGCGATGTCATATTGATGAAAGCTGCCAACGCCCACGGCAATCATTTTTTTATAGGCGTTCGTGGCGTTTATTAGTTCTGTGAAAGCTGAAATTAGTCCAAGGTCATACTGTTTTAATTCGTCAATGGTTATGTTGTATAGATCAAAATTTACTTTATTCATGCTTGATAGGCTTCCTTGCTAGATCTTTTGAGACTAGCAAAATGCCATGACTCAGTCCAGTGAAGGACGTCATGTGCTAGCTAATTTACGGAGTTCATATTGATAGTCACGCGACTTGCTGGTGCCCAGCTTGAATCTGAGCTGCTGGACGCCCGCTTTCGACCCTTAGCGGACGGTCGCGACATTTTACAATAAACGGCGTAATGACTCGCCAAGCCTGAATCGGCGGTGTTCTATTAAAAGTCTTTTGAACAAAATGCCCCGTCGTTGATCCTGCTAGCCACAACTTCTCGCACTGTCTCTTTCACCGTTTCCCAATCCTCTGGATCTACCCCATGCGACTAAATTCCATTTAAGGCGCTCACTGCTAAGCGTTGGGCAGGTATCTGTCAGAAAATTCGGCGATTTCAAAATCGGCGGGGCTGAACCCAACAGAAATACATGACGAAGCCCGTCCTCAGTGAACGCTCAAAATACGGAGTTCATTATTGGGGTATGTATTTTTATCATTACTTAAATCGAAAAAGTAACCATATTCAGCCAAGTAGTACATTTTATAAGTCGTGCGGTGTTTCTCGAATTTAGTAATACACTCCATTTCCTTGGCTATACCACTGAATTTGGCATTGAGTTCACTGGCGTTAAATTCGCGCCTTACAGTGCATTCAACCGTGAAGACTATAGCGACTGGCGAAGGTTGATCAGAACGGCGAAGCTCTCCCTGAGCGGTGTAGCTCAATAGAGAGCCAACGGGCATACGCTGCCAATCTCCGGAAAAACTCAAGCTCTTGAGTTTATAGGTGCCCACCTTGCGTTGAAACGTAATGGTTTTACTACCGAGATTAATCAGCCCTCGCCAAGTAACTTTATGAGTCTGATCGGCTTCTCTGCGTAGATCGACAGCGACCTGTCCACTGGCCAAATCTGTGGTGAAATATCTCTCTTCGTAGGAAACTGAAGTTGCACTCTTGCTGAGGGGTATCTCGCTCACTGCAATGTATGTCAGTTTTTTGGTTGCAGGTTGCAGATTGAGAGCGTTGATTGCAGAAATAATTGACGCATCAATCCTATTTTGGGCAGACACATCAAGTGGTTTGTAGCGCGGACTGAAACTTGGTAGCTCCTTCAGTTGTTCAGTACCCATACACAGTGTTTTGAACAACAGCTTATTATCATCATTAGCTTCCGCTACAAGCTTAGCCACAGGATTTTCCGGAGTTTCACCATCGGCAACACTGTTGAAGATATCAACGTCATAACTGGCCAGCCGGCGAAATGTTTGCTTGGTGCAATCGACGGCATAGTGCTCGCGCACTTGGGAGGGAGACAAACCGCGTACTGCATCCATCAGTACTTCCTTATTATCATAGGCTACCCAAAACAGCGTTTCCGAGCCTTGCTTCTTGATGCTTTGCCTATCAAGCATTAGCCATCGATCATTTGCCGTCTTTTTTACGATTCGCCAGTCAGGCAGTGATATCTCAGAACATGCTTGAACGAAGCTTGGATTCTTTGTCAGCCCGGAATAAAGCGATGACGACAGGGGCTGCACACCCACGTACTCTCCCTCTTTGCGATTTAGATAAATCCGACCATACGGATAGTCCATATAGGCGGCGTTCAATTGCGGCACGCTGCAAGACGCTTCGAATTGCACAACAACACGTTGAGGCTTTGCTTTGGTTTTCGGTGCGACGAGCTGGAAACTTAACCTGTCCCCTTCACGGAATACCGTATCGGCAACCACAGGTTGAGACAGAAAAATGTCGTATGCCTTTACGATATTGTTGCTCAGCGTCACTGGCTGACTAACGCACCCGCTAATGGCTGCCATGCCAAGCAGTAATGTAATTCGTCGCATAGAAAACCTTGTGGAAATGATGTCATTTTAGCATTACTTGCTACTCTGTCACGCGCCCATGTGCAATACCTGTATGGGTAACGCCCTCGGTGACCTCCTGGTAGGTGAATATGATTGGCTGCTATTGGCCGAATGCTGCCTGTCAGAGGGATTTGGTTTGCCCATCGTTAGGATTACCTGGCGGGACCGTGAACCAGGGAGGAGGGGCTGCCGTGGGTGGGGCAAAAATGGGGCAAACCGTACGCCAATCTATGCCATTCAATGCCAGTCATGCGTTCATGCATGCATTGGTGAAATGCGCTGAGCCTCAATAAACACGTGAGGTTGGGGCTTAACGACCGAAATACTCCAGCACAATCGGCGTGTGCGAGGACAGATCGGAGATAGCTTTATTCATCGGAAATCAGGAAAACTCGTTGAAAGGTGTAGGGCAAAGGAGGGGCATCGGCTCGGCTTTTCCGCGATGGGCGCAAGGTTAACATGAGCGGTCTGCCGGACGCAGGCATGAAAGACCTGTGATTCATTCCGCTTTTATTTACGTTTTATGCGCTCTCTATGCAATTCTGCATTTGTTTTCCGTAAAAAGATCAAGCACTATTCGCGTTATGCAAAAACGCAATGTTTCTTCAGTCTTAAGAGCGCTGCTCGACCAGCACGGGATCTCCCCCACGGAGCTTCACCGTCGCACCGGCGTGCCTCAATCCACACTCTCGCGCATCCTCAGCGGGAAGATCGTCGATCCTTCGGATAAGCACATCTCGAAAATCGCCGAGTACTTCGCCGTGAGCACCGATCAATTGCGCGGGCGCGTGGATGTTGCGCCAGCCGCGGGTGCCGGACGCGAGCCCATACATTCCGAACTCAAGGACATAAGCTTGTGGGACGACGATACCCCTGTCGATGACGACGAGGTGTCGGTCCCCTTTCTTCGCGAGGTTGAATTGGCTGCTGGATCAGGAAGATTCGTCATCGAAGAAAGCGAGCGCTCCAGCTTGCGCTTCGGCAAGCGCAGTCTGCGTCACAACGGCGTGCAGTTCGACCAGGCAAAGTGCGTGACGGTACGGGGCAACAGCATGTTGCCGGTCCTGCGCGATGGTGCCACGGTCGGTGTGAATGCCGGTAAATGCGGAATCGGCGACATCGTCGATGGCGATCTGTACGCGATCAACCATAACGGCCAGTTGCGGGTGAAACAGCTTTATCGCCTGCCGACCGGTATCCGCCTGCGCAGCTTCAACCGCGATGAGCATCCGGACGAGGACTACACCTTCCAGGAAATCCAGGAAGAGCAGATCGTCATCCTCGGTCACGTCTTCTGGTGGGGCATGTACGCCCGCTAACCTCTCCACTTTCAGATAAAACCCGCCACCAGGCGGGTTTTTTTTCGCCTGCAGAAAATGGCCAAAGCCTTTGCTGGCGGGGCTCTCATGCGCTAGCGCATTTGTCATGCATAAATAAATGCATTTACGCATTGACTGTATATGCATACATGCATATTCTTTGTCTCAAGCCGCTCAACAAAGCAGCTCGAAACGAAGCTCTTTAGTTCCATCACAAAGGCAGCGATGAACCGGCCTCAACGGTTCAGAGGGTTGGCAACTGACCCGGGTGTGCAGCGTAAAGCACCAGAAGCAGTTATCCGGCGGGCAGGGACCGCGGTCGGAAAAACAATTTGAATGGACTCGTACCGCGCCAGTAGCGCCGAAAAGTCAGCTTCCTTTTTGTACACAGGATTAAAGGAAGGCGAAGGACCGCATTACTGAAAAGCCCGGCGATTGCCGGGCTTTTTGGAATGCCTACCTAGCGTCAGGCATCAAGCAATCTTTCAACTCACCAGGTGAACTCATGGACGTCTTCAAAAAACACATTACCCGGCTCTTGCTGTCCGTTGCGCTGCTCGGCGCCGGAGGCAACGCTGTTGCCGCCAACCTTTTGGTCAACGGCAGCTTCGAACAGCCAGGCTGCAGCGGTGGCTGCATTCTGGATACCACCGCAAAAACCAACTTCATTACGGGCTGGACGACGTTTCTGTCCGGTGCCGAGTATTTCAACATGCCGGCCTCGATCGGCGGCTCGGTAGCGGCCGATGGAGTGGTGATTGTCGACTTGGCGAACTACGTCTATGGCAACGGCGGCGGCATTCAGCAGAACTTTGCCACCACGCCAGGCGCCAAGTACCGATTGACCTTTAGTGCAGGCAACTCGCGATACGCCAGTCGCTCCGGCGACGGTGTCATCCAGGTGAAAGTGGCCGGTCAAACGGCCTCCTTTAACACCCCGGTCGCCAAAGGCATCGCGGTCGAGTGGAGCACCATCACTTATGACTTCACAGCAAACGCGGCACAAACAACGTTGGCTTTTTTCAACGAACAGAACCCGTACAACAACTTCGCTTTTATCGACAACGTGATCGTTGAGCGTCTTTAAACCCTTGTCGCCTGACATCACCCGGGCTGTGTGCAAAACACACAGCCCGACTACTCATCAATCACCCCCAGGAGGCGTGACATGACAAACGAGCAACAAGCGTTGCTGGACATGCCGATCTGGCTTGTCATCGTCCTCGCCCTGGTGGGCGGGGTGTCCGGCGAAATGTGGCGCGCCGACAAGGAAGGCGCCCGAGGCTGGGCGCTGTTGCGGCGCCTGGCGTTGCGCTCCGGGGCCTGCGTGATCTGCGGGGTCTCCGCAATCATGTTGCTGTATGCCGCCGGCGTGTCGATCTGGACCGCTTGCGCTTTTGGCTGCCTGACGGCGATGGCTGGAGCGGACGTGGCCATCGGGCTTTACGAACGCTGGGCTGCCAAGCGTATCGGCGTCTGTGATGTCCCGCCTCGTGATTCTCACCCGGACCAACAATAAAACGGCGGCACAGGAGGCCACTCATGCCCGTTGTCATCGAAAAACCTTCGCAGCTTGTTTCCGCCATTGCCGAGGTGATACGCATCGCGGTTCCTGGCGTGAGGGTCGGTAGTCTTCAAGACTTCGACAACACCGGCGATTCGAGCTGGGTGTTGATCGCGATCGACCACGATGCGCCGGGTCACCGCGCCAATAACGGGCGCATCGCTCATGTCCTGACGGTTTCATTGCAAGTCGTGTTGCCCACCGCCGGGCTGGCCGCTTGCGACCTGGCCAGCGAGTTGAAAAACCTCGTCACCGATAACCGTTGGAAACTGCCGGCCGATCAATGCGACCTGCCGCAGGACATCGATGGCCTGCCATCCACCTCCCTCAGCGGCACACGGGAATACAACGCCTGGACCGTTTCATTCACCCAGACGCTGTACCTCGGGCCGTTGCTGCTGGAGGACCCGACCGGCGTCCCGAAATTCGCTCGGACCTGGGAGGTGTCGAACATCGACGACCCGGATCAATACACCGCCCTCGAGGACTAGCCCATGTTTGATGCGCTGCTACGGATGCAACTGGGCCCGATCATCGAGCGACTGGCGCAAATGGAGACTGAGCTTGAAGACCTGTATCGACGCGCCGACAGTTTTTGTCGGATCGGCGTGTGTCAGGAAGTCGATGCCGCCAGCAACACCTGCAAGGTCAGCCACGGCGAATTGCTGAGCCCGGCCATCCGCTTTTTCAACCCGAGTGCCGGGGCCCAGAGCGAGTCGAGGATTCCTTCCGTGGGCGAGCAATGCCTGTTGCTGAACCATGGCGGCGGCGAGGGTGGCGGGCAGTCGGTTGCATTGTTCGGCCTTAATGGCGGGCAATTTCCGCCGGTCTCGACACAGGCCTCGTTGACCCGTCGCCTGTATCAGGACGGCAGCGAAAGCAGCTACGACGACGCCAGCCATGTCCTGCACTGGCAGAACGGCCCGGCGACCTTCACCGGTTCTCGCGAATCGCTTGAACTGAGTATCGGCCCGGCCCGACTGGCGATGTCCCCACAGGCGATCACCTTGCAACTGGGCGCGGTCGGTTTGCTGATCGACGCTGCCGGTGTGCACCTGAGCGGCCCGTTGGTGGATCACCAGGGTCGTGTCATCAGTACCGCATAAAGAGCTTCCCATGATCGGAATCGATAGAAACACCGGAGCAACCGTCGACGACTGGCTGCAGTTTGTACAGCGCGCAACCCGGGCACTGACCACGCCGTTGGGCACTCGCCAGAAGCGTCCTCTGTATGGCAGCACGCTCCCTGAATTGTTGGGGCAGAACCTCGGCGACGACGTGCTGATTCTTGCCCAGAGCCATGCGGCACAGGCGTTTTACAACAAGCAAAACGGCATCGACGATTTTGAGCCGCAGGTCATTGTGGCCAGTCGGCAAGGTGCGGGGTTGTTGCTGCGCTTCGCCGGTACCTGGAAAAACCGTCAACAGACCTTCGAGGTGGTGACATGAGTATGTTGATCCCCGGCCAGAACCAGTTGGCCGAGCCGTCCATCGTCACCGTCGAAGCGTTTGAAGACCTGCTCGCAGAGTTCAAGACCTTCGTCGTTGAATACGTCGGTGCCCGCTCTCCCGAGAGCGCAGTGAAGCTCAAAGTCAGCCTGGAAAATGAAAGCGAACTGCTGACCCTGGCCCTCGAGGCCTTTTGTGTACGGCTGCAAACCCATGAGCGCAAATACAACGCCCGGATCAAGCAGATGCTGGCGTGGTGGGCGACGGGTAGCAACCTCGATGCACGCCTTGCGGACATGGGGCTTGAGCGCCAGTTGCTGGAACCGGGCGACCCTGCGGCGTTCCCACCTATCCCTCCGGTTTTCGAAAGTGACGACGATGCCAGGTTGCGTTATTACCTGGCACCTCATGCTCCGGCAGCGGGTTCGCGGATGCAGTATCGTCGGGAGGTTTTCACTCTCGGCGAACGGCCGGCCGTGAAGGTCGAAACCCCGGCGGCGGGTGTGGTGACTGCCACCTACACCTTCGACCCGGACGGCTTTGCGGCGCAGATCAAGGATGGCAACGGGCGTCGCACTGCGCCTGGCGAAGTAATGGTGACGGTGCTTGCCCGTGAAGGTGATGGCACGCCGTCCGGCGATCTTCTCGACGGTGTTCGCCAACATTTCGCCCGACCTGATGTACGCCCCGAAACGGACCTGGTGACGGTGCAAGGCGCACAAATCAAGACTTACAAAATCCGCGTCGTCGCGAAGATCAACGCCGGTCCCGATTCCGGGTTGACCAAGGTTGCCGCGCAACAGCAGTTGCAGGCGTATGCCGACTCTTGTCATCGCCTGGAAGGGCGGGTCGACCCGAGCTGGATCGACTACACGCTGCACAGCGCCGGCGCGGTTCAACTGCAAATCCTTGAACCGCTGGCGCCGATTGTGACAACGGCGTTCCAGGCCCCGTACTGCACGGGCGTCGAGGTCGAGGTGGACACGTTATGAGTGAAGACACACCTCGCCCGAGCCTGTTGCCGGCCAACAGTTCGCCGCTGGAAAGGGCGCTTGATCTCGGTTTCGGTAGATTGCTTGAACGCATTACTCCGCCGTTTCCGGAGTTGATGAACCCCACCGAAACACCGTTGGCGTTCTTGCCGTACCTCGGCGCGGATCGCGGGGTCAGCGAGTGGAGCACCGAAGCACCCGAGTCGGAAAAACGCTTGACGGTTGAGCTCGCCTGGCCCACCGCGCGCCAGGCGGGTACTCGAAAAGCACTGGAAAACGCGGCCAAGGGTTTGCAACTACGACCTGAAGTGCGCGCCTGGTTCGAGCAAATACCTGCTGGCCAGCCCTACAGTTTTTCCGTCAGGGCCTTCACCGAACAGCCCTACAGCGAAGACATCGATGCGCGTCTTGACCGACGGCTTGCAGATGCCAAAAGCGAACGCGACACCTTGATTGTTTCCGTCGGCCTGAGCGCCTTCGGCAATCACGTCATCGGCGCCGCCACCGTGTGCGGTGAATTGACCACGGTGTACCCGATTGTCATCGAGGGGCTGGAAGCCTCGGGCCAGGCCTTCATGGCCGCCGGGCTCTACGCCGTCGAAACCTCCACTATTTATCCTCAGGGGTCCTAAATGGCCGACTACTACACCCTGCTCACCAATGCGGGGATCGCCTACGAAACTGCCTGCAAAGCGGCGGGCGTGCCGATCAAGCTGTCCCAGATTTCCGTTGGTGACGGCGCTGGCAGCGTCTACAACCCGGCCGCTACGGCCACCGCGCTGAAACGCGAAGTGTGGCGCGGGCCGCTGAATGCGCTGTTCCAGGATGAGAAAAACCCGAGCTGGTTGCTGGCTGAAGTAACTATTCCACCGGATGTCGGTGGTTGGTATGTACGTGAAGCCGGGCTCTGGACTGACACCGGGATTTTGTACGCCATCGTTAAATATCCAGAGTCGTTTAAACCTGTGTTGGCGACGTCGGGTTCGGGAAAAGAGTTCTACATTCGCTCGATTTTCGAGACCAGTAATGCGGCGTTGGTGACGCTGTTGATCGATGACACCGTGGTCAAGGCGACTCGTGCCTGGGTCATGAGTTACCTCGCCGAAGAGCTCGGAAAGCTTGATGGCAAACAGTCGGTTCGCGTGGCGGCGACAGCCAATGTGGTGTTGAACGGCGCGCAGCAAATTGACGGTGTTGCGGCGGTTGCGGGTGATCGCGTCTTGCTGGCGTCTCAGACGTTGGCGAAAGACAACGGCCTATGGGTCGTAGCCAATGGCGCCTGGACCCGTACGAATGATGCCAATACCAGCGCGAAAGTTACGCCGGGCCTGACCGTGATGGTCGAGGAGGGCGCGGCCAATGGTGATTCGCTGTGGCACCTGACCACCAATGGTCCGATTACGCTGGATACCACCGCGCTGACGTTTGAAATGTTGGCGGGCCGGACGGGGATTCAACCCGGCACCTACAAAAGTCTGACCGTTGATAAGTACGGACGGGCAACCGGTGGGGCGAACCCTGAGACGCTGGCCGGGTTTGGTATCAAGGACACGTATACCAAGCCTGAAATCGAATCGATGATCTCGCAGGCCTCGATGTTGCCGGTAGGGGCAATCATCGCTTTTTCGGGTAGCACGCCACCTCTGGGCTTTCTTGAACTGGACAACAGCGTCAAGAGCATTGCAGCTTATCCCGACCTGAACGCGTATCTAGCGGGCAAATACAACAAGGGCGATGAGGGAGTCGGTAATTTCCGTTTACCAGAGTCTCGGGGTGAGTTTCTACGTGGTTGGGATCACGGACGGGGAGTAGATGCTGGCCGGGACATCGGGACACTCCAGGGCGAAGCCTTCAAGGCACACAACCATCGTTATTTCGATAGTAACCCCGCAACAATGGATCCGGCCGGTGCCTGGCAGGCCGGCACTATCAACGGTGCGCCCGCCCTTATTTCCAACGGAGCCTTTCTTTCGGGCGTAGATGGCGGCCTCGCCATGCAAATGGTGAATGCGGGTAATACGGTTAACACCGGTGGAAGTGAAACTCGCCCTCGCAACCTTGCTGTTATGTGGTGCATCAAAGCCTGGAGTGCTCCGATCAATCAGGGGAACATCGACATTGCTGCGCTTGCTGCTTTGTCGACGCAAGCGACTGAGGCTAAGGCAGGTACAGCAAAGATTGCGACTCAAGCACTTACAGATACCGGTGTTGACGATGCAGCCATTGTGACGCCGAAGAAACTCCGGTGGGGCTTTTCGATGTTGAAGGCCGCTAATGGATACATCGTGTTCCCCAGTTGGTTGGGCGGTTTCGTCATTCAATGGATGTACGCCGTTAACTCCAACAACTCCGGGACTGGGTTCTCCAGCGTCAACTACCCCATACCTTTTCCCAACTCGGTATTGGGTGCAGCAAAAATCAATCTTGCCACCAGCGGTGGGAATTATTCCACCTCGGATGCCAGTTACAACAGTCTTGATAACGCTGGTTTCAGTTGGCTGGCATACACCGGAACTGGCGCTTTGGCCCCCAGCGCGGGCAGTGTTGGGGTCCGCTTCATTTTTATTGGATGCTAGGTGAAATCATGGGCGATAAATACGCCGTTTTCGGCGAGGACAACATTCTCAAGGAACGCTTGATTCGCGGTGTTCACACGATTCCGGTGACGGCGATCAATATTGATGAAGACATGTGGTTGAGGCTTACACAGGAAACAGACGGTATTTGGCAGTTGGACGGCAATGGCAACATTACCAAAAGTCCTATGTCGCTACCGCAAGCATTGACCGCTGAAGAGAACGAGCGATTACGCCTATCTGCCTATGCCAACCCGTTAACCGGTTCTGATCGCTACTTCTCGGAAGCGCTGCGGATGCAGGTCATGGATGAGGCGGGCTGGGAAGAGGTTAGGGCGTTCGGCGTGACTCGTTACAAAGAAATCCAGGCGCTCTATCCGTGGGCTTCGCCTGGCATAGATGCCCCTCAATAACGCCCCGCACCGTCGGGGCGTTTTCTTATCTGTTAATCAACACCCAACAGTCCCTTCCTCAAACCAAGGGGCTTTTCGTCTATGGACCGAGGCCAAAATTTTTTTGGTTTTGGAATCAGTCGACCACAGTAGCCACCCAGATGGGTGGGTATAGAGTCGTTGGCTATTAAATAAGGAAGAACCTATGTTTTATTCAAAATCCGAAGGCGGTTTTTATGATCCCCTCATTCATACAACGATGCCAAGCGATGTGGTTGAAATCTCGCGTGAGTATTGGCTTGAGTTATTGGACGGACAGTCTAGCGGCAAGATGATTGTCGGGAATGATGAAGGCTATCCGGTGCTGGTCGATCCGCCGGGGCCTACTCCTGCCGAACTGGAGGGGTATGAACGGGCATGGCGAAACATGCAGCTTGCAACCACTGATAAAGCTGTGTCCCGTTACCGTGATGAGGTGGAGCGGTGGCCTACGCTGCTGACTCCGGCGCAATACATCGAGTTGCAGACGTATCGCCGTGAACTTCGTATCTGGCCGGTGGGCGGCGAGTTGCCCTTGAGCGAACACCGGCCGTCAGCGCCGGAATGGCTCGCAACCCTGCCTGAATAAACGCCCCGCACTGTCGGGGCGTTTTCTTATCTGTCACACGCCCAACATCATCTGAAAGCCCCAATCGAATGGGGCTTTTTAGTCTCTGGAGAAACCCAAATGGCAGAACGCCAAACCTACACCGTGCTCGTCCCATTTCCCGTCGGGCGGGGTCACTGGTCGACCGCCGGCCAGGAACTCGACCTGCTCGACGTCGAAGCCAACGCCCTGCTCAGCGCCGGTCGCCTGGAGCTGAAATCCACTTCCACCCAGGCCAAAAAGGCCGCTGCCAAGAAGGCTGAATAACCATGGCTGAGGTTTTGAACTTCGAGCACAACGGCATTACCGTCAATGCCACTGAATCCCCCGAGGCCATGGGTGGTCTGGGTGACAACGTCATCGGTTTGGTCGGCACCGCGCCGAAAGCCGATCCGCTGATTCCGCGCAATTCGCCGTTTCGTATCAACAGCTTCACCACTCAGGGGCTGCTCGATCCGACTGGCGCCGAGTCGGGCACGCTGTACCACGCGGTGTACCAGATTCTCAAAGTGGTGAAGGTGCCGGTCTACGTGGTCATCGTCGAAGAGGGCACCACCCCGGCGGATACCATCAACAACGTGATCGGCGGCATCGAGCCAGTGACCGGTCGCAAACTGGGCCTGGCCGCGCTGAGCGGTGTGCCGGAAGACCTGACCATCATCGGTGCCCCGGGCTTCACCGGCACTAAAGCAGTGGCCAGCGAATTCGCCTCGTTCGGCAAGCGCATCAAGGCCCGCGTCGTGCTCGACGGCAAGGATGCCGCGGTCGCTGATCAAGTGACTTACAGCCAGGAACTGGGCGGCGCGGACCTCGGTTTCGACCGCTGCCTGGTCGTGCACAACATGCCGGCCGTTTACTCCAAAGCGGCGAAGAAAAACGTCTTCCTCGCGCCTTCCAGCCTGGCAATTGCCGCACTGGCCAAGGTCAAGCAATGGGAAAGCCCGGGCAACCAGGTGACCTATGCCGAAGACGTTTCGCGGGTCGTGGAATACAACATCCTCGACACCTCCACCGAGGGCGATCTGCTCAACCGTTACGGCATCAGCTACTACGCCCGCACCATTCTCGGCGGCTTCTCGCTGCTGGGTAACCGCTCGATCACTGGCAAGTTCATCAGCTACGTCGGCCTGGAAGATGCGATCAGCCGCAAGTTGGTAAAAGCCGGCCAGAAAGCCATGGCCAAGAACCTGACCAAGTCGTTCATGGACCAGGAAGTCAAACGCATCAACGACTGGCTGCAAACACTGGTCGCCGACGAAACCATCCCTGGCGGCAGCGTGTACCTGCACCCGGAATTGAACAGTGTCGAGAAGTACAAGAACGGCACCTGGTTCATCGTCATCGACTACGGCCGCTACGCGCCGAACGAACACATGGTTTACCAACTCAACGCCCGCGATGAAATCATCGAGCAGTTCCTGGAGGATGTTCTCTAATGTTTACCAACCGCGTAAGACAGGCCATCGCGGCCACCCTGCAGGGCTTGCCGTTGTCGGCGACTGTGGAAGATTTCACCCCGCCGAAAATTGAATTCGATATGGAAGAGATGCGCGGCGGGCGCTTTATCACCGAGCAAATGGCCAAGAGCGCCAAAGCGCTCAATGCCACGTTGACCCTGCAAGGCGCTGGCCCGGAAATCATGCTGGCCCTCGGTGTGACCTTGGGCGACGACATTCTGCTGAACGTCCGTGAAGCCGGCCAGGATCAGGATGGCAACACCTGGTTCACCTACCACACCGTCGGCGGCAAATTGAAATCCCTCGAAGAGGCCAAGTTGAAAATGGGTGACAAGCCTACCACCACGCTCGTGCTGTCCTGCCGTACCTACAACCGCCTCGAAAACGGCATTCCGGTGATCGACATCGACGTGCGCACTCAGAAGTTCATGCTCAACGGCGTCGACATCCTTGGTGATGCCCGCCGCGCGGTGCTGCTGCCGTAAACCCCGCAACACCCACCACCAGTTAAACGCAATCCTTGTGGGAGCGGGCTTGCTCGCGAAAGCGGCGGTACATCCAACATCAATGTATCTGACACACCGCATTCGCGAGCAAGCCCGCTCCCACAGGTTGCACACCTCAACTGGCTTGCGTCACGCAACACCTCCCCAAGATCCCCAAGGAATTCATTTCATGTCCTGGACGCCTCCTGTTCACGTCTTGCTGTCGCCGATCACCGCCGACAATCAGGCGCAGATTGAGCAGATTCAGCTCAAACCGTTGTTCTACGCCGCGCAGAAAGAGGCCCTGGCCCGTGCCGGCGAGGATGAGGACGATCAGTTTTTCGAACTGGCGAAATTGGCCACCGGGTTGTCGGTCAAGGAACTCGACCAACTCAAACGCCCGGACTACGTGAGCATTGCGCAGTACGTGCACGAGATGTCGACCCGTCCGGCGTCGTACTTCCTGGAGCAGGAAGGGCAGGGCGAACAATCGGCAGACCCCGATCAAGTGCAACTGCTGCAACCGCTCGACGCCGGTGGCAGCAGCATGACCGCGCTGACCCTGGAAATGCCGGTACTGCGCGCCACCAAGGCGATGAAGAAACTGAAAACCGCCAAGGAACGCGCCGAGTTCATCACCGCCCATTGCACCGGGCTGATGATTCCCGATCTGGACCTGCTGACCGTGCCGGACTGGACACAGCTTCAGGTACGCATCGACGATTTTTTAAACAAACCGGCGGACTTCTTTCGGAGCGCGACATCGAAGTAATCCTCGATGTTGTGCCGCTCATTTACCTGGTAAGTGAAGCGGAAATTCTGGAATGGGACGCCGGCAAGGCATTGCGCCGCTACGACATCGCGATCACTCGCCTTGGCGTGAAACAGGAGTAGAGGCGAGATGGCAGAAGATACCTATTCGCTCAAGTTCACAGCAGTCAATCAAGGCGATTGGGCGTTGAGTGGCGCCAGCAAAACCGCCGATCTGATGCCACCTGATGCGTCTGCCGGGTCGCATCAGCCTGCTTCGGGTGCTGGTCAGCAAATGCCCGGTTTAAATCAGGCGTTTGCCGGGCTGAGTCTGGCATTGGCGCAAACCAGGCTGGAAATCAACTCTTTGTCGGCAGAGCAGGGCCGGCTCAGAGCGGTGCTTGAATCGATCAATACGACGATCTCGTCTCAGCGTTCGCTGTTGCAGGCGATGAATGACAAGCCTGCTCCCATGGGCGGCTCAGGCCCTGGCGATGAGCAGAAGACCAAGGGCTCGGGCGGTGACAATCCGCCGAATGAGCGCCTGATACCTGCCATTAGTCTGGATGCGGCCATGGCCGAGCTGGGGTTGGTGATTCGCTTCGAGGGCGATCAACGCCAGGCACTGGCGATCACCAACGAGAAAATGGCCAGTGAGCGGCTGGTGGCCCCGAGCAAGGCGACGGCGGTTGATTTGGCGAGGGTCGAATACACCGCGGCCAAGGCCGGCGTAGGCAACGACCAGCGCGACAAAGAAGGCAACGTCGATACGGTTGCCCGACAGGCCACGATTGTCGAGTTCACCCGCGATGCAGCGATCACGGCGTCGGCGTTCAAGCTGCAGGTCCAGGATGCCGCCGAGCTATTGATCGGCTGGCGCACCTCAATGAACCTCGATCGTTTGCAGACTCAGGACCTGGCGGATGCCACGAGCGTGCTCGGCAATAGCATGAGTGCTTCCGAGGCTGATATTGGCGCCATTCTCACCAACTACGGTGCCGCGGGGACAAACGCAGGGTTGGCCCCCGAACAAGCCGCTGCGTTCTCGGCAGCCTTGCTCAATGCTGGCGTTAAACCGGCCGATGCCGGGGTTGCCTTCGAGAAAATCACCACGACGCTGGCGCGGGGAGAGGCGACGACGCCAGGTCAGCAAGCCGCCTGGGCGCAACTGGGGCTGGACCCCAAGGCGCTGGCCGGCGGGATGCAACAGGATGCACCCGCAACCATCGTCTCAGTACTTGAGGCGCTGAAGGCGCAACCCGCCGCGGAACGAGCCGGGCTCGCCACGCAGTTGTTCTCGGTCGACAGACCGATCCTGCAAATGCTGCAGAACACGAGCGAAGTCGGACGCGCCTTTTCGCTGGTCGCCAACAAAAAACAGTATGCGACGTCGCAGCTGCACGATCGGGGCGCGGTCCAGCAATCGGCCCTGAAACTCTCGGACAGTTCGCAATCGCACTGGAATGTTTTTAACGCCCAGTTGGACCGTCTCAAGACCACAAGCGGCAATACGGTGCTGCCGGTGTTCGATGCGCTGTTGGCGCCGACCGGTGCGGCCATTGATGGCCTGAGCCGTTTTGCCGAAGCATTCCCGGTAGCGACCGGCGCGCTCCTGGTGGGCGCCGCGGCGTTCAAGGGAGTGAAAATCGTCGACAAGGTCAAAGACTGGTTGGGCGGGGGAAGCGGTAACAGCGCCGGCAAAGGAAACGGTAGTGGTGCCAAAGCCGGCAGTCTCGGCGGCAGATTGATGACCCGAGCGTCCGCGCTGGGCAGTCTGGCAATGACCAAGCTTCAAACCGTTCAGGCTGAAGTGATGCCCCGAGCCCGGGCGCTTGCCTCCGTCGCCAACAGCAGGATGGCGGGCCTGATGTCCAGTTCTGGCCGGCGCTTGATTAGCCAAGGGAGCAGGATCGGCCGCGTGGCGGGTCCGCTGGCCCGCCCATTGATGTTGGTCGATGCCGGCCTTGAAGTCGCCGAAGGGGTACGCAAGGACGATGCCCGAATGGTCGGCGGCGGCCTCGGCTCCGCGGCGGGTGGGCTGACGGGTTCTTACGCCGGGGCTGCGGCTGGCGCAGCGATTGGCACGTTCATCTTTCCGGGCGTGATGACCATCGTCGGCGGGCTGCTCGGCGGTGTGGTGGGCGGCGTGGCGGGCAGTGAGGTGGGTCATAAGGCCGGTTCATGGCTGGGCGAGAAGCTCGGCAGACCGGTCGACCGGCTCGACCCACCGGGCCAGGTGAGCAAAAACCTGGCCGGCGCACAGGCGAATAACCGGCAGATCAACTTCGCCCCCGTCATTCACATCACCGGCCAGGATCCGACCCAGGCCAGGCAGATCGCCAACCTGGTCACACAAACGATTCAGGCGCAATTCGTACCCATGATGATGGGCAACCCACTTGCCGCGCGACGTAACGCGGCCCTGACCGATGGAGGTGTTTGATGCGACAGCAAATGGCCCTGGGCAGCTTCATTTTCGGCCTGTCCAGAGACTTCGCCTATAGCGGCCTGGTTCGTAAGTCGGATGGGGGCTGGGTGGATCTGAACATCCTCACCAGCAAGCCTAAATCCAGTCAGGTCGGACAGGCCCTGGAGACGTTGAGCATCACGGGCAAGTCGATGTATGCGGTGGCCATGGAACGGCTGGACGAGTTGCGTGCGCTGCAGGCGCTACGTGTGCCGCTGCCATTGGTGGACGGTATCGGGCGCAACTGGGGTCTGTGGCGGATTACCTCTGTGACGGAAACCCAGAGCGAGATCATTGATGACGGGACCGCGATGCTGAATGCCTGGGCAATCGAATTGACGGAGTTCATCCATGCGTAGGGTCCGGAGTATTGCCGGCGATTCGGTCAACCTGTTGCTCTTTCGTGAGCTTGGCCGCAGTGACGATGCCGCTGAGGAAGCCCTTTGGCAACTCAATCCGACCCTGGCCGAACAGGGCGCGGTTTTGCCGGCGGGGATCTGGGTGGTACTGCCCGAGATGATCACGCAGACGACGGCGACTGCGCCCGTGTCGGCCTGGGATTAAGGAGGACGTATGACGCTTGGATTTACACCTGCCGTGGAAATCTACGGGGCTAATGCTGCGCTGCTCAATGAGCGGTTAGTCCAATGGGAGCATATCGATGCTTCCGGGATCCAGTCCGACCAGATCAAACTTCTCATCGATCTTGAAGGGCTGGAGGGACTGCCCAGCCTGGGGGGCAGGATCGGCTTTCGGGTCGGTTACAAAGAGTCGGGACTGGTGGACAAGGGTGTGTTTGTCATCACCCAGCGCACCCCTTATTTGTATCCCTTGCAGTTGTCGCTTGTCGCCATGTCGGCGCCTTTCAGCGAGCACGATGAAACAGACTTCATGCAACGCCGATCAGCCAGCTATGGCCCCACGACACTCGGCGCGCTATTTCGCGAGCTGACCATGAAACATGGATTTTCACCGCGTGTGGCACCGCCGCTGGAGACGAAAAAAATTGATCATATCGACCAGTGCAACGAAACGGACATGGGCTTTCTGACCCGGCTCGCGACCACGTATGGCGCCGTCACTAAACCGGTGAATGGCCTGTATGTGCTGGCCTTGCGTGGTCAACTGACGTCGATTTCCGGGAAGCCTGTAACCGAAGTGTTGCTCTCTGTGACAAAGGACAATCGGCCAGGCGACCAGGCTTTCATCAGCGCCACTATCGATGAAAAGGCCCGATCGAAATACAAGGGATGTATCGCCACTTGGTGGGACGCGGCGGCCGGCAAGGAGCGTAAGTTTCACCTGGGTATCAAGCCGTTCCAGACATTCCCGCGGCGTTTCCAGAATGAAGACCAGGCCAAGGCTGCCGTCGAGGGTGAGTTACGTCGGCTGGAGCGCGAGGCTTACACGCTGACGATTACTTGCCCTGGGCATCCGGACTTGGCGGCCGAAGGGGTTATTCGGCTGGATACCAGTTGGCCCCGGATCATGCAGGGCCGATGGTCGATCAACAATCTGACGGCCAGTGGCACCCGCAAGGAAAGCTATCGATGCGTCGTTACAGCGCATTGCCTGGACCCGTCGCAGTAATTCCTCCGCATTTAATTTCCTTCGATTCTGGAGCGCCCTCATGAAGATCACTCCGATCCTCACGCAGTTGCGTGAGCAATGCCCAACCCTGGCCAATCGCATCGCGGCCGGCATCGACCTCACCACCTTGCAAGCCAACACCCCACTCACTACCCCATGCGCCTACATCGTTCCCCTCGCCGATGTGGCGAGCAAAAGCCTCGCGCAAAACCTGGCCCTGCAACCGATCCGCGACACCTTCGAAGTGACGCTTGTGCTCGACACCACCGACGCGACAAAAGCGCTGGATCTGTTGCACGACTTGCGCGCCGAACTGTGGCGCGCACTGGTGGGTTTCAAGCCTGGCACGGACTACGACGCCATCGAGTACGACGGTGGTGAATTGCTTTCCATCAACGCCAGTCGCGCGTTGTATCGCCTGCGCTTTTTCGCCGAATTCCAGCTCGGCCGCAATCTGCCAAACCAACCGGCAGAGAGCTGGCACGAGCGTGAACTGGACGGTTTGTCGTCCTTTACCGGGGTCACCGTGCGGGTCGATGCCATCGCCCCGGCGGACCCCAATCTGAAACGCCCAGGCCCCGACGGGCGCCTGGAACTGACTTTCTCTGGAGATGTAACCCCATGAGCAAACGCATCACCGTGCTGCCGGCCCCAGGCCGTGTCGTGCCGGACCCGGAAGCGGGCGATCTGTTGCCCCTCGAGGGCCGTGAAGTGCCGGACAACGCCTGGTGGCGTCGTCGTCTGGCCGATGGCGATATCACTACCAAAGCCGTGAAAGCGGCCAAACCACAGGGAGCCAAATAATGGCGATCGGATTCAGCAACATCCCCGCGGACATTCGTGTTCCGCTGTTCTACGCCGAGATGGACAATTCGGCGGCCAATAGCGCGTCGTCGGCCATGCGCCGTTTGATCGTCGCTCAGGTCAACGACAACATCGCCCCGGCCGACGCCGGCAAACTGGTGCTGGTGTCCAGCGTTGCGCTGGCCAAAAGCATTGGCGGCCAAGGCTCGATGCTCGCCTCGATGTACGAAACCTGGCGCAAGACCGACCCGATCGGCGAGATCTGGTGCCTGCCGCTGCACAACACCGAAGGCAGCATCGCCAAAGGCGTGTTGACCCTGACCGGTACCGCGACCCAGAGCGGTGTGCTCAACCTGTACGTCGGCGGCGTTCGCGTTCAAGCGGCCATCGTCAACGGCGCTACGGCGGCTCAGGCAGCCACTGCGCTGGCATTGAAAATCAACGCTGCTGCGGATCTGCCAGTCAGCGCTGCTGCGGTCGAAGGCATCGTGACCCTGAGCGCCAAATGGACCGGCGACAGCGGCAATGACATCAGCCTGCAATTCAATCGCCTGGGCAAGAGCAACGGCGAAGAAACCCCGGCTGGCCTGACTTCGGCCGTTACTGCCATGACCGGCGGCGCCGGTGTACCGGATCAGCTCGCTGCCGTAGCGGCGCTGGGCGATGAGCCGTTCGAGTTCATCTGCATGCCGTTCTCCGACCTGTCGACCCTCAACACCTGGCAAGCCGTCATGGATGACAGCATCGGTCGTTGGTCCTGGGCCAAGCAATTGTTCGGTCACGTCTACAGCGCCAAGCGCGGCACCATCGGCACCTTGGTCGCCGCAGGCCAGGCGCGCAACGATCAGCACATGACTATCCAGGCGCTAGAACCGGGTGTACCGCAACCGTTCTGGGTCCAGGCCGCTGCATTGGCCGCGCGCACCTCGGTGTTCATCTCCGCCGATGCCAGCCGTCCGACCCAAAGCGGCAGCCTGCCAGGTCTCGACCCGGCGCCGGCCAGCGAGCGTTTCACCCTGACCGAGCGTCAGTCGTTGCTCAACTACGGCATCGCCACCGCGTACTACGAAGGCGGCTACGTGCGCATTCAGCGTTCGATCACCACCTATCAGAAGAACGCTTACGGCCAGGCCGATAACTCCTACCTGGACAGCGAAACCATGCACCAGTCGGCGTTCATCGTGCGTCGTCTGCAAAGCGTGATCACCAGCAAATACGGGCGCCACAAACTGGCCTCCGACGGCACCCGTTTTGGCGCCGGCCAGCCGATCGTCACCCCGAGCACCATTCGCGGTGAGCTGATTGCCCAGTACGCCAAGCTCGAACTGGAAGGCCACGTGGAAAACGCCGAGCTGTTCGCCGAGCACCTGATTGTCGAGCGCGATGTGCAGGACCCGAGCCGTGTGAACGTGCTGTTCCCGCCGGATTACATCAACGGCCTGCGCGTGTTCGCACTGCTCAACCAATTCCGTCTGCAGTACGACGACGCCGCTTAAAAACCGCGTTTGACTGTGTGATTCAGCCCACCTCGCGTGGGCTTTTTATTTGAAGGAGAAACACCATGGGTCAACTGATTGCGGGCACCTGCTACGTCAAAGTGGACGGCGCTCAACTGACCATCAATGGCGGCTGCGAAGCGCCACTGATGTCCACCAAACGCGAAACCGTCGTACCGGGTTTCTACAAGGAAACCGACATCGCGCCGTCGTTCAAAGTGACCGCGCTGCACACCTCGGACTTCCCGCTCAAGCAACTGGTGGCGGGCGTCGATATGACCGTCACCTGCGAATTCAGCAACGGCAAAGTCTACGTGCTGGCCGGCGCCTACCTGGTCGATGAACCGGCGTCCAAGGGCGATGACGCCTCGATCTCGCTGGTGTTCAACGGTGTGAAGGGGACCTGGCAATGAGCGGCGCCGTGAAGCTTCAGGTTGCGATCGAAGCCCACGGCGAGCCTTTGACCGAACTCAACCTGCGCCGTCCGACGGTGCAGGAAGTGCGGGCGATCAAGGCGCTGCCGTACAAGATCGACAAGAGCGAAGAAGTCAGCCTGGACATGGACGTCGCGGCTAAATACATCGCGGTCTGCGCCGGCATTCCACCGTCGTCGGTCAACCAGTTGGACCTGGCTGACCTCAACGCGCTGAGCTGGGCCGTCGCGAGTTTTTTCATGAGTGCGGCGTCGGAGCCATCACCGACCTGATCGCAGTCGCCTATGACCTGGCCTGGTTCTGGAAGGTTGACCCCGAACAGATGATGGCCAGGCCACTGGATGTGCTCCGGGAATCCCTGGAGCACGCGCAACGGATCAATGCGATGCAGCAGGTGCAGTGATGGCAGACACAGAAACGCTAAAAAAATCGGTGTTGTTGACCGGCATCGATGAACTGTCACCCAAGCTGGCCGGCCTTGTTTCCAAGGTCGACAGCTTCAGGAAAAACCTCGAACAGGCCGGCCTTGGCAAGCTGGATATCAGCGGCTTGTTCAAGGGCGGTAGCGTGATCACGCCGTTCGTGGACGGGATCAAGGCGTCCGATGCGTTCAAGGGCAAATTAGCCGAGGTCAGTGAATCGGCCAAGGCTGTCGATCTGCCGGGCGCGCCCGAGAGTGCCGCGCAAAGCATGAATATTTTCAGCGAGTCGATGGCCAAGGTGTCGACCTCCATCGACGCCGCGTTGGCACCGGCGGTCGCCACCCTGGTGGTGAGTCTGGAGCCCTTGCTGACGGGAGTAGGGCGCCTGGTCGCCGACAACCCTAAACTGGTCGAGACGTTGGCGCTGGGCGCCATCGCCTTCTCGGCGATGCAAACCGCCGTGACCGGGGC
This sequence comes from Pseudomonas sp. 5Vm1k, assembly GCF_056161485.1. Lineage (NCBI taxonomy): Bacteria > Pseudomonadati > Pseudomonadota > Gammaproteobacteria > Pseudomonadales > Pseudomonadaceae > Pseudomonas > Pseudomonas sp. 5Vm1k. Next base: position 327,796 of record NZ_JBSPCZ010000003.1, read on the forward strand.
GACCCAGGTTTTTGACCTGATGAACACGGTGATGAAGACCAGTCCCATCATGCTGATTGCAATGGGTATCGCCCTGACCGCCGGTTTGATCATTGCCAACTGGACGCCAATTTCAGCGTTCTTTGGCAACGTCTGGGAAGGCATCAAAAACGCCGCCTCGCAGGCAATGGCGGTGCTGAGCACGGTGTTCAACTCGACGCCGCTCGGCATGGTGATTGCCAATTGGGGTCCGATTACCGGGTTCTTCTCCGGTATCTGGGACACCCTCAAAGCCGTCACCGCGACGGTGGTGGGCTACCTGAAAACGGCGTTTTCGTGGACGCCCTACGGGATGATCATCGACAACTGGGCCGGGTTGACCGGTTTGTTCTCGGCGATCTGGGAGTTGCTCAAGGCCCTGACGGTGCCGGTGATCGATTTTCTCAAAGGTGTGTTCGACTGGACGCCGCTGGGCATGATCATCAACAACTGGGGGGCCATCACCGGTTTCTTCAGTTCGATCTGGACGGCGCTGCAACCGGCGGCCCAGGCCATCAAGGATTTCTTCGGTACGCTGTTCGATTACTCGCCGCTGGGGATGATCATCAACAACTGGGGCGCCATCAGTGCGTTCTTCGATCCGCTGTGGGCCGCTTTGCAAACCGCAGCGCAAGTGGTCAAGGATTTCTTCAGTAGCGTGTTCGAGTGGTCGCCGATGGCGCAGATTGCAGCCAACTGGCAACCGATCGGCGAAGTGTTTTCGGCGCTGTGGGGCGTGGTGCAAGCATTGGCCGCGCCGGCGCTGGAGTTCCTGCACGGGATGTTCGAATGGTCGCCGCTGGGGCAAATCATCAAGAACTGGGAACCGATCACCGAGTGGTTCAGCGGTCTGTGGGAAAAGCTCCAGGATGTCATCGCGCCGATCAAGGAATTGTTCGAAGGCGGCTTCGCGGGGGTGATCGCCAACGTCACTGGCAAGGTCGAAGGCTTGGCCGAGGCGCAGAAGAAAACCAATGCCCAAGGCAAGGGCGAACTGGCGCCGGCGTTCTTTGGCGCCCGTACCGAGCCGTCGTCGACGACAGAATTAGCGCCCGGCGGCTTGCCGCAACAACCGTCGATGCTGACGGGTTCCCTGACACAAAACTCCAGCGCGCTGATCCAGCAAAGCGCCGCCAACAACCGTACGCAACTCGAAGGCGGCCTGACCGTGCGCTTCGAAAATGCGCCGGCCGGCCTGCGCACCGATCAACCGCAAACGAATCAACCGGGGCTGGCGCTCAACTCGCGCATTGGCTACCGCTCACTTTCGCTTGGAGGTTCCAATGAGCTGGCGTGACCGTTTATTGCCGGCGTCCTTTCGAGGTGTCGGTTTCTGGATCGATCAGGCGAAAACCCCGGTCGGCAAAAAGGGCCAGTTGCACGAGTACCCGCAACGCGATCTGCCGTTTTTCGAGAACCTTGGCCAACAGGCGAAGATTCACGACCTGACGGCATTCATTGTCGGCCCCGATTGCCTGGAGCAGCGCGACAAACTGCTCAAGGCGCTGGAGCAGGGCAGTGGCGAACTGGTGCATCCGTGGCTGGGACGGTTGCAGGTCAAGGTCGGCGAATGCGACATGACCCACACCCGCCAGGACGGCGGGTTGGTGACCTTTACGCTGAAGTTTTACCCCGATGAACCGCTGCCGTTTCCGACCGCGACGGTCAGTACGCAAAAGGTGCTGCTGGCGAAAGCCGACACCCTATTGGGTTCGGCGGTAGCGCGTTTTGAACAGGCGATGATCCTGATCAAGGCTGCGCGGATCGGCATCGCCAATCTGCGCAACAGCCTCACCGGTGTTTATGACGTGATCAAGGAACAGCTCAAACCGCTGATCGAGCAATACCGCCAGATCACCGAACTGGTCAAGGCGGTCAAGGAGTTACCCAAGGAAGTGGCGGCGGAATTCAAGGGCTTGCTGGGCGACATCAAATCGCTCAAGGACTTCGCGAAGGAGGGTTATCGTGGCGTGATTGCCGACGTCTCCCAACAGCTCGAAGCCATCCGCAAGGCAGACGCGCCGAAGCTCACCACTGGCAAGGACACCACCGCCGCGGCGCAGGCCATGGCCGATCTGGTGCAGGACACGCTGTTGGTCAAAGTGGCGCAATGGGTGGCCTCGATGCCGGTGGCCACAAAACCGGTGAAGACACCGTCGACTCCGTCGCTGGAGCAGCAGGCGGCGCAACCGGTCAGCCGTCAGGAAGTGCCGGTCATCAACGATCTGCAAGTGTTGCAAAAGGCCCTGGCCGCGGCGATCAACCCGATGCTGGACAAGGCGGGGCCCGCGCACTACCAAGCCATCGACGATGTTAAACAGGCGTTGATCGCACACCTCAAAGCGGTGGCGTCCTCCGGTGTGCGACAGGTCAGCAAGTCGTTCCAGGAAAGCCTTCCAGCCCTGGTCGTGGCCTACAAGCAATTTGCCGATGCGACGCGGGTCACCGAAGTGACCCAAAGCAACGGTATTTCCCATCCGGGATTCGCACCGATCGAAGTGAAAGTCTCCAGGGAGTGAGCCATGAGCGAGTTGGATAATCGCGTCACGCTGACGGTCGGCGGGATGGAGTACGGTGGCTGGAAAAGCGTGGAAATCAGTGCGGACCTGGAGCGTCAGTTCCGCACCTTCAAACTCAACATTACCTGGCAATGGCCGGGGCAGACCGTGGATCAGCGGATCAAGGCCGGGGACAATTGCGAGGTGCGCATCGGCAAGGATCTGGTGCTCACCGGTTACGTGTTCAAGGCCCCGATCAGCTATGACGGGCGGCAGATCAGCCTGAGCATCGAAGGCAGTTCAAACACTCAGGACCTGGTGGATTGCGCGGCGACTAACCGCCCGAACCAATGGCACGGTCAGTCGTTGCTGAGCATCGTCGAAGCGCTGGCGATGAACTACAGCGTGTACGTGGTCAGCGAAATTGCCGAGACCTCTCGGCTCAGCAGTCACACCATTGTGCCTGGGGAAACAGTGTTTCAATCCATCGACCGTTTACTGTCGCTGTTCCGGGTGTTTTCCACCGACGACGCCCAGGGACGGTTGGTGCTGGCCCGGCCGGGCAGCGGTGGGCGGGCCAGCGATGTGCTGGAACTGGGCAAGAACATTCTCTCGGCCAACGCGCCAATGGATTACAGCCAGGTGTTCTCTGAATATCGGGTGATTGGTCAGCACAAAGGGACCGACACCAAGAGCGGGGCGGCAGTCAGTGAAGTTGAAGCGGTTGCGGCGGACCTGAGCTTCAAGCGTCGGCGCACCACCGTGATCAATGAGGGTACGCAACTGACGTTCGAACTGGCGCAGCAGCGGGCCACCTGGGAAAGCGCCACCCGTATGGGCCGGGCGCTGGCGACCACCTATCAGGTACAAGGCTGGCGGCAATCCAACGGCGATTTGTGGCGTCACAACACCCTGGTGCGGGTCAAGGACCCGGTGCTCGGATTTGATGAAGACATGCTGATCTCCAAAGTGACGTATTCGCTGTCGGCACAGGGCTCGGTCACCACCCTGCAAGTCGCTCCGCCGCACACCTTCGACGCCAACCCGATACCACCCAAGAAAACCTGAGCCTGACACCGAAAACTGTGGGAGCGGGCTTGCTCGCGAAGGGGGCGTGTCAGTTGAAACAAATATTGCCTGACCCACTGCATTCGCCAGCAAGCCCGCTCCCACAGGGAATCTCCTGTGCACACCAATGCCGTGAACGACGCCGATCAATTGTGGGAGCGAGCCTGCTTGCGAATGCGGTTGAACATTCAACACTCATGTTGCCTGACCCACCGCCATCGCGAGCAAGCTCGCTCCCACAGGAGATCTCCTGTGTGCACCAATGCTGCGGCAACCCCGATCAATTGTGGGAGCGAGCTTGCTCGCGATGACGGCCTCACCTCCACCGACGATATCGACTGACCCACCGCATTCGCGAGCAAGCCCGCTCCCACACTTGATCGCATTCAGCCTGATCCTTGAAGGAAACCCAATGAGCCTACTGACACGCCTCCTGGCGCGCGGCACTGTCGTGCTCGCCAACTCGGCCACCAAGCTGCAATCGCTGCAAATGCGCCTCACCGCCGGTGAAGTGAACGACGACATGGAGCACTTCGAACCCTACGGTTTTACCAGCAACCCGCTGGCCGGCGCCGAGGGCATCGCCACTTTTTTGGGCGGTGACCGTTCCCACGCCATCGTCCTGGTGGTCGCCGACCGTCGTTATCGCCTCCAGTCCCTGGCCGTCGGCGAAGTCGCGATCTACACCGACGAAGGCGACAAGATTCATTTCAAGCGCGGGCGGATTATCGACATCCAGACCGCGACCCTGAACATCCGCGCCAGCACCGCCGTGAACATCGACACACCGACCCTGACCCAGACCGGCAAGATCGTGTCCCAGGGCGACCAGATCGCGGGCGGCATCAGCCAGATCAAGCACGTGCACGTCGGCGTTCAAGCGGGCAGTGGCCAAACCGGCGTGCCGGCAGGAGGTCAGTGATGTTTATCAGCCAGAACCTCCACGCCGCACTGACCCGGTCGGTGCTGATCAGCCTGTTTACCTGGCGCCGCGCCGCCGATGACGATGCCCTCGATGACGAGGAACGCTTCGGCTGGTGGGGCGACACTTTTCCCACCGTCGCCGATGACCGCATCGGCTCGCGGCTGTGGCTGCTGCGCCGGGTCAAGCTGACCCGGCAAACGCAGATGGACGCTGAATTCTATGCCCGCGAAGCCCTGCAATGGCTGATCGACGACGGCCACTGCAGCGCCATCGACATCATCAGCGAACGCCTCGACGCCCAGCGCCTGAACCTGCGCACGGTCCTGACCCTGGCCGATGGCGAGCGCCTGGACATCAATCCTGATAACAGTTGGCAGGTGATCTATGCCGTTTGAAACCCCTTCGCTGCCGGTGCTGATCAAGCGCACCCAAAGCGACCTGGCCAGCGATTCGCTGCGCCAGTCCGATGCGCAAATGCTGGCCCGAACCCTCGGTGGTGCCGCCTATGGCCTGTACGGCTACCTGGACTGGATCGCCGAGCAGATCCTCCCGGACAAAGCCGAGGAGTCGACCCTGGAGCGGATCGCCGCACTGCGGCTGAACCAACCGCGCAAAGCCGCGCAAGCCGCCAGCGGTAACGTCAGCTTTACCGCCAGCGCCGGCGCTGTGCTGGACGTCGATACGCTGCTGCAATCGAGCGATGGCCGCACGTACAAGGTGACCGCTTCGCGTACCACCAGCAACGGACTCAACACCACCACCATCGCCGCGCTCGATGCTGGCAGTCTGGGCAATGCTGATGCTGGCATGAGCCTGATCCCGGTGCAGCCGATCCTGGGGATTGTCGGTAATAGCTTCACGGTGCTGGCGCCGGGCCTTATCGGTGGTGTCGCCCGGGAAAGCCTGGAATCCCTGCGCTCCCGGGTGATCAGTTCCTATCGGATCATCCCCCACGGCGGCTCGGCGCAAGACTATGAAACCTGGGCCCTGGAATGCCCCGGCGTGACCCGTGCCTGGTGTCGCAGCACCTACTCGAAGCTGGGCATCGTCAACCTGTACATCATGCGCGATGACGATCCGCAGCCAGTGCCGAATGCCGCGCAACTGGCTGAAGTCCAGGCCTATATCGAACCGTTGCGCCCGGTCACCGCCGAGTTGCATGTGTTGCCGCCCGTGCAGGTCCCGGTCACCTACAGACTGACCCTGACCCCCGATACCACCGCCGTGCGAGCCGCCGTTGAAGCGCAACTGCGTGACCTGCATAACCGTGAAGCCGGCCTGGGCGACACCTTGTTGATCAGTCATATCCGCGAAGCGATCAGCAGCGCCATGGGCGAAAGCGACCACACACTGACCGCGCCTATCGCCAATGTCGATGCTGACATCAACCAATTGCTGACCTTCGGAGGTTGCGTATGGGGGGGCTAAGAACCGCCGCGCAATACCACGCGCAACTGCGCAGCCTGCTGCCCAGCGGCCCGGCCTGGGACCCCGAACGGGTTCCGGAACTGGAGGAAGTGCTCGAAGGCGTTGCCCAGGAACTGGCCCGACTCGACGCTCGCGCCGCCGACCTGCTCAACGAAATGGACCCGGCCGGCGTCAGCGAACTGGTGCCCGATTGGGAGCGGGTGATGAACCTGCCTGATCCGTGCCTGGGCGCCACGCCCTTGTTCGATGACCGTCGCCTGGCCGTTCGCCGCCGTCTGCTGGCGGTGGGCAGCCAGGCCGTGGGCTATTACATCGAAATCGCCAAGGGACAGGGGTATCCCAACGCCACCATCACCGAACTCGAAGCCCCGCGCATGGGCCGCTCACGCTTCGGCGCGGCGCATTTCGGCACTTGGCAGGCGCAGTTCATGTGGACGCTTAACACCGGTGGCCGCTTGCTGCTGGGCAGGCGTTTCGGCGCCAGTTACTGGGGCGAGCGGTTTGGCATGAATCCGGGCTCGGCCCTGGAATGCCTGATCCATCGCAGCGCACCGGCGCATACCAAGGTGCACATCAATTATGACTAGGGAGTAGAGAGATGGATTTTCCAACGAAAGTGCCCAGCGCCGGATTGGTGAATGGCAAGTTTGTCGATGAAAACCCGCTGACGGGCACGCCGGGGTCGTTGATTCCGGCGAGTTGGGGCAATGGGGTGACGCAGGAGATTGTGAACGTGATCAAGGCCGGGGATTTGGCTCCGGATGAGACGAAGTTCGATCAGTTGCTGCAGGCCATCAAGAGCGTTACGGCCAAGGGCTGGAACCTCGATTCGGCATTACCGATTGCCTCGTTGCCACCCGCTACCGTGGCCACCGCAGACGGACGATTGCCGGTGACGCCGATTGCGGCGGCTACCAGTGGCGGGAAAGTCTCGATCCCTGCGGGGGTGTTTGTCAGCATCGGTCAGGAAGTGGTGGCCGGGCAGTTGGGGCGGTCGCGTACGTTCACGACGCAAGCCTGGAGCAGCACGGATTTGTTGCCCAGTTCAAGCTACTTTCTCAGGGCCCAGGTGATTGGCGACGTATTGACGTGTTACATGCAGCGCGGTCTCCCGTACGACGTCGTTCCCGAGGGTTTGAAAGGTACTGGGAATGGTGTTGCGGGTGGCGGATTCCAGTCCACACCGCTGGACATTTGCCTCGCCTGGATCGTAACCGCAGCACCGGGCTCCACGCCAATCGTTCGGTTGATTTACAACCGAAGCCGGTTGTCCTGGACACAGACCGTCAATGGGAGCGGCGTGGTCTACCTTCCTCTTGATCCTCACGCCCGTGCCGCACGCCTTGTTGTGGGTAACCCGACGCCACATCCATCACTTATCACGACGGTAGCGTTTGCGCCTGGCGGATGGATGGGAGGCAATTACTCCTACCTATCGCCAGTCAGCACAGGGGCTAGCGGCTGGGATGGTTGGGGAGTTGTCGGCGCGGCGGCCTGTATTTTTACCAGCAACGTTGTGAATGACACGACGGTTTCTACCCTGACCGCCAGTTTTGACCATTCGGAGCTGCGTTCCCTTTGGCAGTCTTATCAGGCTGAACATACGTACAACGCCGGCAATGCCACCAGTGATGAGTTATTGCTCTCGATGGGGATCAAAACCTTTTCTCAACCGGATTACACAAACGGCATCGCAATCAACTTTTCCTCTGCGGTTAACGTCCACTTTTCGTGGGAGCTCATTCGATGATCGTTATCCAGGAACTTCATCAGTACGAAGATGAACTTCGTCCGGCCAAACCCTCGCCAGATCATGAATGGAACGGTGAACAGTGGGTTGTCGACGCCTTGAATGTTTCGGTCTCCCAACAACAGGAAGGCGAACGCCTGAGCGCCAGGATTGATGCGGCGGCAGACGATGCGCGAAAAGTCATTGCAGGCGATCCGTTGCGAGCAATGGAATACGCACAAGCTGCCGCTGACGCCCAGGCCTTTGTGGACGAGGGGTATCCGAAAAAAGCGGTGCCACTGTCGGTGTCGGCCTGGGTGGTTAAAGGCCGGACTGCCAGACAGGCAGCCGATCAGATCATTGCCAAAGCTACTCAATTCAACGAGAGCCTGCTGACCTTTCGAACCCTTCGCTTGAAGGCGAAACAACAAATCAAAGTTCATATCACCAAGGGTAAAACCGATCTCGCCAATCAAGTCAGTGATGACGCGATTACCGCCATACGTGCAGTGGTGAGCGACTTCGCTGGCTAGTTCATTCGAAATATCCGCCAAACCCAACGCCCACTCACCGTGGGCGTTTTTGTTTTTATTCAAACATGACCTGCATTGCCGTAGTGCCAATGGCCATGCAGATGTTTTTTACAGGGAGCAGAACCATGGATTATCCAAGAAGCATTCCCAGTATCGGGCTGGTGAATGGCCGTTTTGTCGACGAAAACCCGGTGGCCGGTACGCCAGGATCACTGATTCCTGCGGTGTGGGGCAATTCGGTTACGCAAGAGATTTTGAGTGTGGTTGCTGGCGCAGGAATGGCGCCGTCGGAAGCAGACAACGGTCAGTTGCTCAAGGCGATCCAGGCGATCATTGGCGTGACCAGCCCGATGCGTTCGTTGATCACTCGAGTAGCAGCATCCAAAGTGCTGGCGGCAGAAGAACTCGGCCTGGTGTTGGTTGATGCGAGCGCCGCAGCCGCCACTGTCACCCTGCCGGCGATAAGCGCAGGTTTGGGTGTTCGTGATGTGATCGTGCGGCGTTTGGAGAACAGTGGTAATCGGTTGGTTGTTCGGTGTTCGGAAACAGACTCCATCAAGTTCCACACCCATCTGAATGCGGGCGGTTATCCGTTTTTTGTATTGATGGGCGCGGGCGATTGGTGGCATCTGCGCAGTGATGCTGCGGGTAGCTGGTGGCCTGTTGGCCGGTATGACGGGACAACGTTGGGACGGGCTGTTTTTGAAACTACCACGGCAGTTATGCCCGGAGGATACGGCGCTCTCAATGGATCTGTGCTCAATCGCGCCGATTGGCCGTGGCTTTGGGATCACGCACAGCAATCAGGCATGTTGCGCTCAGAAGCCGACCGCGGTGGAGCGTGGACGCCAGGAGATGGTTCGACGACCTTCCGAACGCCTGAAGCGCGAGGCGAGTTTCTTCGCTTGCTGAGTGAGGGACGTGATGTCGATCCAGGCCGCGCTCCGGGCTCATGGCAAAAGGGTTCATTGGTACAGGGCGATAACGGTATAGGTGACAACATCCTGTTTGCCTCGAATATCAATAGCCAAAAGACTTTGCTGGGACTTGATGGGGCGGCTTATACGGACTACGCAGGGGCAACCATCAAATACATAGCACCGCCTCCTCCCGTGGCGCAGTTGCCCGACTCTGAATTGATGAATCACGGTGGCGTTACACGCCCGCGCAACATCGCCTATCCCGGTCGCATCAAACTTATCTGAGGTGCCCATGTTTAATTATCTGATTGATAACGCGGGTGCCTTGTCCGGGCCCGTGGAGTTTTTCGTGACGCCGGGCATCGGTATTCAACTGCCCAGTAACGCCGTGGAACTTTCATTTGAGTTACCTCCACTGGAGCAGGGCCGTACCTGGGCGCTGATCAATAACGTTCCGCGCGAAGTGATTGATCGTCGTGGCCTGGTTTACTGCAAAGATGGCGGTGCTCAGCAGGTTTGGAATGAACTCGGCGAGTTGCCCGAAGACTTTACCGTCGAGCCATGGCCGGGCGACTACTACACCTGGCGTGATAACACCTGGAAACTTGACGATGCAGCTCGGCTGGCTGACTTAAAAACGCTGGTCCTGGCCAAGCGCGACAAGCTGCTGAGTGACGCGGTTCTACGTATCGCCCCACTTCAATATGCCGAAGATATCGGCGACGCCTCTCACGATGAGCAGTTGGCACTGATGGAGTGGAAGCTCTACAGCGTTGAGTTGAATCGTCTTGAACAGCAAACCAACTTTCCGACAGAGATCGACTGGCCGCAAGTTCCAGGTTCGACCCAGTGACGGCATGAAGCCCAATAATCAGAGTAGCTAAAATGGACTATCCAAGAAGCGTCACCAGTGCGGGGCTGGTCAACGGCCAATTTGTCGATGAAAACCCGGTCGCCGGAACTCCCGGTTCCCTGATTCCTGCCTCGTGGGGTAACGCCGTCACCAAGGAAATCGTCAATGCCATCAACGCTGCCGGTCTGACGCCTTCCGAAAACCAAAATGATCAGTTGAGCCTGGCTATCAAAGAGTTGGCGAAACTCGACCCGCAGCAGAATTTCCCCGTGCAGGTTTATCGCAAAAACCTGCTGATTAACGGCAACTTCGATATCTGGCAGCGTGGGACAGCTAACTTGGGACCTTACACGGGGGCCTATATCGCTGACCGTTTTCGTTGCGACTGGAACGGGAACGCCGGGGTGAATATTTCCAGGCAGAATTTTGCGTTGGGCCAGACCGAGGTACCCAATGAGCCCCGGTACTTTATGCGTTGGCAGCAAATCACTGCGGGAGTGGGCGCCAATGTCCATAAAATCTCCCAGGCGATCGAATCGGTCAGGACCTTGGCGGGAAAAACCGCGACGTTGACGTTCTGGGCCAAGGCCGACATGGCGCGTCAGCTGAATGTGACGATCGCACAGTATTTCGGCGTGGGCGGTAGTGCGGATACGGTGACGCCGGTGGGTAGCTTTCAACTAAAGACTTCGTGGTCCCGATACAGTGCAACGATTCAAGTACCTTCCTTGGCGGGTAAGACACTGGGAAGTAGTGGTAATGACTTTCTGCGGTTGTCCTTCGACCTGCCTTTGAATGTTTTGCAAGTCATCGACCTGGCGCAAATCCAGTTGGAAGAGGGGCGAGTGTCGACGCCGTTCGAACTGCGTAGTCCTGGCGATGAGTTGATGATGTGTCAGCGTTACTTTGAAAAAACCTACAGTCAGGATCTGCCTCCGGGAAACATGGCAGGTCCTTACGGTGCACTGTTATCCACAGTCAAACAGGGGCAAACGGGGTTCGCCTCGCAGCCCTTGGCTCAGTGGACTTTCAAGGTCGAGAAGAGAGCTATTCCAAGTTTCAGTTTGTACGCCACAACGCCGAAAGGAAGCGCAGGGCAATGGCGTTCGGGAAGTGATGAAGTGTCGTCGGGGAATGCTCGAACACTCGGTGCTTCGACTCGCGGCGTCTGGGTGGATAACTCCGATACCGGTCTGATTACTCAGACTTACTACATCCACGCCACCGCCGACGCCGAACTTTAAGGAGGTTTTTCTTATGAGCTATCAACTGACTAAAGACCCGGACACTGTCATCCGTCTGCCAGATGGCGCGACCGTTCCTCTTCATCACCGTTTCTGGGATGAATACCAGCAATGGCTGGCGAGCGGTGGCGTGCCGCTACCTGCCATGCTGGAGGACGCTCCGCAGGCAGCGAAAGTTGCCCGAAACTGGCGGGATCAAGCGTTGGCCGCCAGCCAATGGCTGGTCGACCGAGATCGCGATGAGCAAGCAGCCGGCACCCCGATGACCTTGAGCAGCGATCAGTACCATGAATTGCTGGACTATCGGCAGGACTTGCGTGACTGGCCCTCGTCCGCCAACTTTCCAAAAGACTCCAGTAAACCTCTGGAGCCGACCTGGTTAAAAACACCGGCCAATGGAACATGACCCATGCCCATCACTTCATCTCAGCTCCAACAAATATTCCCTGACGCCCGCTCCCAAGCGGGCGTTTTCATTTCCGCCCTCAATACCGCCATGACCCACCGCAACATCAACGCCCCGAAACGCATCGCCGCGTTCCTCGCGCAAGTCGGCCACGAGTCGGGGCAGTTGCAGTACGTGCGTGAACTGGGCAACAACCAGTACCTGAGCAAATACGACACCGGCACCCTGGCATTGCGTTTGGGCAACACGCCAGAAGCCGACGGTGACGGCCAAAAGTACCGTGGCCGTGGCCTGATTCAGATTACCGGGCACACTAACTACCGCCAGTGCAGCCTTGGCCTGTTTGGCGATGAACGTCTGCTGTCGCTGCCTGAATTGCTGGAACAACCGCAATGGGCCGCCGAGTCTGCCGCCTGGTTCTGGGAGCAAAACGGTCTGAATGAACTGGCCGACCGCGACCAGTTCAACAGCATCACCCGGCGGATCAACGGTGGGTTGAACGGGCTCGAAGATCGCCTGCAACTCTGGGCGCGGGCGAGGGCGGTGCTATGCCAGCCTTCAGTCTGATGTCGTGGCGGGTGATCGGCATTGTTGTGTTAGCGGGTTTTTCGGCGGTGCTGGCCTGGCAGGTTCAGGACTGGCGTTACGGCCGGCAACTCGCGGAACAGGCCAGGTTGCACGCCGAGACGCTGAACCAGCTAACCCAGGCAGCCGCGACGCAACAACAGGCTGAGCAGGACAAGCGTCTTGGCCTGGAACAACGATTGTCGGCCAGTGAACAAACCCATTATCGAGCGCTAAGCGATGCCCAACGTGATCAAGGTCGCCTGCGCGATCGTCTTGCCACTGCTGATGTGCGCCTGTCAGTCCACCTCGATGCCAATGACGTTGCCGCAACCTGTGCAATGCCAGCCGCCTCCGGCACCGGCGGCGTGGATCATGGCGCCCCGCGAGCCCGACTTGACCCGGCGCATGCTCAACGAATTATCGCCATCACCGATGCCGGCGATCGCGGATTGATTGCCTTGCAGGCCTGTCAGGCTTATATCAGCGCCCTGGCTCGCTAACATTTTGATCGGTTCTGTGTCTTGCCAGCGCGATTGGCTCGTGTACGGTGGTTCCATTCAGCCCGATCAGGAGAGGACCGTGAAAGAAATCACCCAGCTGGCCGCTGAACTTGGCAGACGCTTGCAGGTTCTCAATGCTCACGTCACCACTGCCGAGTCTTGCACTGGTGGCGGCATCGCCGAAGCGATCACCCGTATTCCCGGGAGCTCGGCGTGGTTCGAGGCCGGTTACGTGACGTACTCCAACCGCCAGAAAACCCTGCAACTGAATGTACCCGAGGGGTTGTTCGAGACGGTGGGGGCAGTCAGTCGCGAGGTGGTCGAGGCCATGGTGCGTGGCGCACAGGATAAAAGCCACGCGCGGTTTGCGGTCGCGGTCAGCGGTGTCGCGGGGCCGGATGGCGGTTCCCCGAGCAAGCCGGTGGGCACGGTCTGGCTGGCCTGGGGCGTCGGGGAGGCAGTGTTTAGCGAGGTCCAGCACTTCCCCGGCAACCGCGACGAGGTCCGCCGACAAACGGTGAAGGCCGCGCTAGAGGGGCTGCTGCGCCATGCCGTTGGAGAAATCTCAAATCAGGGGTAGGCGATCCTGAAACGCTGTGGAATAATACTGGCTACTTATACAGGTGTTGGCCGTCAGGCCTTATTGATTACGTGAGGACTTTAATGGACGACAACAAGAAGAAAGCCTTGGCTGCGGCCCTGGGTCAGATCGAACGTCAATTCGGCAAGGGTGCCGTAATGCGTATGGGCGATCAGGACCGTCAGGCGATCCCGGCTATCTCCACTGGCTCTCTGGGTCTGGATATCGCGCTCGGCATTGGCGGTCTGCCAAAAGGCCGTATCGTTGAAATCTACGGTCCTGAATCCTCCGGTAAAACCACGCTGACATTGTCCGTGATCGCCCAGGCTCAAAAAGCCGGTGCGACCTGCGCATTCGTCGACGCCGAACACGCCCTCGACCCTGAGTACGCCGGCAAACTGGGCGTCAACGTCGACGACCTGCTGGTTTCCCAGCCGGACACCGGCGAACAGGCCCTGGAAATCACCGACATGCTGGTGCGTTCCAACGCGGTTGACGTGATCATCGTCGACTCCGTAGCCGCCCTGGTGCCAAAGGCCGAGATCGAAGGCGAAATGGGTGACATGCACGTGGGCCTGCAAGCCCGTCTGATGTCTCAGGCGCTGCGTAAGATCACCGGTAACATCAAGAACGCCAACTGCCTGGTTATCTTCATCAACCAGATCCGTATGAAAATCGGTGTGATGTTCGGCAGCCCGGAAACCACCACCGGTGGTAACGCGCTGAAGTTCTATGCTTCGGTTCGTCTGGACATCCGCCGCACTGGCGCGGTGAAAGAAGGTGACGAGGTTGTCGGTAGCGAAACCCGCGTCAAGGTTGTGAAGAACAAGGTGGCTTCGCCGTTCCGTCAGGCCGAGTTCCAGATTCTTTACGGCAAGGGCATCTACCTCAACGGCGAGATGATCGACCTGGGTGTGCTGCACGGTTTCGTCGAGAAGTCCGGTGCCTGGTACGCCTATGAAGGCACCAAGATCGGTCAGGGCAAGGCCAACTCGGCCAAGTTCCTGGCAGACAATCCGGAAATCGCCGCGAAGCTCGAGAAGCAGCTGCGTGACAAACTGCTGACCCCAGCACCGGACGTCAAAGCATCGCCAGTCAAACAGACTGCTGATGACCTGGCTGACGCTGATATCTGATTGATCCGATGACCGCCGTACTCGATACACTCGTCGCGGTGCGGCGAACCGCAATGGACCTGCTCGCACGACGCGAGCACGGTCGAGTCGAGCTGACGCGTAAACTGCGTCAGCGCGGCGCTCTCCCTGAGATGATCGACACAGCACTCGACCGGTTGACGGAAGAGGGCCTGTTGTCCGAATCCCGCTACCTCGAAAGCTTCGTTTCCTATCGTGCGCGTTCCGGCTATGGGCCTTTGCGCATTCGCGAAGAACTGAGCCAGCGTGGCCTGCAACGTAACGATATCGAGCTCGCCTTGCGCGAGAGCGGAATCAGCTGGCAGGAACAACTGGAAGACACCTGGCGGCGCAAATTTGCCGGGCATTTACCGATAGACATGCGCGAACGTGCCAAGCAAGGGCGCTTCCTGGCTTATCGGGGGTTTTCCATGGAGATGATCAACCGCTTGTTCAGCGGTCGAGGGATGGACGATTAAATAAAAACGGCCCGCTATTTCGATAGCGGGCCGTGTTTTTTTTGCCTTTTGTTTACGTCACCTTGGACGGCTCCCGCGTGCGCTGTTGCGCCTGGGGTTTGGGTTGTGCCCAGTTTTCCGGGAGGTTGATGTAGTCCACCAATTCCCGCAGACGCCCATGATCACGGGCATTGAAGGTGAAGGCGAGTCGCGCCAGATGGCTGAACTGCGGCTCATCGTGCTCCTCGCCGCTATAGACATGCTGATGGAAGTGGTCGCTCAGGCACAGGTCGGCGAAAGCCGTCTGCATGTGTTCGAGCGCTCCGTCGCTGAGTTGATGATTCATGCGAATCACGAACTGATGCTTGAGCCAGCGGCTGGAGTGGAAGTTGCTGTAGAACTGGTTGATCTGCTCCACCGCCTCTTCGGCGCTATAGACCAGGCTTACCAGCTTCATGTCAGTGGGCAGGATGTAGCGGTTTTCCTCCAATTGATGGTGGATGAAGTCCAGCGCGCCTTGCCAGAACGTACCGCCCGGCGTATCCAGCAACACCACCGGCACCAACGGGCTTTTGCCGGTCTGGATCAGTGTGAGTACTTCCAATGCTTCGTCCAGCGTACCGAAACCGCCCGGGCACAGAACCAGCGCGTCGGCTTCCTTGACGAAGAACAGCTTGCGGGTAAAGAAGAAGTGGAAGGACAGCAGGTTGGTGGTGCCCTGGACAGTAGGGTTGGCATGCTGCTCGAAGGGCAGGGTGATATTGAACCCCAGGCTATGTTCCAGGCCGGCACCTTCGTGGGCGGCCGCCATGATGCCGCCACCGGCGCCGGTGATGACCATAAGGTCCGAGCGCGCCAACGCGGCGCCCAGTTCCCGGGCCATGCCATACAGCGGATGTTCGATCGGCGTGCGGGCCGAGCCGAAAACAGTGACTTTGCGTCGGCCCTTGAACTGTTCCAGCACTCGGAACGCGTGCTCCAGTTCGCGCAGGGCCTGCAGGGTGATCTTGGCGTTCCAGCGGTTGTGATCTTCCTGGGCCATGCGCAGCACGGTCAGGATCATGTCGCGGTAAATCGGGATGTTGGGGCTGTTGGGGGAAACCAGGTTGAGTTGCTCTTCGACCTTGCTGGTGAGGTCGTGGCCGCTTTCTTCAAAATGACGGCTTAGGAGGTCATTCGGTTGGTAAGGCATTCAACTTCTCCTTATGCACAGAACCCTTGGCCCCGACAAAACAGTCGTCAGTGCCGCGACACCCCTTGTGTCGCTGTCTGCCCAAGCCCTTGCCTGGGCGCTCCACTTGACCCGAATAGCAATCGGGTCATCCATACAGGCTCTGTTTTTCCCTTGGATGAAAGAAACATTCGCACAACAAGACACGTAACGGGCGGCCCCTTTCCCACCCTCAAAAGTGAACAGGACTACTCTGAATCTAGACCTTCACGGTGATTTGCGCTGGGTTGATCATTGCGCCGCAAAGTCTTTCCTGGCAACCGCTTATTGACGATTTGCAAGGTGGTTTCACCGCTCGTCTGAACGCAAGCCCGGTGGCCGTGGCTCTGATTTACTAAGTTACAGGTGTGACACGACAACTTTGCGTCAAAGGCAGTACGCAAAGTGATAGCGGTTCAGGGATTTGAGTGTGCAGGGAGGCGGGAAACCATGACCAGATTGATTCTGGAGATCGATGCGCAACTGTATCGATTGTTGAAGTCGTCAGCCGAGACCAATCATTTGAGTCTTGAAGAGGAGTGCTGCCGACGTCTGGGCGGTGGTGAGCGCCGTTCGCGTTATTTGCAGGCTTTGCTGGCAGAACTGCGCGCCGAGGATGAACAGCGGCGCGCCAATTCCCGATGATTACTTCTTCTTGGCCGGGGCCGCTTTCGGGCAGTCCGATTCCTGATAGCTGGCGGAGCCGACCGAGCGATTGCTCTTCACTTCAGTGAAGTCATAACGCATGACCGCGCCCTTGGCCATCAGTTTGCGGAACGATGGGTTGTTGCAGACAGAGGCGCCCAGCTGGAAATACACGGCTTTTGGATCGGCACGCATCTTGTCGGCGTGGCTGCTTTGCACGCTCAAGTGGTTGATCAACGTATTGCCTTCGACGGTGTAGCCCTGATCGAGAATGTCTTCGTTGATCGCCCGAGGTGTGCCGACGCTGCTTTGTACGGCGACGTTTCGCAGCTCTCTGTTGAGGTTCTGCTCACTCAAGGAAGCAGCCTGAGCGCTGAAGGACGACGCCAGCAAAATGGCAGCGGTGGGAACGATAAGGCGCAGCATGAAACTCTCCTGGTTCAGTGACTGGTGGTTTCGACCCGTCACATGACTGTGCGTTCAGTGGCGGCGAATTATAGGTGAGCGGGCCCGGACGGTACAGGCTTGCGCCGGCCGCTCTGATAAACTGCCGGCACTTTCTGCCTTGCCGAGTGTTTTTTGTGTCGATTTTCTCTTTCTGTCGGCGTTGCCTGCGATGAACCTTGAAACCCCACGCTTCGCGGCGAATGCCGTGGCCCGCTTGCGCGATGAGCGCGAGGAGGAAGGCATCAAGCCAATTCAGGCCCGAGGCTGGAGGGCACCGCGTTGCCGTGCCTGCCGCGTGATCGAGAGCCATTGCCTGTGCGCCTGGCGCCCGCAGGTCGAGGCCCGCTCCGGCGTGTGCCTGATCAT
The DNA here is from genome assembly GCF_056161485.1 of Pseudomonas sp. 5Vm1k. Taxonomy (NCBI): domain Bacteria; kingdom Pseudomonadati; phylum Pseudomonadota; class Gammaproteobacteria; order Pseudomonadales; family Pseudomonadaceae; genus Pseudomonas; species Pseudomonas sp. 5Vm1k. Next base: position 345,324 of record NZ_JBSPCZ010000003.1, read on the forward strand.
GACCAATAAGGAAGTGTTCAAACCGAGCAACACTGGCTGGCTGATTGCGGACGTGGTCCGCGATAACCATGCATTCATTTGGTCGCGCACCGAAGTCGATCAACAACTGCTGGACCTGCTGGCCGACCCGCAGTGGCAGCCCTACCTGGTGTTTCCGGGCGAATACGTCGAACCCGAGCGCGTGACCAACAGCGTCGCGGCCGATAGCGACAAGCGCCCGCTGTTCATCTTGCTGGACGCCACCTGGACCGAAGCGCGGAAGATTTTTCGCAAAAGTCCTTACTTTGACCGGTTGCCAATTCTCAGCCTGCTCCCGGAGAAACTCTCCCGGTACCGCTTGCGCCGTTCGACCCGCAGCGAGCACTTGTGCACCGCCGAAGTGGCTGCGCTGTGCCTGGATCTGGCGGGGGATACAGACGCGGCATCGGCCCTGGACGCTTACTTCGATGTATTCAGCCAGCATTATCTGGATGCCAAGCAGCAGTTGGACATGAATGTTGAAACGCCGGCCCACGCCGAGCTGATGCCTTTTGTGCAGAACATGGCTCCGGTTATCGGCTGATTGTCGCCCATACTGCAAAGAACTGTACCGGCCATGCACCTTGACCACCCCGGCTTCGCTGGGCATGCTTGGCGCCGATTAGGGCGCGGCCAAAGTTTGATACGCCGAATTTTTTACGTCATTAGCCACGTAATTGGCGTTGAACGTGCCCTGTTGGTGCAGCTCTGTGGCTGTACCTCGAGTTGTTTGGCGAGGCCTGAATGCATCGGGCTTCCCATAAAAAACAGGATCATTTGAAAAATGGCCACATACGAAATCCTGATTGCCGACGACCATCCTCTTTTTCGCAGTGCCCTTCATCAAGCATTGACCCTGGGCCTGGGCCCGGATGTCCGTCTGGTGGAAGTGGCGAGCATTGCCGAGCTGGAAACCCGCCTGGACGAAAAGTCTGACTGGGACCTGGTGCTGCTGGACCTGAACATGCCGGGAGCCTATGGTTTTTCAGGGCTGGTGTTGTTGCGCGGTCAGTATCCGCAGATTCCGGTGGTGATGGTCTCGGCCCAGGAAGAAGCCTCGATCATGGTCAAGTCCCGGGAATTCGGCGCCAGCGGTTTCATTCCCAAGTCGAGCGACCTGAGTGTCATTCAAAAGGCTGTGCGTGCGGTGCTCGATGGCGATGTCTTCTGGCCGCCCCAGGCGTTCGAAGCGGTCAGCGTTTCCGCCGAAGCCAAAGCTGCCAGTGAAGGCCTGGCAAGCTTGACGCCCCAGCAGTTCCGGGTGCTGACTATGGTGTGCGAGGGGTTGCTGAACAAGCAGATTGCCTACGAGCTGAGCGTTTCCGAAGCGACGATCAAGGCTCACGTGACGGCGATCTTCCGCAAGCTGAATGTGCGGACCCGGACCCAGGCGGCGCTGCTCCTGCAACAACTTGAGTCAATTTCGAGCCACTAAAGCGCGGCAGATTCACGCTTTTTTGACTTTCTTTACTCTAGCTTTCCCACTCCTTTTGGTTCAGTTGCCTACTCTATGTCACCTTTTAAAGGCCAGACCGGCCTAAAACGCATCCTCAACGCCTCCGGTTACTCGCTGGATGGCCTGCGCGCAGCCTTCACCGGTGAAGCGGCATTTCGGCAACTGGTGTTGCTCAACGTTATCTTGATTCCGATTTCGTTCTTCCTGAACGTCAGCCGTGTCGAGCAGGCGTTGCTGATCGCGGTCTGCCTGTTGGCCTTGATTGTCGAGTTGCTCAATTCGGCGGTAGAAGCGGCCATCGACCGCATTTCCCTTGAGTTGCACCCGTTGTCCAAGAACGCCAAGGACATGGGCAGCGCCGCGCAATTCGTGGCGTTGACCATGATCGCGCTGGTGTGGGCGGTGATTCTGCTTTAAGCGATTGAAGGCAGCACGATCTCGTCGCTGCGCTGAACCCCGGCGGTGAAGGCGCGGCACAGATCGAGAAATTCGCGCATCGCCGGCGTCTGAAATTTCTGTTTGTGCCAGATGAAATAGAACTGCCGCGCCAGGTCCAGATCCGGTGTCTCCACCGCCACCAGGCTGCCACGCCGGAACGCATCGCGTAGCGCCAGCCGCGAAATGCAGCCAATCCCCAAGCCTGACTCCACCGCGCGTTTGATCGCTTCGGTGTGTTCCAGCTCCAGGCGAATGTTCAGCGAGCTGCGATGGTGACGCATGGCTTGGTCAAAGGTCAGCCGCGTGCCAGAGCCTTGTTCGCGCAGGATCCACGCCTCATGACTCAGCTCTTCCATGGTCGCGATGCCGCGTTTGGCCAGCGGATGTTGGGGCGCGCAAAACACCACCAGTTCATCCTCGACCCAGCTCTGTACTTCGATGTCCGGGTGGCTGCAGTCGCCTTCGATTAGACCCAGATCAATTTCATAGTGGGCGACTTGTTGCACGATGTTGGCGGTGTTCTGCACATGCAGCTTCACCTGGCTTTCCGGATGGCGCTGCATGAAGCTGCCGATCAGCAACGTCGCCAGGTAATTGCCGATGGTCAGGGTCGCGCCAACCGCCAGCGAGCCAAAGCCCGACTTGCCGTTGAGCAGGTCTTCGATTTCCTTGGACTGGTCGAGCAGTGCCACCGCCTGGGGCAACAGCTGTTTGCCGAGGGCGTTGAGGCTCAGCCGTTTGCCGGCGCGGTCGAACAGCTGGCAGCTGGACTGGCGCTCTAGCTCGGTGATCGAGGTGCTGGCCGCCGATTGCGAGAGGTTGAGCAGACCCGCAGCACGGGATACGCTTTCCTGCTGAGCAACGGCGACGAAGACTTGAAGTTGACGTAGAGTAAATCGCATATCTATATAACCGATAACCCTTATCTTAATAATCCAGTTAACAGATATTGTGGCTGCCATTAGAATGCGATGCAATTGCGCACGGCTGGTTCTCTAGCAGAGCAGCGCAGACCCAATCTCCAGGAGTCCCACGTACATGAGCAACATGAACCACGAGCGTGTCCTCAGTGTTCATCACTGGAACGACACTCTGTTCAGCTTCAAGTGCACCCGCGATCCGGGCCTGCGCTTCGAGAACGGTCAGTTCGTGATGATCGGCCTGCAACAGCCCAACGGCCGCCCGCTTATGCGTGCTTACTCGATTGCCAGCCCGAACTGGGAAGAGCATCTCGAGTTCTTCAGCATCAAGGTGCCTGATGGCCCGCTGACTTCCCAGTTGCAGCATCTGAAGGAAGGCGACGAGATCATCATCAGCAAGAAGCCTACCGGCACGCTGGTGCTGGATGACTTGAAGCCTGGCAAACATTTGTACCTGCTCAGCACCGGTACCGGTCTGGCGCCGTTCATGAGCGTCATCCAGGACCCGGAAACCTACGAGCGTTTCGAAAAAGTGATCCTGTGCCACGGCGTCCGTTACGTCAACGAAGTCGCTTACCGCGAATTCATCACCGAGCACTTGCCGCAGAACGAATTCTTCGGCGAGGCCCTGCGTGACAAGTTGATCTACTACCCGACCGTGACTCGCGAGCCGTTCGAGAACGAAGGTCGCCTGACCGACCTGATGCGCAGCGGCAAGCTGTTCACCGACATCGGTCTGCCACCGATCAACCCGCAGGACGACCGCGCCATGCTGTGCGGCAGCCCGAGCATGCTCGACGAAACAAGCGAAGTGTTGAACAGCTTCGGCCTGAAAGTTTCGCCGCGGATGCGCGAGCCGGGTGACTACCTGATCGAGCGTGCGTTCGTCGAGAAGTAAGCAGTTGTCAAGGTGACGCAGAGCGTCACTGGATGCATTCCCACGCAGAGCATGGGAACGATCAGCCCCCATTGTCTGTGCAGGCAATGGGGGCTTTTTTATGCCTGGCACAATCCCTGTCTCCTGCATTAGTTGGAGGCAGGAATAACCTCGAGGACGCGGATCACACCCGCCTCGGGATAATGCCACCGCACATCCAGGTCCCAGAACTGCGCACCATATTCGCGCTCAGGTGTAGGAACCTGGTACGCCGGGCGTGGGTCTTGTGCCAGACATTGATCGATCAGCGCAACCAAAGGCTCGCCAAGGCGCTGAGCGTGCTCGTGAGCCTGTTGCAACGCGGTCTCCGCCCATCGCACCGGAATCAACTGCGGCGCGGCGCTGGCGATGCTGTTGGAGGCGCTGTCAATGATGTCGGCGTAAGGCACGTAGGGTTTGATGTCGAGAATCGGCGTGCCGTCCAGCAAGTCGATACCGGAGATAAACAACCGACTGGCTTCGACCTTGTCCAGCTTCACCACGGATTGGCCGATGCCATTGGGCCGATGGGTCGCTCGGGTGGCAAACACGCCCATGGATTTGTTGCCGCCCAGGCGAGGAGGACGGACTTTGAGGCGTGGCTTTTCTTCCAGGGCCTGGTGGAACAGGAACAGCAGCCAGACGTGGCTGACCTGCTCCAGCCCTTGCACCGCATCACCCTGATCGAACGGCGCCACCAACTCCAGCACACCGCGAGCGGCCGGGGCCAGTTGCGGTTGGCGCGGGATGGCGAATTTCTCCTTGAAGCAGGAGCGCACGAAGCCGATGGGGGAAACGCTGTAGGTCATGGTTTGGGGGTCGAGGCGGGGTAAGAGGCGGGCATGATAACCCGATCGACTTCGGAATCGGCGTTGGCTGCTAGGGCGCCTTCGCGAGCAAGCCCGCTCCCACAGGGTTATCGAGCGAACACCACTTTTGTGTACGGCATAAAACCTGTGGGAGCGTGGCTTGCCCGCGAAGGCCGCACCGCCAATCTCAGAGACTAAACCCACCATCCAACGGAATAATATTCCCGGTCATATACGCCCCCGCCGTACTCGCCAAACTGATCGCCAGCGCCGCCATCTCTTCCTCCCGACCCCAGCGCTTCATCGGAATCAGCGCCGTATCCTCGGCCAACGCCTGCTCATCATTGCCGATGTGCTGGGTCATCTTGCTCGGAAAACGCCCCGGCGCAATCACGTTGACGTTGATGTGCTGGCTCACCAGTTCTCGCGCGAGAATCCGCGACAGTTGATGTAGGGCAGCCTTGCTCGGTCCGTAGGCATAAGCCTGTTCACCGAAGGACGAAATCCCGGCCACCGAGCCGATGTTGATGATCCGCGCCGGATTGGCTTCAGAACCTGCTTTGCGCAACAGCGGCAAAAACTGTTGGATGCAGTTGAACACCGACGTCACGTTGAGCTGCATGACCTTTTCCCAACCCTTGATCGGGTAGCTTTCCAGCGGCGCGCCCCAAGTGGTGCCGGCGTTGTTGACCAGAATGTCTAGGTGATCGATCTGCTCGCCCAGGCGTGTCGCCAGTTGCAGGACGCCTTCCTCGGTAGCCAGATTCGCCGCGATGCCGTGGCAGATGCCGAAAACACTCAACTCTTCGGCTGTTTGCAGGCAAGCCTCGGCATCCCGGGCGCAGACGTACACGGTCGCGCCGGCCTCGACATAAGCCTTGGCGATCATTTTGCCGATACCACGGGTGCCGCCGGTCACCAGAGCGGTGCGGCCTTGCAGGGAAAAGTAAGGGGGCATGGCGAATCCTGAGAGCTGAGGGTCAATACACCCTAGTCGTCAGCCGCCAGAAGCGGAGCCACTATTTTTGCGAGGAATGAAGCGCTATGTCGCTACCCTGTAGGAGCAAAGCTTGCTCGCGATGGCGTTTTTGAGATCGCCTTCGCGGGCAAGCCTCACTCCTACAGGGGCCGAGGCGTTCGTGGCGATTTACTGCGGACGAACGCGCAGGGTCAGGCCCTTGAGGAAGTTGCGCAGCAACTGGTCACCACAGGTGCGGTAGTTGGTGTGGCCGAACTTGCGGAACAGCGCGCTCAGCTCAGGCTTGGACACCGGGAACTCGGACGCCTTGAGGATTGCGTGCATGTCGTCTTCTTTCAGTTCGAAGGCCACGCGCAGTTTCTTCAGGATGATGTTGTTGGTCACCGGCGTTTCGATCGGCTGTGGCGGACGGCTTTCGTCCTTGCCACGCTTGAAGATCACCAGGCCATCAAGGAAATGCGCGATGACTTCGTCCGGGCAGCGAACGAAGCCTTCCTCGTCTTCCTCTTTCTTGTCGAGGTACGTCACCAGGTCTTCCATGGTCACGTCCATGCCGCCGAGCTTGATGATCTCGATGACTTTCTTGTCGCTGATGTCCAGCATGTAGCGCACGCTGCGCAGTACGTCGTTATGAATCATGGTGTGCAATCCTGATATTCAGCAGTGGGCGCCGCATCAACAGCGGCGCCGAAATGTAGGGCGGCGTGAAAAGTCTTAGAACTTCTCTTTGCCGGACAGGTAGCGCCATTGCCCCAACGGCACTTTGCCGATGGACACGCCGCCGATGCGAATGCGGCGGATGGCGACGACCTTCAGGCCAACGGCCTGGCAGAACAGGGCGATCACGCCCGGTTGTGGGTTCTTCATGGCAAAGCGCAGACGGTTTTCGTTCTGCCAGCTGGCCTTGACCGGTGGCAGTTCCTTACCCTTGTAAGTCAGGCCGTGGTTCAGACGGTTGAGGCCGTGAGCGACCATGTCGCCTTCAACCTCGACCACATACTCCTGCTCGATTTTCGCGGAGTCGGCAGTCAGCTTGCGCAGGATCTTCCAGTCCTGGGTGAACACCAGCAGACCGCTGGCATTGGCCTGCAGGTCGGTGCTGGCGGTCAGGCGCAGGAAGTGGCCCTTGAGCGGACGTTTGCTGAAGCGGTGTTCTTCGCTCAGGGTTTCGGCGCTGATGCTGGCCATGGCCGTTTCCGCGTCCATGCCGGCCGCGACGTTGAACAGAATGGTCACCGGCTCCGGCGCAGTGGCCTTGGCCTCCGGGTCGAGCTCGACTTTCTGGTTCTCGACCTTGAACTGCGGCTCGTCAATGACTTCGCCGTCCACGGTGACCCAGCCGCCCTCGATGAACAGCTCAGCCTCCCGACGGGAACAGCCGACGAGTTCGATGAGGCGTTTGGAGAGACGAATCGGGTCAGTCATGACAGGGCCGTAACAAAAAAGGGGTGGGCATTGTACCTGCTGGGCGCCGGTTAATCCCGGCTCCATTTGCCGCAGGTGCTTTTAATGTGGGAGCGGGCTTGCTCGCGAATGCGGTGTGTCAGTCAACATTGATGTCGGCTGACACACCGCTTTCGCGAGCAAGCCCGCTCCCACAAGGGTTTCATGTTGTATCAGCCATTGCGCGTCAACTGTTGCGCCTGGCGCAAACGCATGTGCAACAACGGATAAGGCTGGCCCATACCATCGACTTCCGAGCGGCCAATCACCTCAAACCCTTGCTTGAAATAGAACCCCAGCGCCTGAGGGTTCTGTTCGTTGACGTCCAGTTCATCGGCGTTCAGGTGTTCCAGGGCATAACGCAGCAGCTGCTTGCCCAGACCCTGGCCGCGATGGGCCGGGTCGATAAACAGCATTTCGACCTTGCCCGCCGCGACGCCAGCGAACCCGGTGATGCGCTGGCGCGAGTCTTTGGTGCAGATCAGCATCACCGCGTCGAGGTAGCGGGTCAGCACCAGGTTCTTCAGCAAGTCGATGTAGCTGTCCGGCAGAAAGTCATGGGTGGCGCGCACCGAGGCCTCCCAGACCCGGGTGAGTTCTTCGTAATCACTTTGTTTCGGTGTGTGGATGACCGAATGGTGGCGCATGCCCGCCTGCCTCTCATGGATGAATGATGCGAATCCGTTCTCCACAAAACGATAGACGTAAAAAAGCCCCGCATCTCGTCAAGAGAGCGGGGCTTTTTGTATTTTTTGCGTTTAGATCTGTTCAGCCCACAGGTCGTATTCGTCAGCGTCGGTCACTTTGCACCAGACTTTGTCGCCTGGCTTCAAGTTGCTGCCGTTGTCGATGAACACGTTGCCGTCGATTTCCGGGGCATCGAAGAAGCAGCGGCCGACTGCGCCTTGCTCGTCGACTTCGTCCACCAGCACTTCGATTTCACGGCCGACGCGCAGTTGCAGGCGCGCCGAGCTGATGGCCTGTTGGTGGGCCATGAAGCGGTCCCAACGGTCTTGCTTGACGTCGTCCGGCACGATGGCCGCGTCCAGCAGGTTGGCCGGTGCGCCTTCGACCGGCGAGTACTGGAAGCAGCCAACGCGATCGAGCTGCGCTTCGGTCAGCCAGTTCAGCAGGTACTGGAAGTCTTCTTCGGTTTCGCCGGGGAAGCCGACGATGAAGGTCGAACGGATGATCAGGTCCGGGCAGATCTCGCGCCAGTTCTTGATCCGCGCCAGGGTCTTGTCTTCGAAGGCCGGGCGTTTCATGGCTTTCAGGACTTTCGGGCTGGCGTGCTGGAACGGGATGTCCAGGTACGGCAGGATCTTGCCGGCGGCCATCAGCGGGATCAGTTCGTCGACGTGCGGGTACGGGTAGACGTAGTGCAGACGCACCCAGACGCCGAGGCTGCTCAAGGCTTCGCAGAGTTCGGTCATGCGGGTTTTCACCGGCGCGCCGTTCCAGAAACCGGTGCGGTATTTCACGTCGACGCCATAGGCGCTGGTGTCTTGCGAAATCACCAACAGCTCTTTGACGCCGGCCTTGACCAGGCGCTGGGCTTCGTCGAGCACATCACCGACCGGACGGCTGACCAGTTTGCCGCGCATCGAGGGGATGATGCAGAAGCTGCAGCTGTGGTTGCAGCCTTCGGAAATCTTCAGGTACGCGTAATGGCGCGGGGTCAACTTGATGCCTTGCGGCGGCACCAGGTCGATCAGCGGGTTGTGATCCTGGCGCGGCGGCACGGCGTCGTGCACGGCGTTGACCACTTGCTCGTACTGTTGCGGACCGGTCACGGCCAGCACGCTTGGGTGCACCTTGCGAATGGCGCCTTCTTCGACGCCCATGCAGCCGGTCACAATGACCTTGCCGTTTTCCTTGATGGCTTCGCCGATCACTTCCAGCGATTCAGCCTTGGCCGAGTCGATGAAACCGCAGGTGTTGACCACCACGACGTCGGCGTCCTCGTAAGTGGACACGACGTCATAGCCTTCCATGCGCAGTTGGGTAAGGATGCGCTCGGAATCGACCAGAGCTTTGGGGCAACCCAGGGATACGAAGCCAACCTTTGGATTGGCCGGCGCAGGAGTGGTGGACATGTCTAACCTCGGTATTTGTGGCGCCTCCAGCCGAAGACGGCAAGGCGACAGACGGGCGCTATGTTGCGCCTCTGGTCAAAAAGTGCGCAATTCTAGCGATGAGAGGCGCACTTGACCAGCTTTATGCAGGGAAATACGACGAGTGCTGCGCTATGCTTCGCGCCGTTACGCTTTACCGAATTTTTACAGTCAACAAATCGTCTGTAACCTTAAGTAAAACAGCGCATGCTGCACGGCAAAGCATAGTGCTTCTTATAAGAAGTCCGGGTCTGAGTAGTAGGAGTTTTGGATGGGGCAGGCAAGTAGTCAGGCGGCGGGCGCCGAGCATTCGGCGGCAAAACCGATCGGCATGCTGGTCGCGGCGGTTGGGGTGGTTTACGGCGATATCGGCACGAGCCCGCTCTACACCCTTAAAGAAGTGTTTTCCGGCGGCTATGGCGTACCGGTCAACCACGACGGCGTGTTGGGCATCCTGGCGCTGATCTTCTGGTCGCTGATCTGGGTCGTGTCGTTCAAATACATGATGTTCGTGCTGCGTGCCGACAACCAGGGCGAAGGCGGGATCATGGCCTTGACCGCGCTGGCGCGGCGGGCAGCGGCGGGGCATCCGAAGTTGCGAGGTTTTCTGGTGGTCTGCGGGCTGATCGGTGCGGCGCTGTTTTACGGCGATAGCATGATCACCCCGGCGATTTCCGTGCTCTCGGCGATTGAGGGCTTGGGGCTGGCATTCGATGGCATCGACCATTGGGTGGTGCCGCTGTCGTTGATCGTGCTGGTGGCGCTGTTCCTGATTCAGAGCCATGGCACCGCGCGCATCGGCATTCTGTTCGGGCCGATCATGGTGACCTGGTTTTTGGTGCTGGGTGCCTTGGGCGTCTACGGCATCCTCCAGCACCCGGAAGTGTTGCACGCGATGAACCCGGTGTGGGGCGTGCGTTTCTTTGTCGCGCATCCAGGCATGGGTGTGACCATTCTTGGCGCTGTGGTCCTCGCGCTGACCGGCGCCGAAGCGCTGTACGCCGACATGGGGCACTTCGGTCGCAAGCCGATTGCCCGTGCGTGGTTCATCCTCGTGCTGCCAGCGCTGGTGCTGAATTACTTCGGCCAGGGCGCGTTGCTGCTCGGCGATCCGGAAGCTGCGCGTAACCCGTTCTACCTGTTGGCACCGAGCTGGGCCTTGATTCCGCTGGTCGGTCTGTCGACCATGGCCACGGTGATTGCGTCCCAAGCGGTGATTTCCGGTGCGTTCTCCCTGACCCGTCAGGCGATCCAGCTCGGCTACATCCCGCGCATGCACATCCGCCACACCTCCAGTGCCGAGCAGGGCCAGATCTACATCGGCGCGGTCAACTGGTCGCTGATGGTTGGTGTGATCCTGTTGGTGTTGGGCTTCGAATCCTCCGGTGCCCTGGCCTCGGCCTACGGCGTGGCCGTGACTGGCACCATGCTGATGACCACCGTGCTGGTGTCGGCGGTGATGTTGCTGCTGTGGAAATGGCCGCCGATCTTCGCCGTGCCATTGTCGATTGGTTTCTTGTTGGTCGACGGTCTGTACTTCGCCGCGAACGTGCCGAAAATCGTCCAGGGCGGTGCGTTCCCGGTGATCGCCGGTATTGTGCTGTTTGTGCTGATGACCACCTGGAAGCGCGGCAAACAACTGCTGGTCGAGCGTCTCGACGAGGGCGGGTTGCCGCTGCCGATTTTCATCAGCAGTATCCGTGTGCAACCGCCGCACCGCGTCCAAGGCACCGCCGTGTTCCTCACTGCGCGCCCGGACGCCGTACCCCACGCGCTGTTGCACAACCTGCTGCATAACCAGGTGTTGCACGAGCAAGTGGTGCTGCTGACCGTCGTGTACGAAGACATCCCTCGGGTGCCGGCATCTCGGCGTTTCGAGGTCGATTCCTACGGCGAAGGGTTCTTCCGCGTCATCCTGCACTTCGGCTTCGTCGACGAACCGGACGTGCCGCAAGCGCTGAAGCTGTGTCATCTCGACGACCTGGACTTCAGCCCGATGCGCACCACCTACTTCCTCAGTCGCGAAACCGTCATCGCCTCCAAACTCGAAGGCATGGCCCGCTGGCGCGAAGGGCTGTTCGCCTTCATGTTGCAGAATGCCAACGGTAATCTGCGGTTCTTCAATCTGCCGCTGAACCGGGTGATTGAGTTGGGGACGCAAGTGGAGATGTAAGCCACATCAAAAAGCCCCCGTTGCCGGTTTGGTGGCAGGGGCTTTTTTGTGCCCGGTCACATCACCCCACTACAACGAAGATCCCCCTGTGGGAGCGGGCTTGCTCGCGAAGAGGCCGTGTCAGTCGAGCCCTGTGTTGAATGACCCACCGCTTTCGCGAGCAAGCCCGCTCCCACAGGGGGGGCGGTGTTAGTTGCTTTCAAGCATCTCTTCTTCAGATTCGGTCTTTGTCCGCGCAGGTCGCGGCGTCAGCACCTTCACCACATCATCAATCACGGCTTTGCCCATGGCCGTCAGGTAATGCGCGGCCCAGGCGTGGCGGTCGGTGTCTTTGGCGTAGGCGGCATCCTCGGTGAAGGATTTCGCAAGGGACAGCAGGTCGGAGGCTTGTGCCAGTGCGTCGCCAATCGGGACGCCGGCGCTGACATGGAACAGAGGTTTGTCTGGGCAATAGATCAACGGCGTGAAGCCGATGGTTTTCAGGTCTGACGGAGTGGACGGATTTGTTTTGCTCATTGTTTCGCTCCTTAAAACGAGGAGCTGCCGCATTCGTTACCACACGAATGGGTGGCAGCTGTACGCAGGGTGGTAAACCGGAAGAGCAAAGAAACCGGCAGACCCGAAGGTCTCCCACGCACAGCCGCCATAACGCGTGATTACAGGCGTAAGAACGCATGAAATCGTTATGGGAGCGCTGTTGCACTTTGCCTAGCCGGGTTACCACACCCGATCGCTGAATGGTCAGCGACGTCCGGAGAGTATCCCGTCGAAGAAAAGCGCAACAAGGCACCAAAGTGCCTAAAAAGAACGATTCGGAGTTTGCCTACAAGGTCTGTCGGCGTCATCCGATATTGCGACACCTTAAGTAAACAAAACTAAACGCGCGAGTCGCTGGAATGCTTGAGCAGATGAATCAAGCTGATGAAATCCAAGGGCCGTTCAGGTGTTTTTTATGTCTGACAGATCGCCAAAAGATCGCAGCCTTCGTCGGCTCCTACAGTGGAATGCAGTCTTCTGTAGCTGCCGAAGGCTGCGATCTTTTGATCTTGCCCATAAAAAAGCCCCCGCAACCAAACGGCTGCAGGGGCTTTTTGTTACGCGTCGCTCAGTTCACTCTTGAGCGGCGGTATCCGGCGTCGCTGCTTCCTTGGCTTGGCGCTTGACGATGATGTCTACCAGGCGCTGTGCAAGGGCAGGGTAGTTCTCGTCGAAGTGGTGGCCGCCAGGCAGCTTCACAGCCTCGCCTACAGCGGTCTTGTCGGTGCAGCCGCTCTCGTCGACTTCTTCTTCGCCGTAGATGCACACCACTTTATCGGCAGGCAGCTTGGCCATTTCCGGGCCGGTGGCGGCTTCTTTACCGGCGTTGCCGAGCCAGCCTTCGACTTCGATTTCGAAGCTGCCGGTGCGGGCGAAGGCCAGCAGGATGATTGCGTCGACCCGTTGCTGCTCCGACTCTGCCATACGGTTGTAGATGGCTGGTAGTACGTCGGCACCGAACGAGTAACCGGTCAGGATGAAGCGCTTGGTGCCCCATTTCTGGCGGTAGTGCTGCATCAGTTCGGCGAGGTCCAGGGCGCTTTGCTCTGGGCTCTTGTGCTGCCAGTAGTAGCGCAGGGTGTCGATGCCGACCACTGGGTAACCGATCTTGGCCATTTCGCCCGCCACGTCGCGGTCGAGGTCGCGCCAGCCGCCGTCACCGGAGAGGAACAGGGTCACGGTGTCCTTGGCCTGACCGGCCGGGACTTCAACCACTGGAATCTGCAGGCCGCCAGCGGCTTTATCACCACCGACGAGGATCTTGCGCAGTTCGTTGTTCAGCACTTGCGGCAGATTGATGTCGTAGTCGCTGATGCTGGTTTCGGCGTTGGGTTGGTCGCGCACGAAGCCTGCGCTGGCGTCGTCCGGGTTGTCGTTCCAGGCCACCAGCCAGTGGCCGTGAGCGGCGCTTTTCGGCAGCAGGTGCGTGCAGCCACCCTTTTCCAGGGCCAGGTCCACCGACACAGCCTGGGCCTTGTCGTTTTTCTGCTCGGACAACCAGCGCCAGGCCAGCACGGCGCCAGGGCCGATACCGCTGACCAGGGTCGCCGGGCCTTTCAGCTCGCGCAAACCTGATTGCAGGGCGCGGCTTTGCAGCAGGCAGTCTTTGGGCAGAATCACCTGAACGATCTGCGCCGCAGCACTGCGGCTCAGGGTCTTCAGTTGTTGATCGCTAAGCTTTTGTCCATCAGTGACCGCCACCAGCACCTGCGCCTTTGGCGTGGAGCCGGGAATGACTCGGGTCATGACGGTGCCGTCGGCCGGCGTCAGCAGTTCGAGGGTCGGTTCTGGTGCCGGGCGTTTCAGGTACCAGTAACCGCCACCGACAATCAGGGCCAGCACTACCAGTGTGGCCAGTACGTACCGCAAGGAGCGTTGAATCATCAGCGTTTCACCAATCCAGTCAAGCCGCCCGCAATCAGGGCAGCAGTATCGGCCAGGGCAACCAGCGGATCGAGTCCGGCGGGCACGGCCATATAACGGGGTTCCCAGTCAGGCTGGAATTTGTCTTTGAAGCGGCGCAAGCCTTGGAAGTTGTAGAGCTGCTCACCACGGCGGAAAACCATCGAGCCCAGGCGCTGGGTCAGTGGCGCACCGCGACGGGGTTGAAGACCCGACAGCGGCACCATGCCCAGGCTGAAACGCGCGTATCCATGATTTTTATAATGTTGAATCAGGCCGACCATCATGAATTCCATGGTCAGCTTGGGGGCATCCGGATGTGCGCGCATCAAGTCGAGGCTGGCCAGGTCATGGCCGTAGGTCTCGAGCAGGTTGGCGAAGGCCACCGGACGCCCTTCGAAACGAATCACCGCGACGCGGAAATGCTTGAGGTAGTCATCGCTGAAACGGCCGAGGGAGAAGCCTTTCTCGCGCACGTTCTTGCCGGTCAGCCAGGCATCGGAAATTACCTTGAGCTCGTCCATCGGCGCATGCCCCGGCTCGTGTATTTCCAGTGACAGACCGTCACGGGTGCCGCGATTCCAGGTGTAGCGCAGGTCTTTCATCTCTTTGCCCTTGGCTTCGAGATCAAAGCGATGCAGATCGACCCGGGCTTCTTCGCCGAGCTTGATCGCCGTCAGGCCGATGTCCATGTAGTACGGCAGGTTCTCGGCGCGCACTTGATAGAAGACCGGACGGGCGTGGTGAATGTCGCAGAGGTCGCGGAACTGCCAGATCATTTCCGCCCGTTGCTGGGTCGGGCCGATCGGGTCGTACAGCGCCACCAGGCTGCGGCCACGGCGGGCGTACATCAGGAACGCCTCGTCGTTGGGGTGGAACAGCAACGCCTTGTCACCGGTCAGCGCGAGGCCGCCGTCGGGTTGCGACGACGCCATGAGGATCTTTACCGCGCGGTCCAGTTCGTCCGGGGTCGGCAGATGAATGATCGGGCGCGCGGTACGCAGCAGCCAGGTCAGCGACACCACCACCAGCAACACCGCGGCACCCAGTAGCGAACGCAAGCCACGCGGCGCATCAGCGTCGAGGGTGAACTGCCACCAGAGTTGATGGCTGTACGGGACGTCCTGGTAAGCAAACAACAGCAGCCAGATCGACGCGCCGAGCACGCACAGGCTGGCGACCAGGTACAGCGGCGAGAACGGCAGTTCGGTCAGGCGACTGGCGCGATAGAACGAGCGCCGGAACACCCCGAGCAGGCTCGCTGTCAGGGTCATCAGGCAGGCTTCTTCCCAATCGAAACCCTTGAGTAGCGACAGTACGGCGCCGACCAGCAACAGAATGGTGGTCAACATCCACGCCGCCGACAGTCGACGACGCAGGCCCTGTGCGAGCAACAGGCACAGGACGCCGATCAGGCTGGCGCCAAAGTGGGAGGCGTCGACGAGGCGATGCGGAATCAGAAAGCCGATGTGCTCCAGGCGCGTGTCGATTTCCGGGGTGGCGCCGGAGAACAGCAGCACCACGCCGGACATGAACACCAGCAACGCCAGAATCGGCGCCGCCAGACCCGAGGCAGCCCTTAGCGATTGGCGGGACTGAAACAGGCGCTGGCCTTCATTGATCAGCAGGAACACGCAGGCCACCAGCAAAGGCAGCACCACGTAAATCAATCGATAGAGCAGCAGGGCGGCGGCCAATGGCGCGGCGCCGAGGGTGTCGGCGAACGCCGCGAGCAGAATGGCTTCGAATACCCCGACCCCGCCGGGCACATGGCTGAGCACACCCGCGGCCAGGGCCAGCAGATAGATCAGCAGGAAGGCGCCAAAGGGTGGGGCTTCCGGCAGCAAAAGATAAAGCACGGTCGCGGCGGCGGCCACGTCCAGGGCGGTGATCACCAATTGCAGGAATGTCAGGCGACGGCCCGGCAGGCGCAAGGTGCGGCGCCCGGCCTTGACCAGCAGATTGTCCGGGTAAGGCTGCTCCGGCAGTCGACGTCGATAGATGCCGATGGCAAGTACTGTCGTGAGCAACAGCACTGCGGCGGCGATGACGCCCAGCAACGTCTCGGAGAGGCCTAAAGCGGCGGAGGCGGCAGGCAGGTTGCTCAGGGTCGCCAATGCCGCGAGCGGGGGCAGGGCGCAGCCGAGGGAGAGGCTGGCGAACAGCGTCATGTGCGCAACGTCGGAAGCCCCCAGGCCATGACGTGCATATAAACGGTAGCGAACCGAGCCGCCCGAGAGCATCGACAGGCCGATGGCATTGCCAATCGCGAACGCGGTGAAGCCGCCCAGCGCCAGGGTTCTTGGTGCCAGCGTGACGCCGGCATAGCGGCTGGCGGACCATTCGTAGCCCAGCAAAATGATGAAGCCGACGACGGTCGCACCCAATGCGCCGATCAATGCCGGTTTCGGGACGTCCAGGATCGAGTCGTGGAGCGCATACAGATCGAGTTCGCTTAATAGATGGCGACAGGCAATCAGCGCGATAGCGAACAACAGCAAGGTGACCGCAAGACCAATCGGCTGGCGGTATTTGCTGACCAGATCAAGCAAGCGCAAACGCTCGGCCTTGATAGGTTGTGTCGCTGTGACGGTGTCTTGTGGATCAGACGAGTTGGCGCGCATCAATCACCTCTTGGATTGTGCGCGACAGGATGGAGGTATCGAGCCAAGTTACCAATCCCTGTAGAAAAAAATAATCACAAATATTAACGCTTCTCGCAGGTTTCCGGCGATGGCGCGTCATCGGTCGTAGAGGGCCTGCCTGGCACAGAGCATAGTCTGAACTCAGAGTCTTGGTGATCCCGAACGGTTCACTACACAGTGACAGATCATTGTTGCGAAAGGACTTTTTCGACAGATACAAAAAAGGCCACTCTTTCGAGCAGCCTTTTTTGATGTTTGGTTGCGGGAGCCGGATTTGAACCGACGACCTTCGGGTTATGAGCCCGACGAGCTACCAGACTGCTCCATCCCGCGTCTGTGTGGCGGCATTCTACAGCGGAACGCCGGGGTGTCAACGGTTAATCCTGAATCAGGTCAAATAAGCGCGAATTAGTGTCGAACGGTGGTGGGGCAGAGGTAAGTTTCGGAATCAGAACGATTTCTCGTTTTTACCCGGTGCGCTGATCAGCGGCATATTTCGACAAAATAGACGCGCACAAAAAAGGCCACTCTTTCGAGTAGCCTTTCTTGATGTTTGGTTGCGGGAGCCGGATTTGAACCGACGACCTTCGGGTTATGAGCCCGACGAGCTACCAGACTGCTCCATCCCGCGTCTGTGTGTCGGCATTCTACAGAGGAACGCTGGGGTGTCAACCTTCAATTCAGAAAAAACCTGTTCCTGTTCAATCGCTTAGCTATAAAAAGCGCGGCGTGACAGGGCTGTAAGGCAGGTGTGGCAAGGCTTTCAGCTCTATCGGCAGGTGTTATTCGATTGAGAAAACAAATTCATCCGGCCTTTTCCTACAGCGATTGAAGAAGATTCAGAGTACTGGTGCTATATACAGGTGTCAGTGAGATACTGCCGATCCGGCTCGTCATTACGTCATTTCTTTGCCATGAACACCGCTTCTATATGACTCAACGCAAAATCATCCACGTCGACTGTGACTGTTTCTACGCCGCCATCGAGATGCGTGATGACCCGCGTCTGGCCGGTAAGCCACTGGCGGTGGGCGGGTCGGCAGACCGGCGCGGGGTGATCGCCACCTGCAATTACGAAGCGCGAGCCTATGGCGTGCGTTCGGCGATGTCTTCCGGGCATGCCTTGAAGCTGTGCCCGGACCTGACCATCGTCAAGCCGCGGATGGACGCTTATAGAGAAGCGTCGAAGGAAATTCATACGATCTTCAGCGATTACACTGACCTGATCGAGCCGCTTTCCCTCGATGAGGCCTTTCTGGACGTGTCGGACAGTGCGCACTTTGGCGGCAGCGCCACGCGGATCGCCCAGGACATCCGGCGCCGGGTTTCCAATCAGTTGCACATCACGGTTTCGGCGGGGGTGGCGCCGAACAAGTTTCTGGCCAAGATCGCCAGTGACTGGAAGAAGCCCAACGGCCTGTTCGTGATCACGCCGGATCAGGTGGAGGACTTTGTTAGCGGTCTACCGGTGAGCAAGCTGCACGGTGTGGGCAAGGTCACTGCTGACAAGCTCGCTAGGCTCGGCATTGTTGATTGTGCGCAGTTGCGTGAGTGGAACAAGTTGGCGCTGGTGCGCGAATTCGGCAGTTTCGGTGAGCGACTCTGGAGCCTGGCCCGTGGGATTGATGAGCGGCTGGTGCATAACGACAACCGTCGGCAATCCATCAGTGTCGAAAATACCTACGACGTGGACCTGCCGGATTTAGTGAGTTGTCTGGATAAACTGCCTGAGTTGCTGGAAACCCTCGCCGGGCGTATGGCGCGCATCGACAGCAGCTATCGACCGGGCAAGCCGTTCGTCAAAGTGAAATTCCATGACTTTACCCAAACCACGCTGGAGCAGGCCGGGGCAGGGCGGGATCTGGGGAGTTATCAGCTGTTATTGACCCAGGCATTCAATCGCGGCGGTAAACCGGTGCGGTTGTTGGGGATCGGGGTAAGGCTGGAGGATTTGCGCGGTGGGTTTGAGCAGATGGAGTTGTTTGAGCGGTAGTTCAGTGTTGAATGTTCGGGCCTCTTCGCGGGCAAGCCTGTTGGGGTCCAGTTTTTTTGGACCACTCTGTAGGAGCGAGGCTTGCCCGCGAAGCTTTTAGCTTTCAATTCGGGTTTGGATCCGCCACCAATCGCCCGGCATCCTTGGTCAAGGACTTGAGGAATTCGGTTTGCAGCTCAGGATCGTTACGCGTTAATTCGATCAGGCTCTGCTCCAGCTCGCTGGCTTCTTCTTCCAGACCCAGTTCCGACAGACGTTTGACCCGGTGTACCCACTGGCTCACTTCGTCGTCTTCAAGGTCGTCGTAAATCAGCCCGTGGGCTTCGAGCAACTTGCCGCGCAAGCCGCTGCTGACCGCCAGGGACGAGTCGGTGTGCACATCGTCCTGGGCATCTTCGACGGTGATCAACAACCGGCTTAGATGATTGATGTCATGTTCGGCGAACGGACTGTCCAACAGGTTCAGGCGCAGTACGCCGTTTTTGTCGGTGTTCAGTTCGAAGGTTTCCTTGCCAGCCTTGACCTGTACCGGGCGCTCGCTCCAGGGCAGACTCGAGTATTCCGTGCGTTTGTCACGCTGGACTTCGTCGATCCCGGCCAGGTTTTGCTGGGCGCGACCATGGGACTGCACGTTCATGAACGGGTTAATCCCGGCAAAACCGTAGCTCAGCCAATCCTTGGTCACGCTGTCCGGCAGGTTGCCGAGTGCGAACACATTGACCACGTTCGCGCCGACACCGGCCACGATGGCCACCATGCCCAGCGGGATCTCGTAGACCTCCCGCCAAGGCTGGTACGGCGTGTAGCGGTCGTAGTGACGCGTGACTTCGAATTCGGTGACTTCGAAGGTCTTTTGCTCGTGGATTTTCACCCGTCGTTGCGGCAGCTCAAGCACCTTGGGCTCACCGACATCGATCTGCAGGCTGTGATCGAGCAATTTGCGCTCGACCCGTTCCTCGTGCTCGCTGCGTTGTGACATGTGATTGGCACAGCCGCTGACCAGCAGGGTGCCGCACAGGGCGGCACCACCGAGGCCTAAGGTGTTTCGCTTGAACATGACTTCTCTATCTGGTGTCAGCGGCGGATACGGGCCTGGAGGAAGGACAGCACGTCAGCGACCGGAAGGGCTTGCGCCTCGGCCTCGGTGCGGCTCTTGTATTCCAGATTGCCATCGGCGAGGCCGCGGTCACTGACCACGATCCGGTGAGGAATGCCGATCAGCTCCATGTCCGCGAACTTGATGCCCGGGCTGGTTTTCTTGTCGCGGTCGTCCAGCAGCACTTCGAAACCGGCTGCAGTCAGTTCTGCGTACAGTTTGTCGGTGGCTTCGCGAACCTGCTCGTTGTCGTAGCGCAGCGGTACCAAAGCGATCTGGAATGGCGCGAGGGTGTCGCTCCAGATGATGCCTTTGTCGTCGTTGTTCTGCTCGATGGCCGCAGCCACCACGCGGGAAACGCCGATGCCATAGCAACCCATTTCCAGGGTGACTGGCTTGCCGTTCTCGCCCAGCACTTCGCACTTCATCGCTTTGCTGTACTTGTTGCCCAGCTGGAAGATATGCCCGACTTCGATGCCGCGCTTGATTTCCAGGGTGCCCTTGCCATCAGGGCTTGGGTCGCCGGCCACGACGTTGCGCAGGTCGGCCACGGTTGGAACCGGCAGGTCGCGCTCCCAGTTCACGCCGAAGTAGTGCTTGTCGTCGATGTTGGCGCCAATACCGAAGTCGCTCATCAGCTCAACCGAACGGTCGATGATGATTGGCAGCGGCAGGTTCAACGGGCCGAGGGAGCCGGCACCGGCGCCAATGGCGTCGCGCAGTTCGGATTCGGACGCCATGACCAGCGGGCTGGCAACGCCTGGCTGGTTGGAAGCCTTGATTTCGTTCAGCTCATGGTCGCCACGGATGATCAGGGCAATCAGCTTGCCTTTCTCTTCAGCGTGAACCACGAGGGTCTTGATGGTTTTTTCGATCGGCAGGCCAAAGCCTTCGACCAGTTGCGCAATGGTCTTGGCGTTCGGGGTGTCGACCAGGCGCAGCTCTTCGGCAGGCGCGGCGCGGGAAGTTTCGCGCGGCACGGCTTCAGCTTTCTCGATGTTCGCTGCGTAGTCGGAACCGTTGCTGAAGACGATGTCGTCTTCGCCGGATTCGGCCAGTACGTGGAACTCGTGGGAACCGGCACCGCCGATGGAGCCGTTATCGGCCTCAACAGGGCGGAACTTCAGGCCCAGACGGGTGAACACGTTGCAATACGCCTGGTGCATGCGGTCGTAAGTGACCTGCAGCGAAGGCTGGTCCGCATGGAAGGAATAGGCGTCCTTCATGATGAATTCGCGACCGCGCATCAAACCGAAGCGTGGACGGATTTCGTCACGGAACTTGGTCTGGATCTGGTACAGGTTGATTGGCAGCTGTTTGTAGCTGCTCAACTCGTTACGCATCAGGTCGGTGATCACTTCTTCATGGGTCGGGCCGGCGCAGAAGTCGCGACCGTGACGATCCTTGAAGCGCAGCAATTCAGGGCCGTACTCTTCCCAGCGACCGGATTCCTGCCACAGCTCAGCCGGCTGAGTGCTCGGCATCAACACTTCAAGCGAGCCGGCGGCGTTCATTTCTTCACGAACGACGGCTTCGACCTTGCGCATGACTCGCAAGCCCATGGGCAGCCAGGTGTACAGGCCCGAGGCGAGTTTGCGGATCATGCCGGCGCGTAGCATCAGCTGGTGGCTGATCACGACCGCGTCGGAAGGCGTTTCTTTCTGTGTGGCGAGCAAAAATTGACTGGTGCGCATGGTTGGCCGTTGTCGGTTGCTGATGACGAGAAATGACGGAGCATTGTACGGGCGAGATCCGCTGACGTACAGAAGTGCGGCCGGCGGTGAGGCTCGATGGCGGGAATCTTCCCGCCATTGAAGACGTTTCCTACGACTCTTCCACGACCGGGGTCTGTACCGGTTCAGGCGTCGGTTTCGGCCCGGCCCGGCGACTCTCCTGGAACCAGTGCAGCGCGATCAGCAGCAGCGTCGGGACGCCGAGCAGGGCGGTGATCAGGAAGAAGTTGTGGTAGCCGAATTTCTCCACCATAACCCCTGAATAGCCACCGATCAGGCGTGGCAGCAAGAGCATGATCGAGCTGAGCAGGGCGTATTGGGTGGCGGAAAATTTGAGGTTGGTCAGGCTCGACAGGTAAGCGACGAACGCGGATGTCGCCAGGCCTGAGCTGAAGTTGTCCAGGGAAATGGTCAGGATCAGCATGTTCAGATTGGCGCCCATGTCGGCGAGCATCAGGAACAGCAGGTTGGTCGCGGCCGATGCGATACCGCCAATGAGCAGAATCGGCAGAATGCCGAAGCGCACGATCAGCAGGCCGCCCATGCCGGCGCCGACCAGGGTCATGATCAGGCCGAATATTTTGCTGACGCTGGCAATCTGATCCTTGGTGAAGCCCTGGTCGATGTAAAACACGTTGGCCATCACGCCCATGACCGTATCGGACATCCGGTAAGTGGCGATCAGCCCGAGCAGCAGGAACGCCTGCCAGCGATACCGCAGAATGAAGTCATTGACTGGTGTCAGCACCGGCGCCAGGCCACGACGGCCCATGGACGACAGGCACAGAATGGTCAGCGTGGTGTAGAGGATCGCCCGCAGGAATGCGCGGTCTTCGAGCAGCAGGTCGAGTAGGCTCACGCCCCCGAACAGCACGCTGGCGAAATCAGTGTTGTAGAGCTGGGTGAACATGGCCGGCACGGACACCAGCAGTACGATCAATACAAACACCGATGCCAGTTGATGCACAAAACTGTAGCGCCCGGCCTGCAACTGAGTGCGCAACGGCACCGGCGGCTCGCGCATGAACAGGGTGGTCAGCAGTGCGGGAATCATCAAGGCGCCGAACAGCACGTAGGTGCCGGTCCAGGCTGAGTGTTGATAGTTGAATCCGGTGGAACCGAAACCCTCGGCGAAGAACAGGGCACCGGCGGTGGCCAGTAGTGCCGCGATCCGATAGCCGGACATGTAACTGGCGGCCAGTGCAGCCTGGCGACTGTCTTCAGCGATTTCCAGGCGATAGGCGTCCACGGCGATGTCTTGAGTCGCCGAGGCGAACGCGACGACCACGGCAATGGCGATCAGCCAGGACAGGTGCTTTTGCGGGTCGCAGAAACCCATGCCGATCAGACCCAGGATCACCAGCGATTGGGCCAGCACCAGCCAGGAACGGCGGCGGCCGAGTTTGCCGAGCAGTGGCAGGCGCCATTGGTCGAGCAGGGGGGACCACACCCATTTAAAGGCGTAGGCCAAACCGATCAGGCTTGCATAGCCAATGGTTTCGCGGGCCACACCGGCCTCACGCAACCAGACCGACAGCGTCGAAAACACCAGCATGTAGGGCAAGCCGGCGGCGAAACCAAGCAGCAACAGCACGAGCGTTGATGGACTGGCATAGGCGGCGAGCGCGGCGCGCCAGGTTTTACGGGGCATGGGCTGAAGTCTGCCTCAAGATTACGGAAACAAAGCGCGCACTCTAACCGCTGTGCTCTACCGGGCGCCAGCCATGACGCTGAATATCAACACGATTGTTCAGGATACTGATGCCTTCGGTGCGCAGTCGCGCCCGTTGTTCATCCCCTGAAGGGCTGCCGACCGGCAGGCTGATCCGACCACCGGCGCCAAGCACTCGGTGCCAGGGCAGCTTGGTGTCGCCGGGCAACTGGCTCAACGTACGCCCAACCCAGCGAGCCGCGCGGCCCAGCCCTGCCAGTTCGGCCAGTTGTCCGTAACTCACGACTTTGCCCTCCGGCACTTGGGCCAGGGTCAGGTAGAGCGCCGTGCGTCGGATTTGCGCCGGGCTTTCAGTTTCGGTCGTCGGCTCTGTCACGTCCGCTGTTCCTGAAGAAATTCGTTTTGCAGTCACTAGATTAGGTCCTGGAGCACTGATTGAGAAATGAACTCAATAGAAATAGTTGGGTCAGTCCTTGTTAGCGCCTTATTCCTGCGGATAATGCCGACTTTTTTTCGCAAACCAGAGCCTTCGACCTGCTTATGTTGTCCAGAACCCTGTTGTGCCTCGCTGTCTTCAGTGCTTCCACGCCTTTGCTCGCCGACACCGTCTGGTTGAAAAACGGTGACAAGTTAAGCGGCAAGATCACCGTGTTCGATGGCGGCAAGCTGCTGATTCAGACCGAATACGCCGGTGCGATCCCTATCGACTGGAAACAGGTCAAAACCCTGGAAAGCGATCAGGAGTTGCTGGTCAAGCAGGATGCCTATAACGGTGAGAAAGCCAAATCATTGAAGGCGGCCGAAGACGGCAAGGTTACCCTGGCCAATGGCGAGGCGCCGAAAACCGTCGAGCTGGCGAGCATCCAGCAGATCCTCAAGCCCAAGCCGATCGTCGAAGACCTCGTGTGGAAGGGTAATGTCGACATGGCGCTGGATTACCAGCGCGCCGAGAAGGACACCGACGACTACGATGTCGGCTTCAAGACCTCGGCCCGTCATGGTCGCTGGCGGCATACGGCAGAGGGTGAGTACAACCGCGAATTCCAGAATGACGTGGTCACCACCGACAACTGGCGTGCCGAGTACTCCCTCGACCGATTCCTGACCGATCACTGGTACTGGGATGGTCGCTTGAACTACAAACGCGACAAGGTCGAAGACCTGTCCCGTCAACGCGTGGTCGGTACCGGTCCGGGCTATCAATTCTGGGATGATGAGCTCGGCGCGTTCTCGCTCGGCTCGTTGTTCAACCGTACCGATTTTGAATACAAGGATGGTGGCAAGGATAACTTCTACTCCGTCGCCATGAAGTGGGACTACAACCGTTACCTGATTGGCAAGAAGGTGGAGTTCTTCACCAATGGCGAGGTGGGCAAGCCGCTTTCCGGCGTGGCCGATTACTCCCTCGATGCCGAAATGGGCCTACGCTATAAAGTCACCGACTGGGCTTCGCTCAACCTCAAGGCCGAGCGCGACATCATCAGCGGGACCAATGATGCCGATTTGAACAAGACCCGTTATACCGCTGGGTTTGGCGTGGCTTGGTAAATCGCTGAAAGACCAAAAGATCGCAGCCTTCGGCAGCGCCTACGATGAATCGACGTTCATCCTGTAGGAGCTGCCGAAGGCTGCGATCTTTTTTTTTGATGTTATTGCGTCAGCTGCACTGACCTTGGCGGACCCCGGCCTCATATCGGCATTCGCCGTTCGGGCTTCCATCCTGTTTCCACATGCGCATCACGCCTTGCTCGCGTCCTTCGACGTAATCGACCGACGTATTCATCTGGCCGTTTTCCCACCAAGTGATGGAAGGACCTTCAAGTTTGCCGTCCTTGTAGGTTTTTTGCTCCTTGAGCTGGCCGTTGGCGTACCACTCTTTGAAGTCGCCCTGTTCACGGTGCTGCTCATCCCACTGCCATTGCGCGGTTTGTATGCCCTGGGCATTCCAGCTGGCATGACTGCGCTGCACGGAGTGCTCGTCGACAAAGACTTTCTGTTTCACCGTTGCGTTGGGGTGATACTCGATTTGCCAGCCCTGCGGCGCGTTGTCGACGTAGTCCGTGCTGCTTTCCAGTGAGCCGTCCGGAAAGTAGGAGAGGTTGGGGCCAACCATTTTGCCGTTGACGTACTGAGCGCGCGACTTGATCTTGCCGTCGGGGTAATAGCCGAGAATCGGACCGTCCAGAACATCATTGTGATAGGTGAGGCGGCCGATCACTGCGCCATCTTCGTCGTACTCCAGGTACTCGCCATCTACGTGCTTGCCAGCGTGCCAGTTGTAGGACTCTGCCTTCTTGCCGTTATCGTGGTACGTGGTTTCCCAGCCTTCCAGCTTGTCATTCAGGTAATGAGCGCGCTTGGTGACAATCCCACTTTCGGAATAGGTAACTACCTCGCCCTGGCTTTGGCCATTGGCGTCGTTCTGAAAGCTTTGTCCGAGCTTTCCATTTGAGTAGTAGGTTTTTGATGCAAGGACGGGCTTGCCTGACACAAAGTCCTTGGCGTCGACGTAGTAGTCGCGGCGCACGGTGCCTGATTCGACGTAAAAGACTTTGGCATGCCAGGCTTTGCGCTTGCTGTCGTAGGTCAGCGGCATCGGCAGGAAAAAAACCGCCTGGCCTTTTGTGGTGGGGGCGTACTGCTCGTCCAGATACAGCTTGCCGTCCACGAGTGATGCGGTCAGTTCGCCGCATTCTTCGGGTGTGCAGGCGCGGACCTTTTCAAAAAAAGCCCGCTTACCGTCACATTCCGAGAGCGTTAGCAGGAGCGGGGTTTCGTCGTCGATCAGTTGCTGGACTTCATCGAGCAGTCGGCCAAACGCTTCGTTGGGTACGCCCACCGATTCCGGTGTGAGGTAGACCTCGTTGCTACCGCAGGCGTGTGCCGTAGAGAGTTCCAGCAAAGCCGCCGCACGCAGTTGTGCCTGGGGAGCGCCTTGAATGGCGGGGCCCTTGGCTACATAGGTGGCGTGGGTGTCCATGCCGACGATGATGGTCGGGTGGTCGGGGCGAGGATTGGCGTGAGTCGAGAAGGGGAGTGCGAGTGTGATCAGCGCTGCGCCTAGCGCTTTCCATTGAATGAACGGCATCCTGCTGCTTCCATGTGATTTTCCAGGCGGAGAATCATATAGAGGGCATGCGGATGGCGTAAGGCAAAAAACAGCGCCCACAAAAAAGCCCCGCTTTTAAGGGCGGGGCTTTTTACTAAAGCAAGTACAAGTTAGATAACTTGAACTTCTTCAGCTTGCATGCCTTTCTGACCGCGGGTAGCGATGAAAGAAACCTGTTGGCCTTCTTTCAGGCTTTTGAAGCCGTCGGATTGGATAGCTTTGAAGTGAACGAACAGGTCGTCACCGGATTGTGGAGTGATGAAGCCGAAGCCTTTTTCATCGTTGAACCACTTAACGGTACCGGTTTGGCGATTAGACATGGTGTAACTCCTTGAACAAAGATAACTGCGACGCAGGAAGAACCCTGGCCGAGACTGAGTGCAAAGAGCAGGAAAAATTCTTGTAGATGGTTGGATCGAAATTCAACATATCGTGTAGAGATTCTCAGTGACACAAGCAGCACAGTGGCGCCACCTTAACCCTTTTTGCCGAACGTGCCAATGCTTCTTGCGAAGGTTTCTCTGTTTTCGTGACTGACGGTGCATCTTATTGGCGCCAAGGCCCGGCAATCAGGGGGGATGGGCGAGAATTAATACCTGTGCTTTGAACCCGGAGCGCGCGCCTAGTAAGATGCCGGACAGAATTTTTCCACCTCGCTATTCAGGACACCCGCCATGAGCATCAAATCGGACAAGTGGATTCGCCGCATGGCGCAAGAGCACGGCATGATCGAACCGTTCGTCGAGCGCCAGATGCGCGGCGAGGGTGCCGAGCGGCTGATTTCCTACGGCGTGTCGAGCTACGGCTACGACGTGCGCTGCGCCGGTGAATTCAAAGTGTTCACCAACATCAACTCGGCGATCGTCGATCCGAAGAATTTTGATGAAAAGAGCTTCGTCGACGTAACAAGCGACGTCTGCATTATCCCGCCGAACTCCTTCGCCCTGGCTCGCA
The DNA here is from genome assembly GCF_056161485.1 of Pseudomonas sp. 5Vm1k. NCBI lineage: Bacteria > Pseudomonadati > Pseudomonadota > Gammaproteobacteria > Pseudomonadales > Pseudomonadaceae > Pseudomonas > Pseudomonas sp. 5Vm1k. The sequence continues at coordinate 372,231 of NZ_JBSPCZ010000003.1, forward strand.
CCGTGGAATTCTTCCGCATTCCGCGCAACGTGCTGACCATTTGCCTGGGTAAAAGCACCTACGCCCGCTGCGGCATTATCGTCAACGTGACGCCGCTCGAGCCTGAGTGGGAAGGTCATGTGACCCTGGAATTCTCCAACACCACGACATTGCCGGCGAAAATCTACGCGAATGAAGGCGTGGCACAGATGCTGTTCTTCGAATCCGACGAAGAGTGCGAAGTCTCCTACAAGGACCGTGGCGGCAAGTATCAGGGCCAGCGCGGCGTCACTTTGCCGCGTACCTGATCCATCCATCTGACAGTTGCCGGGAATTCTTCTGCAGGTAGACACTCTATTGGGTGTACTGCCCGGTTTGCGCACAGCGAACCGGGCCACTGCTCAGGAGTGCTCCATGAAGATCGATCCGCAAATCAGCGCCGAACTGGCCAGGCTTGAGCCCAATCAGGTCGGTGTTTTGGCCTGGTCGTTGTTGGCGCATCCGCCAATCAACATGGCGGGGGGCATCCCCGGCCAGCCTGATCCTGATACCCCCAACGAACAGCCGACCGAACCCGGTGAGCCAACCCTGCCGGACGAGCCGCCTCCGGCTCCTGTTGCCTGATGTCGCCTCCTGCGCTTATCGCACGACGCATCATCTTGTAGCAGCGAAGCTTGCTCGCGAAGGCAATTTACCCGTCGACGTCGTTTTTGACGGGTAGACCGCCTTCGCGAGCAAGCTTCGCTCCTACACTGGCCATATTTCGTTGTCGCCGATGACGAAAATCCTGCAACTCTCGTCCGCTTTGACTTGATACCCGCCGGTAAACGCGCCGAATGCAGGCAATAAACTGATTTCCGTCCCTAACCTGAAACACGCCAGACGCAAGCTTTGCCGGCCTCTGCCGTTCAGTCGGTAGACCGGGTGCACGTGCCCCGCGAGTACATGTCTGCTCGGGTGGGGATCAGGTTCATGCTGCAGGGCAAACGGCCCAAGTAGCAAAGGCTCTGGCACCACGCGGATGTCCAGCGAGGCCGGCGGATCGCCCGCCCGTTTGTCATGGTTGCCACGAATCAGCGTCATCGGCAGATCACGATGGCGTTCTCGCCAGGTGGCCAGCGCGCTCAAGGTATGTACCGCGTGTGACCCAGGTCCGTGGAGGAAATCGCCGAGAAAAATCAGCTGGCGACAGGGCAGGGCTGCCAGCAACGCATCCAGCACGGCGATGTTTTGCGCGGTAGTGCCCCGTGGCACGGGCTGACCGAGGCTGCGATAGGCGGCGGCCTTGCCGAAATGCACGTCGGCGATCAATAGCGCTTGCTGGGCTGGCCAGTACAGCGCTTTCTCGGGAAGCAACCATAGCTCCTCACCGGCCAGACGCACAGGATAAGGCGTGCCCATCAGGCTTTCCCTGTTTCAGCGGTTTTTTCCAGGTCGCCGACCATCCGCTTGATGCGATCCGCCAGTTTCTCGGAACTCATGCTCTCGCGCATGCGTTCCACCAGCAGCGGAAAACCCAGCGGCGTCGGACGTTTGATCTGGTGCAGGTCGAATCGCAAGCTATTGATGCGGGCCAAGGTCTGCTCCAGTCGCCGAATATCCAGTTCTTCTCGTAGGACTTCTTTCCCGGCCTGAGCCAGTAACAAATTGTCGGCGTCGTACTGCTTGAACACTTCGAAGAACAAGCCGCTGGATGCCTGGACCTGTCGCGTACTTTTCGGCGCGCCGGGATAACCGGCGAACACCAGGCCGGCAATCCGGGCGATCTCTCGAAAACGCCGCAACGCCAGTTCACCGGCGTTCAGGCTGGCGAGAACGTCGGGCAGCAGATGCTCGGCGCTGAACAACTCGGGATTCAGATGAAAGGACCAGTCAATGGGTGTTGCGCTGAGTAATTCCAGGCCGTAATCGTTGACTGCAATGGAAAAGGTCAGCGCCTGGCGTTGACTGACCCGCCACGCCAACAGGCTCGCCAGTCCCAGATGGACCTGGCGCCCGGCGAAGGGATAGAGAAACAAGTGCCAGCCTTCGCGGGATTTGAGCGCTTCGGCCAACAGGCTGGTTTCGGTCGGCAGGCCGGACCAGCGCTGCTGCACCTGCAGCAGTGGGCGCAACGCCGTCATCTCCGGGCCAACGAAATGACCCGATGCCGCAGCACTGAAACGCGCAACTACCGCCTGGGCCAACTCGCTGGACAAGGGCATGCGCCCGCCATTCCAACGCGGTACTGCGGCTTTTTTCACATTGCTGCGCCGCACGTAAGCGGTCATGTTTTCGACGCGTACCAGTTCCAGCAGCCGACCTGCGAACAGAAACCCATCACCGGGCTTGAGCCTTGCGATAAACCCTTCCTCGACACTTCCTAGCGTCTTGCCACCGCCACCCTTGCTCCAGAACTTCAGCTGAATGCTCGCATCGCTGACGATGGTGCCGATGCTCATGCGATGTCGACGCGCCAATCGTGCATCCGGTACACGCCAGATGCCCTGTTCATCAGGCTCGACCCGGCGATAATCCGGATAAGCCGTCAGGGATAGTCCGCCGTGACGTACGAAGGCCAGCGCCCAAGCCCAATCGGCGGGTGTGAGGTCACGATAAGCCCACGCGCCGCGCACTTCTTCGTACAGCTCATCGGGAATAAACCCACCGCCCAATGCGATGCTGACCAGATGCTGCACCAGCACATCCAGTGGCTTGTGAGGCGACTCGCGGGGTTCGATACGTCGTTGCGCCACGGCGTCTTGAGCGGCGGCCGCTTCGATCAGTTCCAGGCTGTGCGTTGGCACCAGGGTCACCCGTGACACGCGCCCCGGTGCATGCCCGGAGCGCCCCGCACGCTGCATCAGGCGCGCCACGCCTTTGGCCGAGCCGATTTGCAGTACGCGTTCCACCGGCAAAAAGTCCACACCCAAGTCCAGGCTGGAGGTGCAGACCACGGCTTTGAGTTGCCCGTCCTTGAGGGCGCGCTCAACCCAGTCGCGAGTATCCCGGGACAAGGAGCTGTGATGCAGTGCAATCAGCCCGGCCCAATCCGGGCGTGCTTCCAATAGGGCCTGATACCAGATTTCCGATTGAGCGCGAGTGTTGGTGAACACCAGGCTGCTGGGGCTCGACTCAATCTCGGCGACGACTTGCGGCAACATTTTCAAACCTATATGCCCGGCCCAAGGGAATCGCTCGATGGCCGGCGGCAGCAATGTATCGACGCGCAGGTCTTTGCTGCTCTGGCCCTGAACGCTGATGCCACCACCTTGTGGGATCAAGACCTGTTCAGCGTGGGCCTGATTACCGAGCGTCGCGGAAACGCCCCAGACGATCAACCCGGGATGCCAACGACGCAGACGGGCGAGGGCCAATTGCAGTTGTACACCGCGCTTGTTGCCGAGCAGTTCGTGCCATTCGTCGACCACCACCATGCGTAAGGTCGACAACGCGGTTTGCGCATCGGCGCGGGCGAGCATCAGGGTCAGGCTTTCCGGGGTGGTGATCAGTGTGGTCGGCAGACGCCGGCTCTGACGGGCGCGTTCGCTGCTGCCGGTGTCGCCGGTACGCAGGCCGACGCTCCAGGGAATCTGCAAATCCGCCAGCGGCGCTTCCAGGGCGCGCGCGGTGTCGGCGGCCAAGGCGCGCATGGGGGTTATCCACAACACTGTCAGCGGTTCGGCGAGGGGTTTGCGTTTGCGTGGTGTTTCAACCGGGGCGACAGAAGAGGCGAAGCGATTGAGCGCGCCGAACCAGACCGCATAGGTTTTACCGGCGCCGGTGCTGGCATGCAGCAATCCGGACTGGCCTCGTTTAACCGCCACCCATACCTGTTTCTGAAAGGCGAACGGCGTCCAGCCACGGGCGGTGAACCATTGTTTTGCGAAGTCGGGGGACGTTCCCATGCCGGCGGTGTGCGCTCTGAAAGTGTTCTTTCAGTGACCGCGGCGGGATGCGACAAGTTTGAATTGCTTTGTTTTTTGTGGGAGCGGGCTTGCTCGCGAAGGCGTCGTATCAGTCAACATCATCGATGCCTGACACAACGCCTTCGCGAGCAAGCCCGCTCCCACAGGGGATCGTGCAATGCGTTACTTGAGGTTGCCGCTGAGGAACTGTTTCAGCCGCTCACTCTTCGGACTGCCCAGCACATCTTCCGGCGCGCCTTCTTCCTCCACCAACCCCTGGTGCAGGAACAACACCTGGCTCGACACTTTGCGCGCGAAGCTCATTTCGTGGGTGACCATGATCATGGTCCGACCTTCTTCGGCCAGGCCCTGGATCACGCGCAGTACTTCGCCCACCAGTTCCGGGTCGAGCGCGGAGGTCGGTTCGTCGAACAGCATGACTTCCGGTTCCATGGCCAACGCGCGGGCGATGGCTACCCGTTGCTGCTGACCGCCGGAAAGGAACGCCGGGTATTGGTCGGCAACGCGGGCCGCCAAGCCCACCTTGTCGAGGTAGCGCCGTGCACGGTCCTCGGCTTCCTCCTTGCTGCACCCCAACACCCGGCGCGGGGCCATGGTGATGTTTTCCAGCACGGTCATGTGGCTCCACAGGTTGAAATGCTGGAACACCATGGCCAGGCGCGTGCGGATGCGTTGCAGTTCATCAGGATCGGCCACATGCATGCCGTGACGATCCTTGACCATGCGGATGTCCTTGCCATCCAGGCTCATGGCGCCGTCATTTGGTTGTTCGAGGAAGTTGATGCAGCGCAGGAAGGTACTTTTGCCCGAGCCGCTGGCGCCGATCAGGCTGATGACGTCGCCGGTCTTGGCCTTGAGCGAAACACCTTTGAGCACCTGATGATCGCCGTAGCTTTTATGCAGGCCTTCGATGGTCAGTTTGTACATGGGGCATGCATCCTCAAGGCGAAAGTAGGTAGCCGCTGCGATAGGCTTCGGTGCCCGCGACGTGGGCGATCACCATGCCGGCAGTGGCCATGCGTCGCAGCGATCGGGCGTACATCAGCCCGGCAGCGGTGCAATGGATTGGGGTGACGCGATCATTGATCGGGTCGATGATTTCGGCGATCAGTTGCCCGGCTTCCAGGTACTGCCCCGGCACCGCGCAGAACACCAGCAACCCGCCAACCGGCGTGGCCACGGGCTCAACGCCAGCCAGTGGCGTGGCCGGGTAGGGCAGTTCGGGCAGCGGCGCTGCTTCGCCGGCAATGGCGCCGAAGTGAATCAGGTAGTCGATCAGCGCCTGGCAGTCATTGCTGGCCAACGGGTGATAGACGTCGCCCTGACCACGCAATTCTACGGTGACGGAAAAGCTGCCCAGCGGAATATCGAAGTGTTCGCCGAAGCGCTCCTTCAACTGCCACCAAAGCAATGTGAAGCACTCATCGAACGACTGACCGCCAGAATCGGTGGCCAGCAGACTCGCCTCGGCACCGATGTAGCGCGCCAGCGGCTCAACCTGCGGCCAGGCCTCCGGCGTGGTGTAAAGGTGCGCGACGGCTTCGAAATCGCAATGCAGGTCCAGCACCATGTCCGCGTCGCAGGCCAGCCGTTGCAGGGTCAGGCGCTGGGATTGCAGTTGCGTGCCGGCGGTCTGCCGGGCGAGGGCATTGCGCAGGCTGGTACGGATCAGTTCGAGGTTGTGCTGCGGATTGTCGCCCAGCAGGCCCTCGATCTCGTTGCCGACCTCTTCGCTCAAATCGACAAACCAGCGATTGAAGTTCTGCCCGCTCTCCAGCTCATAGCGGCCCAGCGGCACATCCATCAAAACCTGTTCCAGGCCCACCGGGTTGGCCACGGGGACCAGCACGATTTCGCTGCGCAGGCGGCCGGCGGCTTCCAGCTCCGCCAGGCGTTGCTTGAGGTGCCAGGCCACCAGCATGCCGGGCATTTCATCGGCGTGTAGGGACGACTGGATGTAGATCTTGCCTTTGGCCGACGCGGGGCCGAAGTGAAAGCTGTGAATCTGTCGTGCGGTCCCCGGCAGCGGGGCCAGCAGGTCATGTATCTGGTGGCGCATGTTCGTCTCTTTATTCCAGAAAGCGGGTCCTAGTGAGTCGGCCCGAGGAAGGCCAGCCATCGACGTTCGGCGAGACGGAACAGGCCAACCAGCGCAAAGGTCACGGTCAGGTAGAGCAGCGCGGCGATGCCGAACGACTGGAACGTCAGGAAGGTCGCCGAGTTGGCGTCCCGCGCGACTTTCAGGATGTCCGGGATGGTTGCGGTGAACGCCACGGTGGTCGAGTGCAGCATCAGAATCACTTCGTTGCTGTAATAAGGCAACGAGCGACGCAGGGCTGAAGGCATGATCACGTAGGCGTACAGCTTCCAGCCAGTCAGACCGTAGGCCTTGGCCGCTTCGACTTCACCGTGGTTCATGCTGCGGATCGCCCCGGCGAAAATCTCCGTGGTGTAGGCGCAGGTGTTCAGGGCGAAGGCGAGGATGGTGCAGTTCATTGCGTCGCGGAAAAACGCGTCCAGCACCGGTTGTGCACGCACGGCTGCCAGGCTGTAGATCCCGGTGTAGCAGATCAGCAACTGGATATAGAGCGGCGTGCCACGGAACAGGTAGGTGTAGAACTGCACTGGCAGGCGGATGTAGAAGTGCGGCGACACACGGGCGATGGACAGCGGGATCGACACCAGGAAGCCGATGAAAATCGACGCGCTGAGCAGCCACATGGTCATGGCCAGGCCGGTGATGTGGTAGCCGTCGGTATAAAGGAAGGATTTCCAGTATTCCTGCAAGAGTTCGATCATCGTACGGCCTCCCGGGAGCCGGCGGCGTAGCGGCGTTCAAGCTTGCGCAGGACGAAGTTGGATGCGCTGGTGATCAGCAGGTAAATCAGCGCAGCGAGCACCAGGAAGTAAAACAATTGATAGGTGCTTTTACCGGCGTCCTGCGCAGCCTTGACCAGATCGGCGAGGCCGATGATCGACACCAGCGCGGTGGCCTTGAGCATCACCATCCAGTTGTTGCCGATACCCGGCAGTGCAAAGCGCATCATTTGCGGGAACACCACGATCCAAAAGCGCTGGCCGCGTTTGAGGCCATAGGCGGTGGCGGCTTCGACCTGACCCCGTGGCACGGCGAGGATCGCCCCACGGAAGGTTTCAGTGAAGTAAGCACCGTAAATGAACCCCAGGGTGATGACCCCGGCGCTGAACGGGTTGATTTCGATGTATTCCCAGTCCATGTATTCGGTGAACGTCGTCAACCAGGTTTGCAGGCTGTAGAAAATCAGCAGCATCAGCACCAGATCCGGCACGCCGCGAATCAGCGTCGTGTAGATCTGTGCGGGCACGCGCACCAGTTTGACTTTGGACAGTTTGGCACTGGCACCCAGTAATCCGAGCAATACGGACACCAAGAGCGACAACACCGACAATTTGATGGTCATCCAGGTGCCTTCCAACAGCAAGGGACCGAAGCCCTTCAAGCTGAAGGCTGAGAGCCCCAGGTTTTGTAAGAGGTTTTCGAACATAAATCAGCAACCTGATCGAGTAAAAAAAGCGCCCATCGCGAGATGGGCGCCGGGCATTATTTGCCGCTGTACAGATTCAGATCGCCAAAGTGTTTCTTCTGAATGGTGGCGTAGGTGCCATCGTCGTGTAACGCTTTGATACCTTTATCCAGAAGTGCCTTCAGGTCTTTGTTACCTTTCGAGATACCGACAGCTGTTTTGGCTGGCAGCAGAGGGGCATCAATCGGCTTGCTGACTTCGTAATCGGCACCTTGTGGCGACTTCAGAAAGCCCAGTTCGGCTTGCAGCATGTCCTGGATGGAAGCATCGAGGCGGCCGGAGGTCAGGTCAGCATAGACCTGGTCCTGGTTGGCGTAGGCCTGAGTGGTCACGCCAGCCTTGTCCAGCACGGCTTTGGCATACGCTTCCTGGATGGTGCCTTGCTCGTAGCCGACCTTTTTACCCTTCAGCGAAGCGGTGTCGGCGGTGATGCCGGAACCTTTCTTGAATACGAAGGACGTCGGGCCCGAGAACAGCTCGCTGGAGAAGTCGATGACTTTTTCGCGGGCTTCGGTGACGGTCATCGAAGAGATCACACCGTCGAATTTATTGGCCTTGAGGCCCGGAATCATGCCGTCGAAATCGCTTTCGACCCATTTGCACTTGACCTTCAGCTCGGCGCAGATCGCATTGCCCAGATCGATATCGAAGCCCACCAGGCTGCCGTCGGCCGCTTTGGACTCGAAGGGTGCGTAAGAAGGGTCAACGCCAAAACGCAGTTCTTTGTACTCCTTGGCCAGCGCGGAGCCAGCAGCCATGCACAACGCCAGTGCAGAAAGGGTCAGCAATGCTTTTTTCATTATTCAATCCCTAAGAACCAATATGAGCGCTTGTGGCGCAGAATTATTGTTACTGGAAAGCGTAAGACCTAATGAAAGTAGCAATTTCCGAACCAGAGTCCCGAACAAGCGTTTTAAAAGGTGAATAAAGAAAAGGTTGTGACGCATTTGTGCACGAAAATGGGCGGCGGAAAATTCTTGCACCAATATAGATCATATCGACACAAAAACCTGTGGGAGCGGGCTTGCTCGCGAAAGCGGTGGGGCAGTCGAAATAATGTTGACTGACACACCGCTTTCGCGAGCAAGCCCGCTCCCACATTTTCGATTTGGGTTAGCTCAACAAATCCTGCAGGGTTGCGAGGCTATCGGCGTCCTCGACCGTCTTATCCTGCCGCCAGCGCAACATCCTTGGAAACCGCACCGCAATCCCGCTCTTGTGCCGCCGGGACAGGGCAATCCCTTCAAAACCGAGCTCAAAGACAAGGCTCGGCCTCACACTGCTCACCGGCCCGAATTTCTCCACCGTGGTTTTGCGCACGATGCTGTCGACCTGGCGCATTTCCTCATCGGTCAGCCCTGAATACGCCTTGGCGAACGGCACCAGCGTCCGCTCGCTGGCGTCGGGTGGTCCATCCCACACGGCGAACGTGTAGTCGCTGAAGAGACTCGCCCGACGGCCATGGCCCCGCTGGGCATAGATCAACACCGCATCGACACTGAACGGCTCGACTTTCCACTTCCACCACACGCCCATGTCCTTGGTCCGGCCCACGCCGTACAGCGCATCCCGGGCCTTGAGCATCATGCCTTCGACCCCGAGCCGACGCGACGCTTCCCGCTGCCGGGCAAGGTCGAACCAGTCTTCACCATTGAGCACCGGCGATGCCAGCAGCACCGGGTTGTTGCAGGTGGCGATGACCTGCTCCAGTTGAGTGCGACGTTCTGCCTGAGTGTGGTTGCGCCAGTCTTCGCCTTGCCATTCCAGCAGGTCGTAGGCGAGTAACACCACCGGCACCTCATCGAGGATTTTCTTGCCCAGGGTTTTACGGCCGATCCGCTGTTGCAGCAGGGCGAAAGGCTGCACCGCAGGGGGCGTTGTGGATTGCGGGTCGAAAGCGTCCTCGGTGGTGGGCTGCGTGGCTTTCCAGGCGACGATTTCGCCGTCGATTACCGTGCCGTCCGGTAAGCCGTGGGTCAGCACCTCCAGTTCGGGAAAACGCTCGCTGACCAGTTCTTCGCCCCGAGACCAGATCCACAGCCGACCTTCACGCTTGACCACTTGGGCGCGGATGCCGTCCCACTTCCATTCCACCTGCCACTGGCTGGTCGGGCCGAGCAGTGTTTCGAACTGTTCCACCGGTTGGGCGAGGGCGTGTGCGAGAAAAAACGGGTACGGCTGGCCGCCCCGTTGGGCATGTTCGTCGGCGGAGGGCGGCGCGATGAGTTTGAGGTAACTGGCAGCGTTCGGTCGGTTGGACAGGTCGGTGTAACCCACCAGCCGCTGGGCTACCCGTTTGCTGTCGAGCCCGGCCATGGCCGCCAGCGCCCGGGTGACCAGTAACTTTGAGACGCCCACGCGAAAACTGCCGGTGATTAACTTGATGCACAGCATCAGGCTGGGGCGGTCCAGTTGCGCCCAGAGTTCGGGCAGTCGCCGGGCAAGGAACGCCGGGGTTTCACCGCGCAGCGGCAGCAGTTTGTCCTCAATCCATGCCGCCAGCCCATCGGTAGAACTGTGGGTGACTTCGGGTAGCACCAGGGAGATGGTTTCTGCCAGATCACCCACAGCCTGATAACTTTCCTCGAACAACCACGACGAAAGCCCGGAAATCTCCACCGCCAGTTCCCGCAGGGTACGCACCGGCACTAACTGGCGAGGTCGGCCGCCAGAGAGAAAGTACACCGCCCACGCCGCATCTTCCGGTGCAGCCTGGGCGAAGTAAGCCTGCATTGCTGCCAGTTTGGCGTTGCTCGAGGTGGTGGCGTCGAGTTCCGTGTATAGCTCGGCGAAAGCCTTCATGAATGCACCTCGGCGAGCTCCGGGGTGATGTCTGCGTGATCTTCTTCATCGTCACCGTATTCAGTGCTGAAACCCTGGGCATCCAGGCCTTGTTCGCATAGATGACGAACCAGCACCCCGACGGAGCCATGGGTGACCAGCACCCGCTCGGCCCCGGTCTGTTCGATAGCCCAGAGCAACCCCGGCCAGTCGGCATGATCCGAGAGCACGAAACCCCGATCCACGCCGCGCCGCCGCCGAGTGCCGCGCAGGCGCATCCAGCCGCTGGCGAAACCGTCGCTGTAGTCGCCAAACCGGCGCATCCAAGTGCTGGCACCGGCTGACGGCGGGGCAAGGACCAAGGCCTGGCGCATGATCGGGTCGCTCTTTTTTACCTCGCCGGCATAAATGGTGGGCGGTAAATAAATACCGCCTTCGCGATAAACCCGGTTCAGCGGTTCCACCGCGCCATGCACCAAAATGGGGCCGATGCTGGCGTCGATGCCGTGGAGAATGCGCTGGGCCTTGCCGAACGAGTAACAGAACAACACGCTGGCTTTCTCGGCCGCGATATTGGCCTGCCACCACTGATTGATCTCGGCAAAGACCTGCGCCTGAGGCTGCCAGCGGTAGATCGGCAGGCCGAAGGTCGATTCAGTAATGAAGGTGTGACAACGCACCGGTTCGAACGGCGCGCAGGTGCCATCGGGCTCGATTTTGTAATCCCCCGAGGCGACCCAGACTTCGCCGCCGTATTCCAGGCGCACCTGGGCCGAGCCGAGGACATGGCCGGCCGGGTGAAAACTCAAGGTGACGCCGTGGTGCAGCAGGCGTTGGCCGTAGGGCAGGGTTTGCAGGTTGATGTCCTGGCCCAGGCGCGTGCGCAGAATCCCTTCGCCGGGAGCGGCGGCCAGGTAGTGTTGATTGCAGGTTCGGGCGTGATCGCCGTGGGCATGCGTAATTACCGCGCGCTCGACCGGGCGCCACGGGTCGATATAGAAATCACCGGCGGGGCAGTACAAACCTTCGGGGCGCGCGATAACAAGATCCATGTTGTTACCAAAATGGGGGGCTTGTTATCTAGGAGGTTGGCGCGAAGGCAGAAGTTCTATCGAGTTTTTCGAGACAATCGACATTCCCATTGTGGGAGCGGGCTTGCTCGCGAAGGCGGTGTGTCAGGCAACGATGATATTGACTGATACGACGCCTTCGCGAGCAAGCCCGCTCCCACATGAGGTCCGTGTTAAACGTTACTTGCCCGGCGTCAGGGTCAACCGCGCCTTGCCATACGCCTTGTCAAAGTTCTGCGGCTGCATCGGCAGGCTCATGTACTGGCCCTTGAGCCACGGGTCGATGCTGTCGAGGTAGTTCGGGCTCGCCGGGTTGCCGGACTGGCCGCTGCCGTTCTGGCCCATCAGCGGTTCGGCCTGGCCGAAGTCGACGATAAAGCGCATGGACGGCGCGAGCGTGGTGTTGAAGTCCTGGCCCCAGGCGAACGCCGAGGTGTTCAGCGTGGTGTGATCGCCACCAGCCGCCACTGGACCGCGCACGGTCTGGCCACTGGCATTTTTCCACTCGTAGCGGTGCAGTTTGCCCCACTGCCAGGCCTTGCGATCGCCACCCAGTTGACTGTCGCCAGCCGTGATTGCCGCTGCCAGGCTGCGGGCGAGGATCGCCGGTTTGTCTTCTTTCTGCGGCGTGCGCAGGTCATCCCAGAACGGGCTGTCTTCGCGACCGAGCAGGTGATCGGCCTGGGCCGCGTAGGACAACTTACCGTTGGCGATAAAGGCTTTCCACGCCGGGCTGCTTTCCGGGCCCAGTTCGTCGAGGAAAATCTGCTTGGCGCTTTCCTGTAGGAACAACTCATAAATCGCCGCATCAGCGGAGGTCGGGCTGAGCTTGCCATCGAACGCCATCAAACGGGTCAACGCCTCGCGCGCCTTGCCACGATCCGCTTCCGGCAGTGCTTCGATCGCCTGTTTCAGTGGCTGGGCCATGCCCGGCGCCCCAAACATCTTCTTGAGCTTGGCGGCGAAGGTGGTGGTCTGGTCGTACTGCATGGCGATCAGGCTACGTGTGTCGTGCTTACCCGCGCCGGCCAGTTCGGCCATGCGCTCGCCACGTTCCGGGGCCGCCCAGGAATTGGACAACTGCATGCCGTAGCCATGGGGGATGACCCGCTGGTTGGCGGTGCCGAGCCAGCCTTGAGCCGGGTCTTGATCGTACGGGTGCAGCATCGGGTCGGCGTAACCGTCCCAATCGTAGCGACCTTCCCAGCCCGGCGATGGCAGCAAGCCTTCGCCTTCGCGACGGTTCGGGTAGCGGCCGGTGACTTGCCAGCCGATGTTGCTGGCGTCGGCAAATACCAGATTCAGGGCGATGGCGCGGATTTCACGGCTGGCGTCCGAGGCTTTCTCGACGGTCTGCGCGCGGGACAGGTCGAAGAACGCGTCCAGGGTCTTGTCGTCGGTGAAGCTTGGGGTTTGCAGGGCCAGGCCGAAACCGTTAGCCATGGTCAGGCCTTGGGCGCTGTTGAGCAGCGGCCCGTGGCGGGTTTCGTACACCGCTTCGCGAAGCGGCCGCTGGCCTTTGACGAAGTAGGTTTCGTTACGCACCACTACCGGCTGCCATTTGCCGTTGGCTTCGTAGGTAAGGCCATTGCCCTGACGTTTGATTTTCTCCAGGAATAGGTCCTGGTTGTCGCCCATGACCGTGGTCATGCTCCACGCCACTTTGCCGTTGAAACCGCCGAGCACCATCGGCAGGCCGGCGATGCTGACGCCTGCCGCCTGATATTTCGGCGCGCGGATCTGCACGTAGCTGAACAACGATGGCACGCCCATCGGGCCGTGGCTGTCGCTGGCCAGCAGGCTTTTGCCGCTGCGGCTGCGTTGCGGGCCAATGGCCCAGTTGTTCGACGAGGTGGCGCCGAGCAGATTCAGATCGGACAGTTGCCCTGTGGCCTTAGTGATTTCCGCCAGGCCCGGGATCGCGCCGTTGAGCTTAATGCCCTGGAGCTTGTCGGCTTCGCCCGTTGGCAGTTTTTCGTCGGGCGCGGAGGGCGTCAGCCATGGGAGCTTGTCGGTGCTGACGGTTTGCGCCAGCACCAGCGAGGAGATTTCTTCCGGCAGGTTGGCCGACTGGCTGAAATTCAACAGGCAGAAAATCAGCGCCGAATCTTCCGGCTTCCAGTATTCAGGTTTGTAACCGCTGGCGGCGAGGTCAGCTGGGAGCTTGTCGCGGTAGCGGAACAGATAGGCGTTGACGCCCCGGGCATAGACTTCGAAGAAGCGCTTGAGCCGTGGCGAAGAGGCTTTGTACAACTCACCGGCGCTTTTCTTCAGGTTGACCGCGCGCATATAGCGGTCGGCGTCGAGCAGGTCCGGGCCGGACATTTCCGCCAGACGGCCCTCGGCCAGCAGGCGCATGGTCACCATTTGCGTGAGGCGGTCGCTGGCGTGGACGTAACCGAGGGTGAACAGGGCGTCGTGGAAGCTGTTGCTTTCGATCAACGGCATGCCCATGGCGTTGCGTCGAACCGAAACGTTCTGCGCCAGGCCCTTGAGCGGCTGCACGCCGGAGGTCGGCGGGAGGGTGTCCTGAGTGTTCCAGGTCTGACAACCGGTCAGGCTCAAAACACCGGCCACTGCTGCGGCAACGCCGAACCGGGGAAGAAAATGTGTGAGGGCTGGCGAGGCCATGGCAAAGCTCCTGCGGGGGTAGTAGCGCAATAAAGGCGCTACGTTAGTGAGCAGGAGGTGGCCGCGCAAGCGGGGCATGGGGTTATTTCAGGATTTGCCTGACAAAACGCAAATCCTCGGGCGGCGGTGTACCCCTGTGGCGAGGGAGCTTGCTCCCGCTGGAGTGCGCAGCGCTCCCAATCCGGACGCCGGGTTTTATCCGACGGAACGCGGTGTCTGGTTGGCGACTGCTGCGCAGTCGAGCGGGAGCAAGCTCCCTCGCCACAGGGGTTGTGTAAGCCTCAAGACTTAGGTGGATTCACCTTCGCCGCAATCGCATACGCCTTCACCGTCGCCGGGCGGTTCTGGATGTGGTTGAACCAGCGCAGCACGTTGGGGAAGTCTTCAAGGTTCTGGCTCTGCCACTTGTGGGAAACAATCCACGGGTAGATCGCCATGTCGGCAATGCTGTACTCCTCGCCGGCGACGAATTCATTGCTCGCCAGTTGCTTGTCGAGCACGCCGTAGAGGCGGGCGGTTTCGTCGATGTAGCGTTTGATCGCGTAAGGGATTTTTTCCGGCGCGAACTGGCTGAAGTGGTGATTCTGCCCGGCCATCGGCCCCAGACCGCCCATCTGCCAGAACAGCCATTGCAATGCTTGCTGACGCCCGCGCAGGTCCTTGGGCAGGAACTGGCCGGTCTTCTCCGCCAGGTACAGCAAGATCGCCCCGGACTCGAACAGCGCCAACGGCTCGCCGCCATCGACCGGCTCATGATCGACGATCGCCGGGATTTTGTTGTTCGGGGAGATTTTCAGGAATTGAGGCTTGAACTGGTCGTTCTGGCTGATGTTGATCGGGTGCACGTCGTACTTGAGGCCGGCCTCCTCGAGGAATATCGAGATTTTGTGGCCGTTGGGGGTGGTCCAGTAATACAGATCGATCATGGAGTGCTCCAGAAAATAGACGTTGTCAGGTACGGACAGCAACCGCTCGCATTAGGTCGTCCTGTTTGCACCGGAGAGCTTGCCTGTAGGAAGAAGTGATGCTGAAGTGCGTGAAATTCAATGGTCGGGCAAGAGAAAAGTCAGCATGGAGCTCAAGACAAACGCCGCACTGATCATCATCGATCAACAAAAAGGCATCCTGCATCCCAGGCTGGGGCGTCGAAACAATCCTCAGGCCGAAGAGCGCATCCTCGATTTGTTGGCGCACTGGCGTCGAACCGCACGACCGGTGATTCACGTGCAGCACCTGTCCCGTTCACCAGAATCGGTGTTCTGGCCACAGCAATCGGGCGTGGAGTTTCAGGAGCGGTTCCAGCCGTTGGCCGGTGAGCGACTGATCCAGAAGCAGGTGCCGGATGCGTTTTGTGCGACGGAACTGGAGGCAGGGTTGCGCGAGGCGGGGATTGAGCAATTGATCATCGTCGGCGTGGCGACCAACAACTCGGTGGAGTCCACGGCGCGAACGGCTGGCAATCTGGGGTTTGATGCGTGGGTGGCGGAGGATGCGTGCTTTACCTTCGACAAGGCCGATTTTTTCGGTAACGCGCATTCCGCTGAAGAAGTGCATGCAATGTCGCTGGGCAATCTGCATGGCGAGTACGCCACCGTCGTCAGCACCGCACAGATCCTCACGACCGACTGAAGTCCTGTAGGAGCAAGGCTTGCCCGCGAAGGCAATTTCATTCAACAAAAATACTGACTGACAGACCGCATTCGCGAGCAGGCTCGCTCCCACAAGGGAATTGAAGCAACCGCAGAATCGGGTCTGACGCCGATAAAATGTGGGAGTGGGCTTGCTCGCGAAAGCGATGTGTCAGGTAACACTGATGTCGACTGACACTGCGTGTTCGCGGGCAAGCCTCGCTCCTACAGGGATCTGCTGGGTACACAAAGCCGATCAAATGTGGGAGTGGGCTTGCTCGCGAAAGCGATGTGTCAGGTAACACTGATGTCGACTGACACTGCGTGTTCGCGGGCAAGCCTCGCTCCTACAGGGATCTGCTGGGTACACAAAGCCGATCA